>JAUIED010000001.1 GCA_030428905.1 Gammaproteobacteria bacterium
CCATTCGCCGACGCCTGCTTCGACAGCGCTTACATGATGCACGTAGGGATGAACATTGCAGACAAGCCCAGCCTGATGCAGGAACTGGCCCGAGTACTGAAGCTCCGCGGGCGGCGTTCCACCTTTAGCAGGGTGCTGAAGAAGTACTTCCTGTACTTTTTCAGCGACCGCGGGCTGTCGCCCGCTCACGCCGAATCAAGCACTTACGTGCTTGGTTCGCGGCCCGTCCGTCCCTGGCCGGGATACCAGGCTGCTTTCTCAGCAGCCTGTTAGGGCTTCACATCATCATGGGCGCCAACGCCCCTCAGAAAATCGCCAACATGGCGGAGAATGTGCCCTCCTCACGCATTGCACCTATCGAACTCATCGCCGAGAAAGCCCGGACATAGAACCCGCGTTGGCGGGAACTGAGGGATGAGATTTGCACGCGTGGAAGACATATCTCCATACTATCCACGTGACACTCCAACAAGCAGATGTAGCGATCGTGGGCGGCGGTGTAGCGGGGCTGTGGACGCTCAGGCGCCTGATCGCAGCCGGCTACAATGCCGTGTTGTTCGAGGCCGATGCCCTGGGCAGCGGCCAGACGCTGGCGAGCCAGGGCATGATTCATGGAGGTCTGAAGTACGCCCTGGGTGGCAACCTCACCGGAGCATCGGAAGCGATCGCCGGTATGCCGGCGCGCTGGCGCGCCTGCCTGGTAGGCAGCGGCGAGATCGACCTCTCCGGGGTGACCCCGCTCAGCGACACCTACTATCTGTTCGCCGGCCGCTCCGCGCTCGGCAAACTCACAAGCTTCTTTGCCAGCAAGTCGCTGCGCGGCCGCATCGACCGGCTCACCCGGCGAGAATTCCCGCCGGCTTTTGCCGGCTTCGACGGCAACATGTACGCGCTCGCAGACCTGGTTGTCGATGTACCCCAGTTGCTGCAGGAGCTCAGCACACCTGTGTCAGGGCGGATCTACCGGGCCCGCATCGATGGCAGCAATTGCACAGCCCGCGAGCAAGGCTTCGAGCTTACGCTGGGGGGGAATTCTCTACACGTGCGCACCCTCGTGTGCTGCGCTGGCCCGGGCGCTGAGGCACTCCAGCGGGATCTCGGCATCGAACCGATAGCGATGCAACGCAGACCGCTTCGACAGGTACTGGTGCAACAGCCACTGGCGTACCCACTCTACGCGCACTGCCTCACCAACATCAGCCGCCCGGAGCCCCGACTCACCATTACTACGCACGGTGACACCCTGTATCTGGGGGGGCGGATCGCGACGGAAGGGGTAGAGCGGGACGACGCCGAACAGATCGCCGAGGCCCGTCGAGAGCTGGCGGAGTGCCTGCCTTGGATGGACTTCTCGCAGGCGCGCATCAGTACGTTGTACGTGGACCGCGCAGAACCACGTCAGGCTTCTCGGCTGCGCCCGGATGAGGCATTCGTCGAGCGCCGTGGAGACTTCATCCAGTGCTGGCCCACCAAGCTCACCCTTGCCCCCGATGCCGCCGACCGCATCCTGGGCCTGCTACCGCCGCCGCACACCGAATGCCAAACGCCAAGCCTCGATCTACCGGTCGCTCCCGTGGGCAGGCTGCCATGGACATGACCTACCGGCCGTTAGGCAATACCGGCATGGAAGTTTCGCTCATTGGACTCGGCACGGTGAAACTCGGCCGCAACAGCGCGGTGAAGTATCCTCACGCCTTCTCACTGCCAACCGATGATGAGGCGCGCGAGCTCCTTCGAACAGCCCGCGATCTGGGCATCAACCTGCTGGATACCGCACCAGCGTATGGCACCAGCGAGACGCGTCTGGGAAACCTGCTCCAAGGACAGCGCGACCAGTGGATACTGTGCAGCAAGGTGGGCGAAAACTTCGAGGGCGGCAAGTCGCGCTACGACTTCACAGAAGCGCACACACGTCAAAGCGTGGAGGCATCGTTAACGCGTTTGCGAACGGACTGGCTGGATGTGCTGCTCATACACTCCGACGGTCGAGACGAAGAGATCCTGGGTACGTTCGGCACCCTCGAAGTATTGAAAGCCATCAGAACCGAAGGCAAAGTGCGGGCGGTTGGCATATCCGTAAAGTCTGCCGCCGGCCTTCAAGCTGCTATAGCAGCCGGCGCGGATGTGGTCATGGCGACGCTGAACCGGGCCTATCTCAGCGAACAGCAGGCTATCGCCGAAGCGGGGGCTTCGGGCGTCGGCGTACTCGTCAAGAAAGCAATGGGTAGCGGCCACCAGGGGCCGCAGGACCTCGCTTTCGTCGCATCTCAACCCGGCGTCAGCAGTATGGTGATCGGCACCATCAACCCAGAGCATCTGCGCATGAACTGCCTGACGATTGCCGCCCTTTAAGCAACGCACACCATCAGTAGAACCAGCGAGGTGCGCGACTTGCAATATCGCACCCGCCCGAGCATGCTTTGGACTCTTGCCCGTCAACCCACAGGAGGATGTTTTTATGATCGTCATCATGCACGTACATCCGCGCTGCCTGGGTGGGATAGCGCTTTCCTGATTATTTCGCCCGGTGAGTCACCGGGCATTTGTAACTTCTTTCCCAATCTCAAGTAGCAGCGCTGGTCATGCAATGCGCCGCTGCGCGCACCCCTTGCCTACTTGAGGACACACCTGATGAAACTGCAGGACTATGGCTGGAGCCCGTTTTTCGCCAATCAACTGGATCTAACGGAAATTGAATCGTTGACACCCGGACGCGTGCTGGCCGTGCACCGCTCGGCGATCATCGTTCAGGATTCGCAAGGCGAACACCGCCTCACGCTCGGCAGCCGCTGGTACGCGGGCGAGCCGGAATCGCGCCCGACCGTTGGCGACTGGCTACTGCTCAATCCAACGAAAGACAAAGCGGTGCGTATGCTGGAACGTAAAAGTCTGCTGAAACGGCTCGCTGCAGGCCCAACCAGCGAAGTTCAGGTTATTGCCGCGAACATAGACACCATCTTCATCGTGACTTCCTGCAATCAGGAGTTCAACGAGTCACGCCTGGAACGCTACCTGGCAGTGACCTCAGAATCGGGTGCACAAGCCGTTGTGATACTGACGAAGATGGATCTCGTCGCCCAGGCGGACATCTACGTGGATCGGGTTCGCAGCGTATCGGCCAGCGTACCAATCGAGCTGGTCAACGCATTGGATCCCACAACGTTGGCTGGCACGCGCGCCTGGTGCCCGGCCGGACAGACCGTCGCACTCATCGGTTCTTCCGGAGTGGGTAAATCAACGCTGGTGAATTCGCTGGCAGGAAGAACCATTCAGCGCACGGGCGGCATTCGAGAGGACGATGCCCATGGCCGCCACACCACCACATCGCGCTCTCTGCATCTGCTGGACGGAGGTGCGTTGCTTCTGGATGTTCCAGGGCTTCGAGAGCTGGGTCTCGTCAGCACAGCACACGGCGTTGCGGAACTGTTCGACGACCTCGACGTGCTGATCGATCGATGCCGGTTCGCCGACTGTACGCACGGGAGCGAGCCGGGGTGTGCGGTGCTGGCGGCCATCGATTCCGGGGAGCTCGACCCACGCCGATTTCGTAACTACCAGAAGATGCTCCGCGAGGAGGCCAGAAACACCGCGACCATCGCGCAGAAACATGAGGCTGCAAGAGCCGTTGGCAGATTGCATCGCAAGATCAAGAAAGCGAAATGGCAAGACGAACATTGATCCGGGAGCATCGTCGCGAAGGTCGAACGCAGCGTCTGGGCGGCTCAGCCGCCCAGATCAAAGCGAAAGCCGAGCTCGTACATCACCTCATCGAAAGATGTTGCGTCCTCGGTGCCGATGATGCCCAGGTTGACGGCGACGTTGTCAGTGACATGATATCGAACGGAAACTTCGTATAGGAGATCACTCACGTCATCTTCGTCCACCAGCACCCCAAGCTGTGCATCTGCTTCGAATCGCTGGCCAAAACGACCGCGCACTCCGAGCTGCAGGTTGGCTGCATCGAATCCCACATGATCGTTGTTGCCGTTCAGCCGCTCTCGATATTCCACGTGGGTGTAACCAGCGCTTGCCAGCAGGCTGAACTGTTCGTTGAGTGGGAACACCCGACCGATGCGCAGGTCGTAGCGCGTTTGCGATAGAACGAGGCTGTTACGTCCATCATCCTCCGCGTAGGACACTTCACCTTGGAGAATCCAGTTACCGCTGATCGCCACGCTCAGCTCGCCGGAAATTCCCTCAACATCGTTGTCTTCCGGTGTCTGGTAGCTGAGCTGTGTGTAGTTCCAGCTCAATCCCTCTGCCTGAGCGCAGGTTGCGGCAATCTGCGCAAAAAACACCGCAGCAAACACACATAGCTTGTTAATCATGTCAGGCTCTCCAGTTGATCACAGGGGACGGTCGAACGACCCGGCGGTGCAATACTCTTCCGGCACCCAGGCATTGATGGTCGTCAGCTCTGAACGCCCGTCATCATCCACTCGGATATCGAAGACAGACCAGCAATCCGTCGGTGTGCCTTCCGGGGGCGCAAACAGATACACGGTGCCGCCCAGATTGAGCTCCACGCGCGCCGGCGAAGACTGGATGGTGCCGGTACCGCTGAACCGGTGCACGGCGTAGCGATAGACCCCTTCGAAAGGGAAGGTCGGCACCGTCACTACTTCCGGGCCGTAGCTCGTTACATCGTCTACATCCAGCTCGATGTCGACACCGTTGACGGTCGTGGAGCGGTCTGTCCAATCCACATGAAAGTCATCGTTGGCGTTAGTTGCAGAGAACCCAAAGAAGTGCGTGTCTAGATCCGCCGGGTTCTCGCCCCAGGAGAGATTGATGGTAGTGGCCAGCAAAGAGGCCACAAGGCACTCCTCCAGCACACCTCCGGCAACGGCCTGAAGCGTCTGGCTCTGATAGCCGTCGCTTGCCGTCACAAGTAGGCCGCTGCCGTCGCGAGCTGGCAAGCTGTAGCTGCCGTCTGCCTGCGACACCGTGCGCGTGGTACCAAGAAACCCCACGCCTTCGCCGCTGACGGTGACGTTAGGCAGCGGATTACCCTGCACATCCACCACGCAACCGGTTATCGGTGTCACCGCGTAGGTGCTGCCTGCATGCCAGGTGGAGAAGTGATCCACCGTACCGCTGTATACCGTGCGCCCACCGACGCTCTGCAACGAAAGTGCACCCTCGTTCACGCCGAATCCGGTGAGCGGGTCAATGTAGTAGAGCGATGCTGCGATAGGTGCTGTTGCCACTGCGGCGGCAGCTACCGGCATGTTCACCGACGCGCTTTGGCCGGGTATCAGGTTGAGCAGTTCGCCAGCAGAGCCCGTCAGGGTGAGCTGAATTCCGCCGAAAGTCTCTACCGGTTGTTGTACTTGCGCGCCGTCCAGCGTGAGGTAGTCGCCGGGGGTCAGACCAGGAACGCTGCTCGGATCGATCAGGGTAAGTTCAGCGTTTACCTGGCCGTTGTACGGAGTGCCAGCCTCGTCCTGCAGCGCCGCTGGCGGCACGTTGACTACCGCCAGGCTATCAACCGCTAGAGCTGCCCCGGTTGCAACGTCGAAGGTCGTCACCAGATCTGCCTCCTGCATAATCAGATGCGCCACGTGGATGGTTGGCGTGCTGGTGTTGACCACCACCTGGGTCTGCTCGCCGTAGCCCGGAAGGTCCGCCGACAGCACAATGCGCCCGTCGAACTCCTCGATTTCGAAACCCGTTTCGCCGTTGACGCCGGTGGCTGCCTCCTGAGTCTGCAAACCAGCACCCGCGTCCCATTGCGCCGTAACCGTCACGCCAGCAATGAAATTGCCGGAGTCGAAGTCGTCGACAAACACACGCACGAAGTTGCGGTCTTCACAGGTGATGTTCACGCCTGCGATGTCGCTCGTGCGGTCCGAAAAGTCCGCAGGGCTGGTGATCTCACAACGTTGCTGCAAAGGCACGCTGTCGAGCGCAAGCGTTAGGGATTCACCGCTACGAAACGCATCGTCCACGGTAAAAGCGCCGTTGGCTGTCAGCTCCACCGCTCCGCCGTTCCACGTCAGGTCCACCGAACCGTTCAGGCCGCTTATGGTGCCGCTGATATCCAGAGACTGAGGCGTGGGGGAGAATTCATCAACGCTACCGCCACCACTGCAGGCAGCAAGCGCAAGCACCACTGCCGCCGCAAGGGCAAATTGCGGAATTTTAGAAGGCATCCTTTCCTCCTTCTTTGAAGCTCTATCGGCCGCGTCCTGCGGCCCCTGTCATCCACCATTCTGGCAATCTGTCAGAAACGGGATGCGATGCGCGTCACATTCTGGGTTCAACCCTGGCGGAGTTGTTCCAGAATGCCGGTGGTGGAGAGGTCGTCCACAAGGCTGAGTACGCGCACTTCACCACCATAGCCGTGCACGATCTCGTGGCCTACCACCTCATCGGGTGCATAGTCGCCGCCCTTGACCAGAACATGTGGGCGCAACAGTTCCAACAGCGGCTCTGGGGTGTCCTCTTCAAATCCCACAACCCAATCTACTGCCGCTAGCCCCGACAGAACACGAAGCCGGCGGTCCAGCGGGTTGACGGGCCGGGTCGCTCCCTTCAAACGCTTGACTGAAGCATCGTCGTTTACCGCAACCACGAGGCGATCTCCGAGGGTTCTCGCTTCTTCCAGGTAGGTGACATGCCCTGCGTGCAGGATGTCGAAACAGCCATTCGTAAACACCACCCGCTCACCCGCTTGTGCAGCCCGACGCACCGCTTCGACCAACTGCGCCCGCGAGAGAATACCTCGGTCGCTGCGGTTTTTACGTGCAGCGGCGTAGGCGAGTTCCGGCCCGGACACCGTGGCGGTGCCGAGCTTCGCCACCACGAGGCTGGCAGCGAGGTTTGCCAGCCGTGCGCTGCGGGGAGGGGCCCACCCCACAGCGGTACCAAGCGCCAGGACGGAGATCACCGTGTCACCAGCGCCGGTCTCGTCGTACACCTCGACCTCGTTAGCCGGCACATGCTCATGACTACCGTCAGCCATGGCGACGATCAGTCCCTTGCTGCCGCGCGTAACCACCAACGCTTCGAGGTCGAGCGAACGGCAGGCGCGCTCGACGCTTGCTGCAAACTCGTCGTCGTCCTTCCACGCGCCTGTGAGCGCTCGAAACTCATGATCGTTGGGTTTGACGATGTAGGCGCCGCGGTAGGCATCGAGCGACTTCGCCTTGGGATCGACCAGTACCTTTACCCCGGCCTCACGGCCAGCCTGCACGAGGCTTCCCGGCTCGCTGAGCGTGCCTTTGTCGTAGTCTTCGAGTACCAGCGCCGCTGCGCCCTGGAGGTGGTCGCGCGCCTTGCGTTCGACCGCTTCAGCCACCATCGGCATGGGCTTTTCGAAATCCGTGCGCAGGAGCTGCTGGCGTTGACTGATCACACGCAGTTTCACAACCGTCTGGTAATCCGGGGCTACGACGAAGTCGCATTGCACCCCTGCGCTTTCGAGCACGCCGCGCAGGGCCAGACCGGCATCGTCATCACCAACGACACCGATCAGGGTACAACGGGCTCCGAGGCTGACGATGTTCAGGGCCACGTTGGCAGCGCCTCCCGGGCGATCCTCCACCCGCTCCACGTCGACAACGGGCACCGGCGCTTCCTGCGACACCCGCTGTGCCTGGCCGTGCCAGTAGCGGTCGAGCATCACATCGCCCACCACGACTACGTGCGTGTCGCGCAGGGAAGGCAGCAGAAGGTCTGTGTCAGGCATGATCAGGCGTCGAAGTGCTGGGCCCTCGCAGCATACCCACCAACCGGCGCGCTGCAAGGTAAGGTGAGATTTCGCCGCGTGATACCTGTTGCTGCAGCGCATCGCGCAAGGCGCGAACCTCCGGATCCTGCGCGAGAAAGGACTCAACGAAGGCCTGGGTAAGCGATCGGAACCACTCCAGACGCTGGGAAGCGCGGCGCTCGTCGTACCGTCCGCTGGCGCGCGCCTCTTGCGCGTAGCGCTCGACGGTTTGCCACACTTCAGCTATACCCCGCTGCTGCAGCGCTGAACAGGTGAGTACCGGCGGCGTCCACGCGGCGTCGTGGTTCAAGAGGTGTACCGCGCTCGCGTACTGCCGTTGGGTGCGCAAAGCCACGTTTTCAGTATCGCCATCGGCCTTGTTGATCACGAGCGCATCCGCCAGCTCCATGATGCCCTTCTTCAGGCCCTGTAGCTCATCCCCGGCGCTCGGCAGCATGAGCACCAGGAAAAAATCCACCATGGATGCCACCTGAAACTCGCTCTGCCCTACACCGACGGTTTCGATGATGATCACGTCGTACCCCGCTGCCTCGCACAAGAGCTTGCTCTCCTGCGTGCGCCGCGCCACGCCGCCGAGGGTGTTGCCCGCGGGGCTCGGTCGGATGAATGCGGCCTCCTGGCGCGACAGCTCTTCCATGCGCGTCTTGTCGCCGAGGATCGAGCCGCCACCAACCGGTGAGCTGGGATCAATGGCCAGCACCGCCACCCTGTGGCCCGCCTGCACGAGCTGCATACCCAGCGCCTCGATGAAGGTGGACTTGCCCACACCGGGGCTACCGGTGATGCCGACGCGAATGCTTTTTCCGGTGTGCGGCAGCAGCGCCTGCAGCAGTTCCTGGCCGGCGGCTTCGTCTTCCGCCTTGTTACTCTCGATCAGGGTAATGGCTTTGCCGAGCGCGCGGCGTTTGCCCGAAAGCACGTCCTCGGCTGTCGGTGCGCCCGGCAAAACCGCTTCAGTTGGCCTTGATGACGTGCTGCAGCACTTCGTGCGCTGCTTCGGGTATGCGCGTGCCGGGGCCAAAGATGTCGGTAACCCCCGCTTCGCGCAAGAACTGATGATCCTGCTTGGGTATGACACCACCGGCAATGACGATGATGTCCTGCGCGCCTTCGGCGGCAAGCGCAGCAATGAGCTGCGGGATCAGCGTCTTGTGTCCGGCGGCCTGTGAAGAAACACCCACCACGTGCACGTCATTCTCCACCGCCTGGCGTGCAACCTCTTCCGGTGTGGAAAACATGGGCGAAAGATCGATGTCGAAGCCCACGTCTGCAAACGCCGTGGCGATGACTTTGGCGCCGCGGTCGTGGCCGTCCTGGCCCATCTTGCTCACCAGCATGCGCGGACGGCGGCCGTGCTGTGCCACGAAGTGCTCGATATCGGCACGGATCTGGTGCCAGTGTTCGTCGTGCTCGTACGCCGAGCCATACACGCCCGCCACCGTTTGCGCCTCCGCCTTGTAACGACCGAAATGTACTTCGAGGGCAGTAGATATCTCCCCCACCGTGGCGCGAAGTCTGGTGGCATTCACCGCCAGCTCCAAAAGATTCGCGTCGCCCGCAGCCCCATCCGACAGCGCCTGCAGGGCGTTCTGAACTGCCGCCTCGTCCCGCTCTGCGCGGATCGTGGCGAGCCGTGCGAGCTGCGCCTCGCGCACTGCACGGTTGTCGATGTCGAGGATGTCCACATCCTCTTCCTCGTGCAGCTGATACTTGTTTACGCCAACAATGACATCCTGTCCGCGGTCGATACGCGCCTGCTTCGCGGCCGCGGACTCTTCGATGCGCAGTTTCGGCATGCCGGACTCTATGGCTTTCGCCATGCCGCCCGCCGCTTCCACCTCTTCGATCAGCGCCCACGCCCGATCTGCCAGATCCTGAGTGAGCCGCTCCATCATGTAGGAGCCGCCCCAGGGGTCTACCACACCGGTGATGCCGGTTTCTTCCTGAATGATGAGCTGCGTGTTGCGCGCGATGCGCGAGGAAAAATCCGTGGGCAGCGCGATCGCCTCATCCAGAGAGTTGGTGTGCAGCGACTGGGTACCGCCAAACACCGCGGCCATGGCTTCGATGGTGGTGCGCACGACGTTGTTGTAGGGGTCCTGCGCGGTGAGCGACCAGCCGGAAGTCTGGCAGTGCGTGCGCAGCATCTTCGACTTGGCGCTTTTCGGCTCGAACTCGTCGACGATACGCGCCCACAGAAGTCGCGCAGCCCGCAGCTTGGCGATCTCCATGTAGAAGTTCATACCGATGCCGAAGAAGAACGACAGGCGCGGTGCGAACCGGTCGATGTCGAGCCCGGCAGCAAGGGCCGTGCGAATGTACTCTTTGCCGTCGGCCAGGGTGTAGGCAAGCTCCAGCGCAGCGTCGGCACCGGCTTCCTGTATGTGGTAGCCGGAGATCGAGATCGTGTTGAACTTCGGCATGTGCTCAGTGGCGTAGGCGATGATGTCGCCGACGATGCGCATGCTCGGTGCGGGCGGGTAGATGTAGGTGTTGCGCACCATGAACTCTTTCAGAATGTCGTTCTGAATGGTCCCCGCTAACGCCTCTTTCGCAACGCCCTGCTCTTCGGCAGCGACGATGTAACCCGCCAGCACCGGCAGAACCGCACCGTTCATGGTCATGCTGACGCTGACCTTGTCGAGAGGAATGCCGTCGAACAGCACTTTCATGTCCTCGACGCTATCTACCGCGACGCCAGCTTTGCCTACATCACCTTCGACACGGGGGTGATCGGAGTCGTACCCCCGGTGGGTTGCCAGGTCGAACGCCACGGAAATACCCTGGCCGCCGGCGGCCAGCGCCTGACGATAGAACGCATTCGACTCTTCAGCGGTGGAAAAACCCGCGTACTGTCGGATGGTCCACGGGCGGCCTGCATACATGGTGGCCTGCGGCCCACGCACGAACGGCTCGAGCCCTGGCAGGGTATCGACGAAAGGAAGGCTCTCAAGGTCTTGCGCCGTATAAAGCGCCTTCAGCCGAATGCCTTCCGGCGTCTGCCGGTCGAGGGTCGACGGGTCGCCGTCAGGAGACTGACGCGCAGCCTGTTCGCGCCACGCCTCAAGCGAGGCGGGCGGTGGATCGTAAGCCAAGGTGACGCTCAGCCCAGGCGATCGATCACATCGCCAAAGAGCTCCGCATCATCCGGCAGCACTTTCGGTGTCGCCAGCGGCTTGGATATCCAGGTGATGTTGATCAGGTGCTTCCAGTTGATGTTCTCGTTGGTGGAGTTGTTGCCCCAGCTACCGCATCCCAGTGAGAACGTCTGACGCATGCCGTTCCACAGATTGCCGCTGTTCGACGGCGCCTGCGGCTGATTGACCATGACCCGCGAGGTCTTGGTCTGCATACCGAGCTTGAGAATGTTCTCGTCGCTCGTGGAGTAGATGCCGCAGGAGTGGCCCTGGCCCTGATACGCCTGAATTTCGTTGGTGAGTGCGATGGCTTCGTCGATGTCTTTGACCTTGTAGAAGGCCATGACGGCCGACAGCTTCTCGCCGGAGTAGGGATGCTCCGGTCCGGTGCCGGTTTCCGGCATGACGATGAAGGTGCGGTCTTCCGGGATGTCCACTCCGGCCATGGCGCACAGCACCTGCGGGCGCTTCACGACCGCCTTGGTGTTCAGGTGGCCATGATCGTCCCACAGCACCTTGGCGATCTTCTCGTAGTCGCCGGGCTGCGCCAGATAGCCTCCCTGCTTGACGAGCTCATCGAGCAGCTTGTCGTAGATCGCTTCCACCGCGATCACGGCGTTGTCTGCAGAGCAGGATGCGGCCAGATCCAGCGTTTTGGAGATACGGATCTTCTCGGCGGCATCAGCGATGTTGGCAGTTTCATCCACCGTGATCACCGCGTTCCCGGCACCCACGCCGAGTGCCGGCGTGCCGCTGGAGTAGGCGGCCTTCACCATGCCCGGACCACCGGTGGCGAGAATACGGTCGCACTGCTTCATGAGCTCTTCCGTGCGCTCAAGGCTGACTTCGCCGATGTCCTGCACGAGATCCGCCGGCGCACCAAGGCGCGCGATGGCTTCGCGCATACGCTCGACAATGTAGCGGTTGGTGAGCTTGGCGCGCGGGTGCGGGGCAATGACGATGGCATTGCGGCCCTTCACCGCCTGAATGGCCTTGATCACCGGCGTCGCTTCCGGGTTGGTGGACGGCGACAGCGCGCCGATCACGCCTACCGGCTTGGCGATCTTGATGATGTTGCGCTCTTTATCTTCTTCGATGACGCCCACGGACTGGTCCGGCAGGATGTCCATCAGGGTGGCGCGGGTTTTCACCGCGATCTTGGCGTAGGTGCCGTCGTAGTCACCGAGCTCGGTTTCTTCGAGCTTCATCTTGGTGATCTTCTCGGCCTCGCCCGGCTGCGCGCACGACCACACCATGCCGCGGATCAGCTCATCGACCTGTTCCTGGGTGTAGTTTTCGATCTGTGCCTGTGCTGCGCGGGCCCGCGCGATGATGGCGGCCACCGCCTCTGCGGCGTTATCCACGGTATCCGGCTGTGCTGACATAAGAGCGCCCTCCAGAGAATGAAGTGTTAGCCGGAGAAGGATACCACCGGCATCGACAGCGCCAAAGCTGAGTCGCGTTATAGAAATGTGCGTCAGCGGGGCAGCAGCACCGCGTAGTCGCCCTCGAAGGTGGCCGCGGGCTCGCCGTTTGCGGCGATGGAGGCGGTGAGCGTGAAGCGCGTCTTGCGGCTTTCTTCGAGCCGTTCAAAGGCCTGCACCTGCTCACCGAAGTCGCACACCGAGACGATACGCTCCTTCACGGGTCGGGCGTAGTGCATGCGGGCATCCGCCAGCACGATGGAGCCGGAGAGGCCGCGCAGCTCCATCTGCAGGTGCACCATGGACCAGCCGCACAGGGCGTTGATGGCATAGAGGCTGCCGGCGAAGCCGGTGCCATGCAGGTTGATGTTCGGCGCGAGGTCCGCCGCCACAGTCAGCACGTCGTCGGCAAACGACACGAGTTCGACCTGCATGGCGGCAGACAGCGGTATCTGCTCGTACCACACCCGGGTGAGCTCCGCGCAGATTGCATCGATGTCTGCTTGCGCCACGGGATTCCCTCTCTGCAAAACGAGGCCATCATAGCACCCGACGCTTTCTGTACACTGCGCCCGTGCCACGCAAGAAGACCCATGCCTACGGGCTCCGCTCCCCCCGCGCCTGGCCGACGTGGATCATTGTCGGCTTTGGCTGGCTGATCGCCCGCCTGCCTGTCTCGGCCCTGTTCGCGCTCGGCCGCGGCATCGGCGTGCTGGGCTACCATCTGGCTGGCAGCCGTCGGCATGCGGCCACCGTGAACATCAACCTGTGCTTTCCGGAGCTGTCTGAAGATGAGCGTACCGACATGGTGCGCGCCACCTTCCAGCACACAGCCCTCGGCGCTCTGGAAGCCATGCTGCCATGGATGAACCCTGAACGTGATTTGACGCCACACATCGACGTGGCGGGTGCCGAGCACTACCGCAAAGCCCAGGCCGAAGGCCGCGGCGTGCTCGTGCTGGCCGCACACTTCACCACCATGGACGTCATCAGTCAGCCGCTCGCCAGGCTCGGCACCTTCGATGTGATGTATCGGTTCAACAAAAACCCGGTGTGGGAATGGCTGCAAGTCAGCGGCAGACGCCACTACTTCGACGGCGTGGTAGAGCGGCAGGACACACGCCAGGTGCTCAAACGCCTGCGGGCTGGCCGCTCGATCTGGTACGCCGCGGATCAGGACTACGGCGCCAAGCATTCCGTGTTTGCGCCGTTCTTCGGGGTACCCGCGGCAACCATCACGGCCACCAGCCGTTTTACCCGGCTGAACGGCTCGCCGGTGGTGCTGATGACGACGCACCGGGATTTACGCACACACCGGTGGCGCATCGAATTTCACCCCAAGCTCAGCGACTTCCCCACGGGCGATGACATTGCGGATGCCACCACCATCAACGCGCTGCTCGAAGCGCACATCCGCCACCAGCCAGAGCAGTACCTGTGGGTGCACAAGCGTTTCAAGACCCGCCCGCCTGGCGAGGCGCCAGTGTATTGAGGCGGCGTCAACCTCGGGCTGCAGCGAAGGAACGCGCGCAACCGAGGAGCACCAGGGTAAGCACCACCTCCACGGCGATGAAAACGGTTGCGAATGGCGCGTCGTGCAGCAGCGTTGCCAACGTGCGAAAAAGCGCCGCCCCTCCGAGCAGCATTGCCGCCGAGTAGAGCCAGATAGGCTGGCGCTGCCACGCGCCCAGAAAACACATGGCAGCGATGGCGACGAAAAACGACGCCATGTCGCCGACCTGGGTACTACGGCCCATGCCTTCCAGATACGGCATGCCGAGCGATGCGGCAGTCTGCGCGGGTTGTGCCAGAAATCCGATACCGTTTGCCAGCATCAGTACGCCCGGCAGTGCCGCTATCACACGAACGATGTTCTTCTTCATTTACGCCCTGTCCTCGTTTCGGCTGTTTGCCACAAGCGCTTGTAGCCGCCGCGCAAGCGCCGGCACGGAAAACTCTTGCTCCGCCCTGAGGCGGGCAGCGCCATCCACCGCTGCCGCCAGAGCGTCTGCTACGGCTTGCGCCACCGCATCCGGGGTGTCGTGATCATAGTATGTGCCAGTACGACCCAAAACATATTCAGGCCCCGGCACGCGACTGCACACCACGGGGACGCCGGCTGCCATGGCCTCCAGCGCTGTCATGCCGAACGCTTCCGCGTCCACCGAGGTGATGAGCAGCACATCGAACGCTGAATAGTAACGACGCGCGTCAGCAATGAAGCCGCACCGCTGCATGCACGGACTGTCGATCGCCAGAGTGCCTTCGCCCAACATGGCAAGAGTGACCGCCTGGGGCATGGCATCGATCGCGCGCACGGCCAGCTCCGGTCGCTTCTTTGCATGCAACCTGCCGACCCACCCCACCACCACGCCGTCCGCTGGTAGACCGAGCTGGCGCCGCGCCTCATCGCGCGGCAACCGGGTTGCATCGACTGCGTCGAGGTCCAGCACATTGGGCAGCAGCTGCACCCCATCGACAACCGATGCAAGCTCCTGACAGACCGGCGGCGACACACCCGCGTATGTCGCGTGCCGCTCCAAACGTGCCGCAAGCCGCCGCCGCCAACGCGCAAAGTAGCGAAACTCGTGCGCAACAATCATGCGCTCGAGGCCGAGAATGCGCGCCACGCTTGCCGCCCGATAACGGTGGCATATTGCCATACGCACCATCTCCGGAAGCAGACGACGAACACCCGAGGCCACACTTCTGGTGGCGCGCATGTCATCCGCACCCAGATACACAAACCCCTGAACCGGCTCAGCGCTTGGGGGCTGAAGTATCACCGTGAGACATTGCTCACCGGACATGCGCAATGCCTTCTCGTAGGCCTGACAAAGCTCTGCAAACGGCGGATAGTCGCTCGGGCAGAGCTGCAGAATCACACCGGTGCCGCTTTCGTGACGAGGATGTCGTTGAGCACCAGATACTCCAGATCGCAACCAAGGAACATGTTGATGGCATCCGTTGGCGTGCACACCATGGGTTCACCACGACGATTGAGTGACGTGTTGAGCACAACGCCGTTACCGGTGAGCTGTTCCAGCGCTTCGATGAGCGCGTAGTATCTAGGGTTCGTGTCTTTCTGCACGATCTGAATGCGCGCCGTCCCGTCTTCGTGCACCACCTCCGGCACCCGCTCTCGCCAACCATCTTGCACCTGAAAAGTGATGGTCATATACGGTGCCGGGTGGTCGGTGCCCACCATGTCTGGAGCGACGCGATCCAGCACGCTGGGGCAGAACGGCCGCCAGCGCTCGCGGAATTTGATCTGTTCATTGATGCGATCAGCGATGCCCGGAGCCGACGGACAACCGAGTATGGAGCGGTTACCGAGCGCACGCGGGCCGAACTCCATGCGCCCCTGAAACCACGCCACCGGATGGCCGTCGGCAAGCAGCCGCGCCGTTTCCCCAGGTGTGTCGTTCAGCCTGCGAGCGTGCAGTGCCGCACCGTGGGCGGCGACAGCTTCGTTTACTGACCTGTCATCGTACGCCGGGCCGAGATAAGCATGTCGCATGGGTATCAGCCGTTCGCCACGTTCAGCAGCAACGAACGTTGCGGCACCCAGAGCGGTGCCGGAATCACCGGCGGCAGGCTGCACGAACAACCGCTCTACGTGCGGCAGATCGAGAATGTGCTGGTTCAGTTTGACGTTGAGTGCTCCGCCCCCGGCAAACGCGAGCTGGCCTGAGCGGCGCAGTTCATCACCCAGATACTGTTCCAGAAGTGCCAGGCAGCGCTTCTCGAAAAGATCCTGCACAGAGGCTGCGTAGTCGATGTAGGGCTCGTCTGCAGTTTCCTCCCGTCGCGGCGGCCCGAGCCAGTCGATGAGCTTCGGGCTGAAGTAGTAACCGTGACCATTGGCTTTGTAGCGGCGCAGCCCGACGGTGTTGATGTACCGGGTATTGGCACGAAATCCTTCCCGGTTTTCCGGCAGCAGGCGGCTCAGGTCGTAACGTGTGGGGTCGCCGTACGGCGCCATCCCCATCACCTTGTATTCGCCGTCGAGCATCTCGAAGCCGAGGAACTCCGTCATGGCTCCATACATGCCGGACAGAGAGTGCGGATCGTAGAACTCCTTGAGTTTGTGGATTCTGCCGTTTTCGCCGTAACCGAAGAACGTAGTCGCATACTCGCCTTTGCCGTCCACGCCCATGATTGCGCAGCGACCTTCAAAACCCGACAGATGGTAAGCGCTGGAGGCATGCGCCAGATGGTGCAATACCGGCACAAACTCCGTGCGCGACCAATCGATACCAAACGCCTCGCCAGCCTCGAAAACTTTCTTTCGGTTACGCCGGTAACGGCGATTCCCGTTGAAGATTGCGTCGAGCGCTCGATCCGGCGCGTACCAGTAACCTGCCGCGTAGCGCCATCGCGCGGGCTCGAAGATGGAAACCGGCGCGTAGGGAAAGGCAACCACGTCGACCTCGGAGCCTTTGATACCCGCCTCTTCCAGGCAGTAGCGGGCAGACAGAACCGGCATCACGCCCTTGGCATGTTTGTCCCGGTTGAAACGCTCCTCTTCCGCCGCGGCAACAATCTCGCCGTCGATGAGTAGCGCCGCCGATGGGTCGTGCCCAAGGGCCCCGGACAAACCGAGAATAATCACCGCACCAATGCCTCCAGCTCAGGTGCGCGCACTATAGCGGCACGTACCGTATCCCGCACCGCCGAACCCTCCGGCCAGTTCGCGAGCAGGCGTGCAACGTCCTTGGCCGCATCACCGCCGTGACGCGTCAGACCGTCCACATCGATGAGCGCGAATCCTTCTCCCTGCCGAAGGAAATTGGTGGACTTCATGTCTCCATGCACGATGCCTGCACGCCGCAACAACCGCAGCAGCCATACCACCGCATCAGCGCTGGACACATCGATGCTGCCACCTGCGGTCAATCCCGCTAGATCGTCGTCGCCGAGATCCTCGAAGACGAGATACGCAGGTCCCGGCCAGTAGACCGGCCCGGTTTCCAGGAGCGCAACCGGCCGTGCTGTCGGAATGCCAAGAAACTCGAGCGTCAAGGCTGCCTCCCACGAGCGCCGCGCCCGCCGTTTGAAGATGCGCCGCAGCCGGTGCGTGAAGCCTTTGACGTTGTAGCGTTTGACGATCAGTGGCTGCCCATCAACGAAGACCCGAACCACCGTGGCGCTGCGGCCCTGTTTGAGAAACCTCGCCTGCGCACCAAATGCCGCATCCAGGTGGTCGAGAAAGTAGCGGCCCAGCTTCAACTGCTGGCGACGGCAGGCCAGGCGACGGCCGGCATCATGCAAAATCTCGAACTCCGTACAGGATCGCCGCGACTTGGCCAGGTAGTAATCGATGCGCTTGCGACGCGCCTCATTCAGCCGGCCACCAAGTGCGGCAGCATCGGCCCGTACAGGGCGCACCTCGGCATAGGCTGCCAGCGCCTCGGCGGTGAGATCACCAGCCGCCACGGGGAACTGGGCGAGCAGTATGGCGAGCTCCGCGAGCCCGGCGTCCTCTGAAACCGAGCGTTGCACAACACTGTCGCCATCAATGAAGTGCAGCACGCCACGATGCTGGAGGAAATTACCCAGGTGCAGGTCACCGTGCAGGAAGCCGGCCGCATGCAGGGTGGCAAGACCTGCCGCCAGCGGCGACACCAATGCCGCGGTCGCATGCTCAGCGCTGGGCAGGTGCTCGAAAAGCAGCCACGACGCTCCCGTTTCAAGGACGGCAGGCGTCGCGAGACCACTCAAGTGAAACGCCTCAATGCCCGCGCGCTCTCGGCCCAGACGCGCCGTAGAGCGCTCGCCGACGAACACCTTCAGCACGCCAGCAGGCTCAACAAGTGCGGTCAGGCGCTTGCCAGGCAGCCACCGCAGCACCCGCGTAACGTCAAACGTCCGACCGGCGATACTCAGCTGGAACGGCACCTCGAGGGTATTCGGCGCAGCTTCCAGTTCAGCAAGCCCCACCGTGTTCGTTTCACCCGCCAAGTCCGTTTCCTGCCGTCGTGCGTGGTGGCTAGTTTACTCATTCAGGCGAACACCGGGGTGTGCAACGCCGAGCCACCTGTGCCACAGGGTGATTGCGAACTGGTTCGCAACTTTCCCGGGAACTACAAAACGTTCATATCCGGCTGCCCAACGCGCGACTACGCTTGAATCGTAGGACCAGACTCAACGAGAGAGACACGTCCATGGGGCAATCCGACAGCAACGAGGAACACAGCAATCCCTGCAGGTTCGTGACGAAGTGTCCGATGTATCCGCAGTTTAAGAACGAGTTTGGACTCCGTATGTTCAAGCTCACCTACTGCGAAAGCACGAACTTTCCGCAATGCGCGCGTTACAAGCTCGCAAGTCAGGGCACCATGCCACCTGGCGACCTGTTGCCGAATGGCCGCACGCTGGCGCGCAGCACGCAGTAACGCCGTGCAGCAGGATCAGGATCTTCGCGTTGTTTTGCTGGATCTCGCTGAGATCACCAGCGAGCCTTCAGTATTGCGCGCGTTGCAGCAATCGCGTCTACAGATATCGCACCACACCGACTGGCGCTCGGCGGTGAACGACTGCGCCAGCGAGCGACCGGATCTCGCCATCATAGCCTGCCGACATGTCGACGCCGAACTAGCTGAAATCTGCACCGCACTGCGCCACGCCAACGCCACCGGCGAGGTCTACCCACTACTGGTGGCGCCGGAGCTGGCATTGAACTCCGAACTCCTCACCGATCTCGGGTGTGTGGCCGCAAGTGCCCTGCCCGCAGACTGGCAGGCTTTCGCGCGGCAAGCCGAGTTGGCTGCCCTCAGCGGGCGACGCGTGTTACGCCGCGAGCAGGACTGGCTGGCCAACCAACGCGCAATGCAACTACTCGGCGCAACGGTTTGCAGCATCGATGCGAGCTCACAGTCCTGCGCGCCGTCAACCAGTCTCCGGCACCTGCTGGGTATCGACAGCCGCAAACAAGCCGCTCGCCCGCTGCTGCACTGGCGGGACCTGCTGAACGGGTTGGACGACATTGGTCGTGCGCGGCTCGAATCTTCCATCGCCATGGCGCTTGACGACGGAACGCCATTCAACTGCCGGGTCGGGTTGAGCGAGCGCCTCGACACCCTGCTCGATTGCCACGGCGCCGCGCACCGCGACCGCGATGGCCGCATCCATCACCTGATTCTCACCTGGCAGCATCTGCGCACGCAAAGCGCTGCGAACGCAACGACGGTTCTGCCTTTCACAGGCTCAGAACCCACGTCGACGGTAGTGCCAGTACTGGAACGGGTACAACAGCAGAGCTCCGGCTCGGTGCTGTTTTTTCGCATCGACAACTTTCCAGAGCTGTGCCGCACGCTAGGCTTCGTTACCGGACAACGCGTGCTCGCAACGCTGGTCGAACGTATCTCGGACGAACTGCGCGCGGACGACCTGGTATTGCCGCGCGGCGTGCACAACGACGAACAGGTAACGCGCATCGGCGGAGCCGAGGTGGTGGCCGTAATTGACGGCCTCGTCGAATCGGCCAGCGTCAATCGCTTGCGGGAGCGCATACTTACAAGACTGCGCAGTACTTTCGAAGTCGACGGGCGCCGCATCCCCCTGAAGCTCAGTTCCGGCAGCGCCTGCTGGCCACGCGATGCGCTGAGCGCCGACGAGCTGGTGGTGAGCGCCGCTCTGGCAGCCGACTATGCAACCGACACATCGGTTTCCGGCGATGCGCTGGGCTCTGCCCACCTGCAGAAGGCCCGCGACACCATACGTCTGGAAGCCGATCTGTACGATGCCGTACTCAATCGCGAGTTGAAGCTGCACTTCCAGCCGAAATACGCTCTGGACAGCGGCGTGCTTGTCGGCGTCGAGGCCTTGTTGCGCTGGCACCGAAACGGCGCGGAGTGGGTACCGCCGGACGTGTTCATTCCTATCGCCGAGCGAAACGGCCTGATCAACTCAATAGGTCGCTGGGTGGTGGAAGAAGCCGTGCGCACGCAAGCCCGTTGGTTCGACATGGGGCTTGGGCGGGTGAAGATGGCCATCAACATCTCGCCTGAACAGCTCATGGACCCCCAGTTCATGCAGGACCTGATCGTGGCCTGCGAGCACCGTAAGGTACCCGCGAACTCGGTAGAGCTGGAAGTGACCGAAAGCTGCCTGATCGATGACTCCCAGCGTACCATCGCCCGCCTTGCCGAGTTGCGCGATGCCGGATTCAGCATTGCGCTGGATGACTTCGGTACCGGCTTCTCGTCGCTGTCCTATCTACGCTCTCTGCCTCTGGATGTTCTGAAGATCGACCGCTCCTTCCTGTCAGGTCTCGGCACCGAAGGCTACGACCCGGGCCTGCTGGCGTGCATCATCGGACTCGGCCTCACCCTTGGGCTGTGCATCGTCGCCGAAGGCGTGGAGGAACCCGTGCAATGGCAGCTGCTGGGTGAATGGGGTTGTCACATCGGCCAGGGCTACCTGATGAGCAAGCCACTGGCCGAGGAGGCCCTGCTGCCGCTGCTGGAACAATCCGCCTGGCTGGGGTTCAAGAGCCTCAGCGCCTGATCTGGCACCCAGCCTGCTTGAGGGCGGCAAAACGCTCGAAGAAATCCACCGCTTTCGGTACCAGCTCGTAGAGCGAAGCCGTGCCGGCAAATCCCCGGCCCGCCGCAGACCAGCCTTCCCGCTCCGGTGATGTCAGCAGACGAACCAGCTCGCGATTGAGCTGCTCCTGCTCGAAGGGCGCAGGCAACACGATGCCAGCCTGCGCCTCGGCCAGATAGTGGGCGTAGCCGCAGTTGCGCGTGACCAACGCCGGCAGCCCGGCAATCATCGCCTCGAGTATCACCATGCCGGCATTTTCATCGTACGCCGGCAGCACAAGACCATCTGCTGCCCACAGAAACTCAGGCACGTCATCGCGCCCCTGATCGTAGAACACCACCCGCCGCGCAATACCCTGACGCGTTGCCATTCGGCGGAACGGTTCGGCCTTATCGCGGCCGATGACGTACAACGTAAGTTTCTCGAAGATCTCCGGGGGCAACGCCTTGACGGCATGCAGCACCCGATCGAGCCCTTTCTTGATGAACCCGCTGCCGAGGAACAACAGCACCAGCTCATCCTCTGAGTGGCCGAGAGCCGTCCGCTTGGATAGCCTGGCCGCGCGCCGCTCCTCGGGACTATCCGGCGCCCGGCGATTTTTCTCGATGCCCGGGGGCAAGCGGTGAAAACGCTCGGGCTGCGTTCCGTAGAAACGGCGGAAGTCGGGTGTGTGGATATCCGAGATGGTCAGTATCTGCGTGGCGCTGCGTGGTTCGAACACCGCACGCTCCGCCGCGTGAAAGCTGCGGTAGCGGCCACCCAGGCGATAAAAGAAGCCCCGCTGAGTGCGCGCCTTGTGCTCGTAGCAGGAATCGCCCGCGTAGTAGACGTCGAGACCCGGCATTTTGTTCAACCCAACCACCAGGTCGGAGGGATCAGCCGCCTCCTGCGCCGCCACCCAGGCGGCAAAACGCTCGTAGCGGGTGTGATTGAAGAGCGCCTTCACGGGCGCTTCGCGCACCTCGAATTCCTCAGGCTGTTCATCCTGCCAACTGGCCGTGTACACCCGCACCTGATGGCCGCGTCGGATGCACTCCTCCGCGAACTTGCGAAGGTCGCGCTGTATGCCGCCGAACGGGAAGTATTTAAAGATGCAGAAAGCGACGCGCACGCACTCGTTCCATCGCATGGTGCCAGACAGTATCTGCGTTCAGCGTCGCGTAGCAGGCCGGACGAATCAAGCCATAACGATTTCCGCCTATCTCACCTTCATAGCTGCAACGTTTCTGCAGGCACGGCGCACAGGCAAAATCCGCCGCCAGCGCAATCGCCGCCGTACCTCGGCAGCCGGTCAACTGCGCATCGGTGCTGCCGTAAATCCCCACCGTGGGAACCCCGAGCGCCGCGGCAAGGTGGGTAAGCCCGGAGTCGACGCCAACCACAACCTCCACCCCCGTCAGCCGCTCGGTAAGCTCACCCAGGGTACCGCGTGGCCAGACCTGTGCACGGCCCTGCTCCGCCAACAGCTCCGCACGTTGGCGCTCGGAGTCGTTGCCCCAGGTCACGGCAACCTGATAGCCGTCCTGCGCTGCGCGTTCTGCCAGTTCGAGCCAGAGCGCTAGCGGATAGTGTTTGGAATCCCAGGTAGTGCCGTGCAGAAAGAGGCACACCCGGTCAGCGGCATCTGTCGCCGGGGTTTCCAGGCCGAAGCGCAGGGCTTCGCCGGGCTCGTAACCGAGCGCGGCGGCGAAGAGCTGTCGTTGCCGGTCGATGGCATGCTGCCGGCGCGCCACGCTGATTGCCTGATCGTAGCTTCTGGCAGCCAGCGGCTCACGGGCCGAGTCGCGGTCAAAGCCTGCGGAGGCGTCGCCTTCTGCAAGGCGCACAACAGCCGCGCTCTTGAGCAAACCCTGACTGTCGAGCACGACGTCGTAAGAGCCGGCCTTCAGCGACCGTCGAAACGCGCGCATCTCACCCCGATAGCGCCAGAGCGCGCGGCGCCAGCGGCGCCAGGCGATGGGCAACACCTGCCGCACCGCGGGATGACGCGCCGGAATGTCCGCAAAGGCCTCTTCCACCACCCAGTCGAACTGCCAGCCATGCAACGCAGCGTCGCTGACCGCCGGTAAGGCGTGTACCACATCGCCGAGGGAGGACATCTTTACCAGCAGCGCCGTCTTCATAAACAGGCAATCACACGGGAAGGCTCGAGATCCCGAAGGCACGCCAGATGGCCGAGCGGGCACTGCCGTTGAAAACACGGGCTGCAGTCGAGACCCAGCCGCACGATGGCGGCATCGGCGTGCAGAGGCGGGGTGAAGTCCGGCGACGTGGACCCGTAGATCGCCACCACCCGCACCCCGAGCGCCGCCGCCACGTGCATGAGCCCTGAGTCGTTGGTGATGGCGACATTCGCAAGGCTCATGAGGTCTACCGCCTCCAGCAGCGAAGTCTCGCCAGCCACGGATCGCACCTCCGGGTGGCCAGCCAACTCGCAGATGGCATCGCACACGCCACGATCCTTCGCAGACCCCATGAGCCATACCTGCCGACCTTGCTCAGCCAGATGCCGAGCTACCTCGGCGTAGTGCGCTTCCGGCCACTGTTTGGCAGGGCCGAATTCCGCACCGGGGCAGATCACGACTGGATCGCCCTGAGCATCCAGCGACAACCGCGAGGCGAGTGCGGCAGCCGCCTGCGCATCCGCCCGCAGCACCGGCCGCGGGTAGGGCCTCGGCAGCGCATCATTCGGCGGCAACGCCAGCGCCATGAAGCGTTCGATCATCAGCGGCAACGCCGCTTTGTCGAGCCTGCGCACATCGTTCAGCACGCCCCAGCGGCTTTCCCCCAACCAGCCGGTTCTGCGCGGCACGCCCGCAAACAAAGGCACCAACGCTGACTTGAGGGTGTTTGGCAGCACAATGGCTTCCTCGAAGCTCGGCAGGCTGCGGCCAAGCCGCCATCGCGCTCCCAGCCCCAACTCACCGTGTCCGACCGTGAGCGTGTGCACCTCCCGTACGCCAGGCATGCGGGTAGCCAGCGACGCCGTAGCGGGCGGCGCCACCATATCGATGGAACAGCCGGGGCGGCGGGTTTGCAGAACCTGCACGAGCGTATGCGCCATGACCATGTCGCCCACCCATGCCGGTGCGACGATGAGGATGTTCACCGGCGTCGCTCAGACCGCCGTGTGCCACTCCGCATGGGCGTCGGCCCTGCCACGCACCTGATCGAAGTACGCGGACTGCAGCGCTTCGGTGATCGGACCACGCCGGCCCGTACCAACCGTTCGGCCGTCGAGCGATTGGATGGGCAAAACCTCTGCAGCGGTGCCGGAGAAGAACGCTTCGTCAGCGATATAGACCTCGTCGCGGGTAATCCGGCGCTCGCGCACCTCCAAACCCTGTTCCCGTGCAAGCGTCATGACCGTGTTGCGTGTGATGCCATCGAGGCAGGAAGTGAGTTCCGGCGTGTGGATGACACCATCGCGCACGACGAACACATTCTCGCCGCTGCCTTCGGCAACGTAGCCCTCATTGTCCAGCAGCAGTGCCTCATCGCAGCCACATTCCAGCGCCTCGTGCAGCGCCAGGATGGAGTTGATGTAGTTGCCCGTGGCTTTCGCTTTGCACATGGTGATGTTGACGTGGTGCCGCGTGTAGGAAGACGTGCGCACCTTGATGCCTTTTTCGCGGGAGTCCGGGTCCATGTAGTCCGGCCACTCCCACGCCGCAATGGCCGTGCGCACGGTGAGACCCTTGGCGCGCAGGCCCATCGCCTCACTGCCGAGGAACGCGATGGGCCGCAGGTAGCCTTCCTTGAGATCGTTCGCACGCAGCACTTCGAGATGCGCCTGGTTGATCTCTTCGCGGGTGAAAGGGATTTCGAAGTCCATGATGTGGGCCGACTTGAACAGCCGATCAGTGTGTTCCTGAAGACGGAACACCTGCGGGCCGTTGGGCGTGTTGTAGCAACGCACGCCTTCAAATACGCCGACACCATAATGCAGTGAATGCGTCAGTACGTGCACCGTGGCTTCACGCCAGGGCACAAGCTTGCCGTCCTGCCAGATCCAACCATCACGATCAGCGAAATTGCCTTCGCTCATGCCAAACCACCTCTATCGATTTCGCTAGTTGTTTTGGCTGCCTGCGTTAAACCGCAATCAACCGAACAAATTGTCCCACGCGCCACGCACAGTCTGGCGATGCTGCTCGAGCACCGCTTTCGCACGATCGGGATTCGGAAGATCCAACGCCAGGCGATGCGCTTCCTTGCGTAAGGCAAGGTACGCTTCTGTAAGCGCCTCGGCCGTTTGTGCCTCGAGCACACCGCTCGCCCCTGCCGCCTGCAAAATGCGCACATTATCCGAGAACTCGACGAGCGACGGGTGTGTGTGTGCGTGAGCCAGAACGAGGTATTGCACCATAAATTCGATATCGACGATACCGCCGCTGCCCTGCTTGAGGTCGGCATCATCGCCGTGATGCGCGGCCATACGTGCACGCATCGTCATCACCGCGCTTTTCAGCTCCGCCACGTCACGACGCTGACAGATGAGCTGGCGACGCAGCGCTTCGAAGCGCTCCGCCAGGCTCTGGTCGCCCGCCACCACGCGAGCCCGCACCAATGCCTGCAGCTCCCAGGTCCACGCCTGTTTCTGGTGATAGGCATGGAAGGCTTCGAGGCTGGATATCATCGTGCCCGCGTTACCCGAGGGACGCAGGCGCATGTCGATCTCGTAGAGCGCGCCGTGATAGGTGCGCGCGGTAAGCACGTGCAACAGCCGCCGTGCCAGGCGGTGCAGAAACTGCGACCGCTCGTCCTCGAAGCCGTGGATGAACACCAGATCCAGATCGGAGCTGGGGCCGAGTTCGATGCCGCCGAGTTTGCCGTAGCCAACGATCACGAAGGGCCGCGATGCGGGGCCGTTGCACTCCCTCCAGGCTATGTCCAGCGCCTGCTCGAGCAGAACTTCCGCAAGGTGCGTGTAATAATCGCTCACCTTCATCAGCGGTAACAGCCCGCGCAACTCCAGCAGCGCCACGGCGAAGGCGTGCTGCTGGCGGAACTCGCGCAAAATGTCGAGCAGGCGCTCTTCGCCCTGATCGCGCACGCTGTCGATGCGTATGCGCAGTTCGTCCGCCAGTACCTGGCGCCCGGGCAGGCCTGAGTCGCTTCTATCGTCGAGCAGAACATCGAGTTGCATCGGCGCGTCCCGCACTCGCTCGGCAAGCCATTGACTGCGCGCCAGCAGATCCACCAGAAGCGCTCGGGCGCGCGGGTTTTCCTGCAGCAGCACCAGGTAGGCAGAACGGCGCAGCACCGCACGCAGAATCGGACACAGGCGCTCCAGAATGACACGGGCATCCGGGCGATCCTTGAGATCTTCCAGCACCAGAGGCATCAACGCGTCCAAACGCTCACGCCCCTCTGCACCAACGCTCTTCCGGTCACGCGCCGCCGCGAGTGCCGCCAGCTCTCGAACACACTCAGCGGCCTCACCCAAGCCCATGGTATCGAGGCTTTCCGCGTCATGTTCATCCCAGCCGCGTTTCTGCTCGGCCGCCTCAACGGGGGCGATGGCGTCACTGAAAAACGCGAGCGCGAGCTGGCGATGCTCGGCCAGGGCCTCAAGGAACGCTTCGTAACTGGCATAACCCATCATCATCGCCACCGCCGCCTGCCGCGTGGCGGATTGCGGCAGCTCCTGGGTCTGCTCATCGGCCAGGGCCTGCACGCTGTGCTCCGCATCCCGCAGAAACCGGTAGGCGCGCGCCAGAGCATCGGCGTCAAAGCCATTGAGATGGCCCAGCCGGGCCAGCGCAGGCAGCACCAGCAGCAGGTTCGATTCCTGTAACTCCGCCTGGCGACCGCCCCAGATCATCTGCAGCACCTGCACGGCAAACTCGATGTCGCGTATTCCCCCGGGCCCCAGCTTCAGGTTGCGCTCGTCATGGCGCTCTTTGACGATGCGTGCCTTCATGTCGCGCAGGGAATGGATGGCACCGAAGTCGAGATAGCGGCGAAAGGTGAACGGTTTGAGCGCCCTGAGCATCTCCTCACCGGCCGCAATATCACCAGCACAGGCACGCGCCTTGATGAACGCGTAGCGCTCCCAGTCACGTCCTTGCGTTTCGAAATAGGCTTCCAGCGCGTCGAAGTGCATGACCAGCGGGCCGCTGTCACCGTACGGACGCAGCCGCAGGTCGACACGGTAAACAAAGCCGTCCACGGTGATGGGATCGAGTGCGTCCACCAGCATCTGCGCTACGCGCACGAAATACTGCTGGTTGGTCTTGCCCTTGTCGGTTTCGCCGGCTTCCGCGTAGGCCAGAATCAGATCGACGTCGGATGACAGATTGAGTTCGCCCGCGCCGAGCTTGCCGAGTGCGAACACCACGAGATGCTGCCGGCGACCGCTGGCGGCGCCATACGGCACGCCGAAGCGGCCTTCCGCGTCGAGCGCAGCCTCGATCCATCGCACGGCAGTTTGAAGGAACAGATCCGCCGCAACCGAACACGCGTGTGCCGTCTCGTCATAGACCGCCAACCGCCCGGCATGGCGGCTGACGATATGCATCTGCAAGCGCATACGCTGCTCTCGCAGCGCACGCTTCAGCGCCGTCATGTCCGTGGAAGATTTGGCCGCGCGCTCTATGCGCGCTTGCCACACCGCAAAGTCCGGTGGCGCCAGCAGCTCCTGCGAATGGCCTTCGAGCCAGTCCGCTTGCCGCTCAGCTGCGTGCGCTACGAATTGCGAGCGCTCGCAAGCCTGATGCAGCAGCGCTTCCGGGGAGAGCGGTTCGCTCACCCCTCAGCCATGGGAACCACCCGCAACACTTCGTTGATGGTGGTAAGCCCCGCCCCGACCTTCTGCGCGCCGGACAACCGCAGCGTGCGCATGCCGTCACGAATGGCCTGTTTGCGCAATCCGTCGAGGTCGACGTCTGCGCGTATATGCGGCTGCACGTGCTCGGTAAGCGGCAGCACTTCGTAGATGCCCATACGGCCGAGAAAGCCGGTATCGCGGCACTCCAGGCAGCCCACGGGCTCGCACACCTGGTGCGGCGGCTTGACCTTGAACGGCAGCGTCAGAAGCTGCCAGGCATCGATGTCCACCTCCGCTTCCTGCTTGCAGTGCGGGCAGAGCGTGCGCACCAACCGCTGCGCCATGACGCCCAGCACCGTCGCTTTGATCATGTAGCTGGGCACGCCGAGGTCCAACAGACGGGTAATCGCCGTGGGCGCATCGTTGGTGTGCAGCGTGGAGATGACCAGGTGACCCGTAAGCGCCGCCTGAATCGCCATCTCCGCGGTTTCCAGGTCGCGGATCTCACCGACCATGATGATGTCCGGGTCCTGGCGCAGCAGCGCCTTCACACCGTCTGCGAAGCCCACGTCGATGTTGTGCTGCACCTGCATCTGGTTGAACGCGGGCTCCACCATCTCGATGGGGTCCTCGATGGTGCACACGTTCACCTCAGGTGTGGCCAACTGCTTGAGGGTCGAATACAGCGTGGTGGTTTTACCGGACCCTGTGGGACCCGTGACCAGCACGATGCCGTTGTTGGCGCGCGCCATGGCCTGCCAGCGGTCATGATCGTCACCGGTGAGGCCGAGCTCGGTAAAGCTGCGCAACAGCACATCCGGATCGAAGATACGCATCACCATCTTCTCGCCGAAGGCGGTGGGAAGCGTCGACAGACGCAGCTCCACCTCATCGCCGTCTGGATGTTTGGTTTTGATCCGGCCGTCCTGCGGCCGGCGCTTCTCCGCCACATCCATACGGCCGAGAATCTTCAGGCGGCTGGTAACCGCTGCATTCACCGCAACCGGCAGCTCGTACACGTGGTGCAGCACGCCGTCGATACGGAAGCGCACGAACCCCTTTTCCCGGCGCGGCTCGATGTGAATGTCGCTGGCGCGCTGCTCGAAGGCGTAATTCAGCAGCCAGTCGACGATGTTCACGACGTGCGCGTCGTTGGCCTCCGGGGATTTGAGCTGGCCGAGCTCCAGCAGCTGCTCGAAGTTGGCAACCGCCGATACTTCTCGGCCGTCGCGCTCAGCCCGCGAAACCGAGCGCGCCATGGTGTAGAACTCGAGCGCGTAGCGGGTGATGTCCGCAGGGTTGGCCACCACCCGCCGAATCCGTCGGCCGCGCAGGGTCTGCGACAGCATGCCTTCCCACTGGTACATGAACGGCTGACCGCTGGCGATCACCACCTCATCGTCCGTAACCTCTACTGCCAGCAGGTGGTGTCGCTGGGCAAAGGCATAGGACATCACCTCAGTAACGGCGTTGACGTTGATCTGCAGCGGATCGATGCGCAGGTAGGGCTGCCGCGCCTTGTCAGCAAGCCAGGTGGTCATCGTTTCCAGATCGAGCTTGCGACCCGGTTGGTTGCGGTTCTCGTACTCCCGAGCCGCAACGATTTCCATGGGGTGCATGCTGAGTTCACGCTTGGTGCGCGGCGCGATGAGCACATCCTCCGCCTGACGGCGGCTGATGAACTCGCCGGCCACCAGGTCTTCCAGCAGGTACGGCAGATCGATCAGGCGCTCCTCAGCGGCCACGCCGAAGCTGGCCCGGCTTTTGCCCGGCGCTTTCCCTGGCTTATCGCCCCTGAGTTCGTTCGCCTCCACAGGTCTCGCAGAGTGTGTCCATTTCGTCGTTTTGCAGTTAAATGAAAGGCCCGTCGCATTGCAAGGCAGCGGATTGGGCACGGGGACCTGCATCACACCGGAAAAGCTCTACAATCCGCCTCATGAGCGCGCTGCCTGATTTTCAAGACATGCTTAAGACCCTGGTGGGAACCCCATCAGTGAGCTGCACAAACCCGGACGTGGACCAGGGGAACCTGGACGTCATCCACCATCTTGCCAACTGGCTTGACGGCTTAGGTTTTCAAACCGAGGTGACGCCGCTCCCGGACAATCCGCGCAAAGGCAACCTGATTGCTACTGCAGGCAGCGGCGACGACGGGCTGGTGCTCGCCGGTCACACCGACACGGTGCCCTACGACGACGGCGCCTGGCACTCCGACCCGTTTGCCCTGACGCTACGAGATGACGCTTACTTCGGTCTCGGCACCTGCGACATGAAGGGCTTTTTTCCGCTGGTGCTGGACGCTCTGCGCGCAGTGCGCCTGGCTGACCTCAGCCGCCCACTTACCATCATCGCCACATCCGACGAAGAAAGCTCAATGGCCGGTGCCCGGCTGCTCGAGGCGCATAGCCGGCCAAAGGCCCGCTATGCCATCGTTGGCGAGCCCACAGGCCTCACCCCGGTGTATGCGCACAAAGGCATCATGATGCTCGCCATTCGGTTGACCGGACACACGGGCCATTCCTCGGACCCGAGCCTGGGCTGCAACGCGCTGGATGCCATGCACGGGGTGATGAGCGAGATCATGCGTTTGCGCGACGATCTGGCAGCCAGGCACCAGCATCCGGGTTTCGCGGTTACCACGCCCACCATCAACCTCGGCTGCCTGCACGCCGGTGACAACCCGAACCGCATCTGCGGCCACGCCGAGCTGCAGATCGACGTGCGCCTGCTGCCGGGTATGGACTCCCAAGCGCTGCTCGAGACACTGACAGAGCTCGCCACCAGTTCCGCCGCCCGCACGGGTACGAGTTGCAGCGTCACACCGTTCTACCCTCCGGTGGCGCCTTTCGAGGGAGACCTGCAGGGGGATCTGGCTGCCAGCCTCAGCCGTTGGAGCGGCCGTGCTCCGGCAACGGTCGCCTTCGGCACCGAAGCGCCGTTCTACCAGGCGCTCGGCATGGAGACGGTGGTGTTCGGGGCGGGCTCCATTGATCAGGCGCACCAACCTAACGAGTATCTGGCTCTGGAACAGGTAGAGCCAGGTAAGCAAGCGATCACTAACAGCATCCGTCGCTACTGTATGGAAGCCCATTGATGGAAGCCAAATGAACAGCAAGGACTACGTGAGCTGGTTCAGGGATTCGACCCCCTACATCAGCGCCCACCGCCAGAAGACATTCGTTGTGCTGCTCTCATCGGAAGCCATCGCCCACACCGAGCTGACCAACATCGTGCACGACCTGGCGCTGCTGCACGTACTCGGCGCACGTCTGGTCGTCGTGCATGGCAGCCGCGTGCAGGTGGATGCCGAGATGCCTGACGCCACATTCGTGGGTAGCCGCCGGGTGACAGACACGGCAGCTATGCAGACCATAGCCCGCATCAATGGCCAGATCCGCACGCAGTTGGAGGCGCTGTTTTCCATGGGCCTGCCCGCTACGCCCATGCACAACACAGACATCAGCGTCGTCTCAGGCAACTTCGTCACTGCCCGGCCGATCGGTGTGATCGACGGCGTCGACCATGTCTATACCGGCCGCATCCGCAAGGTACACGCCAAACGCATCCATACAATGCTCGACAGTCGGGCCCTGGTGCTGTTGCCGCCGATGGGCTTTTCACCTTCCGGACAGGCATTCAACCTCGCTGCACACGAGCTCGCCGCGGAGGCCGCAATCGCTTTGGAGGCAGAGAAGCTCATCGTCTTCGACGAACGCGCCTACCTCTCGGAGGAAAACGGCAGGCGGCGCGGCACGCTGCAACCCGGCGAAGTCGACCCCTACCTCGAAACCTGCAGCGAAACGACCCGGGTGCATGTGGAGAGCCTCGCGCGCGCGGTCCGCGCCGGCGTGGGTCGCGGCCACATGCTCGGCTTCGGCGAGGAAGGCGCCCTGCTGGGTGAGCTCTTCACCGCCGCCGGCGTCGGCACCCAGATCAGCGAAGATGGCGGCGGCGCCGTGCGGCCGGCGACAGCGCGCGACGTGGCGGACATCGTCGAAATCATCCGTCCGCTGGAAGAGTCCGGCGCGCTGGTCAGACGCTCCCGCGACCGGCTGGAAAGGGAGATCGACCGTTTCTACGTGGCCGAAGTCGATGGCATCGTCGTCGGCACCTGTGCGCTCTACCCGCACGAAGACCAGGGTGAGCTGGCCTGCGTGGCGGTAAAGCAATCATTTCAGAGTTCCCGCACGCTCAACATTGGCTCGAGACTCGTGCAGACTGTGGAAGCGGCGGCACGGGCGCAAGGCTTGAAAGGTCTTTTCATCCTCACCACCCAGGCCGAAGACTGGTTTCGTGAGCACGGCTTTGCCGTAGCGGATCTTTCGGCACTGCCGATGGAGCACCGGTTGCTCTACAACTACCAGCGCGCATCCAAAGTAATGATCAAGCAGTTGAGCTGAGATGACCGACCAGAACAAGCGACCCTACTCTTCACGCATCGTCGACGGCGTCGAGCAGGCGCCCAGCCGCGCCATGCTCTATCCGGTGGGCTTCACCGAGGCCGACTTCGCCAAGCCGCAGATCGGCGTAGCCTCCACGTGGAGCATGGTGACCCCGTGCAACATGCACATCAACACGTTGGCAGACGCCGCCTGCATGGGCGCGGACGAGGCCGGCGGAAAGAGCGTGCTGTTCAATACGATCACGGTGTCGGATGGCATTTCCATGGGCACCCCGGGCATGCGCTACTCGCTCGTCTCCCGCGAGGTGATCGCCGACTCCATAGAAACCGTGGTGTGCGCACAGGGCTTCGACGGCTTTGTCGCCATCGGCGGTTGTGACAAGAACATGCCCGCCTGCGCCATGGCTATCGCACGCATCAACCGTCCCGCCGTATTCGTCTACGGCGGCACTATCCTGCCTGGCGAGAAGCGGCGCGATGTGATCAGCGTGTTCGAAGCGGTGGGTGGTTACGCCGCAGGTACCGTCTCCGCCGAGGAGCTCAAAGAGGTGGAGCGCACGGCCATACCCGGCCCCGGCTCCTGCGGCGGCATGTACACCGCCAACACCATGGCTTCGGCCATTGAGGCGCTGGGCCTGTCGCTGCCGAATTCATCGGCGCAGAACGCCGTATCCGACGCCAAGCGTCAGGACAGCTACAACGCCGGTGCTGCGGTTGCACACCTCATCGACCGGGGTATCAAGCCGAGCGATATTCTCAGCCGCGAGGCGTTCGAGAACGCCATCTCGGTAGTCATCGCGCTGGAAGGTTCCACGAACGCGGTGTTGCATCTGCTGGCCATTGCCAGCGCCGCCGGCATTCCGCTGACGCTGGATGATTTCACCCGCATCGGTGCGCGCGTACCGGTGCTTGCCGATATGCGCCCGGCCGGCCAGTACGCCATGAGCGAGTTGATCGAAATCGGCGGCATCCAACCGCTCATGAAGCGCATGCTCGACGCAGGCCTTCTCCACGGCGACTGCCTGACCGTCACCGGTCGCACCCTGGCGGAGAATCTTGCGGACGTGGGCGACTACCCTGCGGACCAGCAGATCATTCGCCCGTTCGACAATCCCATCAAACCCGACAGCCACCTCGTGGTGCTGCGCGGCAACCTTGCACCGGAAGGGGCGGTGGCGAAAATCACCGGCCACGAAGGGCTCACGTTCACCGGCAAAGCCAAGTGCTACCACGGCGAGGAAGCGGCCATGTCGGCCATCATGAGCGGCGAGGTGGGTAAAGGGGACGTGGTGGTCGTGCGCTATGAAGGGCCGCGAGGCGGACCGGGCATGCGCGAGATGTTGAGCCCCACCAGCGCCATCAACGGCCGCGGCCTGTCCAACGACGTGGCCCTGATCACCGATGGTCGCTTCTCCGGCGGCTCGCACGGCTTCGTGATCGGCCATGTCACTCCAGAGGCCTACGAAGGTGGACCGATCGGTCTGGTGGAAGACGGCGATACCATCACGGTAGACGCGTCCACCAAGGAAATCACGCTGCACGTGGACGACGCCGTGCTGGAGGCGCGGCGGGCAAAGTGGCGCAAGCCCGCCCCCTACGCGACGAGCGGCTTACTGGCCAAGTACGCACGCCTGGTCAGCTCGGCCAGCGAGGGCGCCGTAACGGACCGCTTCGACCAGTAGATTGCCAACCAGCACACGGACACCCCTAGCCCGCAGTGGGCTATAGTTAGCGGGTGAAATACGTTGTGATAGCACTGCTAAGCTTGCTGGCCCTGGTCTCCGCCAAGGCGGAGACCACGAATGGCGCGTGGAACGTGCAATCGGACACCTACGAGATCCTGCTCGACGAACGTCAGGTCACCTACGTCGGCAACGTGATCGCAGAACAGGGCACCTACAGAATCAAAGCCGACCGCCTGCGCGCCTTTTTCAACGAGCGCAACGAAGTCATTCGCATGGAGGCGCACGGCACGCGATCAGCACAGGCGGAGCTCGAAAGCCTGAACCAGCCACAGCAAACCCGCCTGCACGGCGACTCGTTGTTCTACAACCTGCCCGACGCGCGTGTTACCGCGCGAGGCAACACGCTGTTCGTGCGTGGGCACGACACCATGAACGCCCATGAACTCACCTACAACCTCAACGAAGAGCGCGTAGTCGCCAATCGCAACGCCAAGGAACGCGTCCGTGTCGTTCTGTTCCCCGAAGGCAGCCGCACGCCTTAGCAGCACCTTGCTGCTGGCGTTCCTCGCAAGCGCCTGCAGCGAACGCGAGATCATGGCATTTACCCTGGAGCAGTCGCTCTCAATCGCCTTGAAAGGCCAGTGCGACGAGGATCCGCAGTGCCTGGCCGCCATCGAATCACAGCTCAGACCCTGCATCGACGGCAATCCGGACATTGAGGCGTTGGTAAAAGCCGGCGGCCAGGACGAAGACCTGACCCGACGGGTGAGCCTGGATATCGCCCGCTGCATCGTCGATGCGCAGGGTAACTCCTACTTCTTCGCACACACGGAGATTACCTACGAGGAGCAACCGGACGAGCCGCAGGAGCAGATCGATGATCCGCCGACGATCATTCCGCGGTGAGATCCTCCGGATACTCGTGATAGATCTCCAGGCGGATCGGTGTGGCGTCGTCGCGGCCCAACAGGGCTGAGATGTACTGATCGGCCAGGCCGTACTTCGCTCGCACCAGATCGTTCACCGTATCCCGTATACCTGGCTCGGCAATCGCATTGTAGGCAGCGCGTGTATCGCCGCGCTGCAGACCAACGCGGCCGTTCGCACGGATGCGGGCATACCAGCCCGAGGTTGGATCGCCCGCTCGAAGGTATTGGTAGCCGTTCAGGTCAACCACCCACAAACGCGTCTCCTGCGGCTTGCCGTCGGCATCCAGTGCCGACAGCACCACCACCTCTCCACTTTCCGATGCCACAAACATGAGAGCAAACGGCAGCACGGCAAGCACGAGCACCACGATCACAATCTTTCTGATCACCTTTCGTCGCCCTCCAATCCAGCAAAACGCAACGTCTTTGCCGTCAGCGACAGCGCCGTCGTCGCAAACAATCGCACCAGCACTAGTCCGATAGCGATACCGGCCACATCGACCAGAAGATCGCCGAACTCGGCAGTTCGCGCCTCAATCTGCCCCTGCACGAGCTCGATTGCAACGCCGTAAGCCAGCATCCACAACGACGGGTAGAGATATCTCTGACGAAAGTGCGCAACCGAACAGAGAAACGTCAACACGGTAAACGCGAAGGCATGCAGCACTACGTCGCTGACGTGGCTCACCGCATCCGGCGGGCTCGGGGTTAGGGCAAGATACGTGCACGCCGCTAAAGCCACCCAGAAGGCGGCGATCCACAGCGCCCGGTTCAACGGGTGCTGGCCTCGTGCACGTAGCTCACCAGACGCTTGACGTTGTCCACCGGCGTTTCCGGAATAATCCCGTGACCCAGGTTGAAGATGTGTCCGGGCCGGCCTGCGGCCTCGTCCAGCACAAGCTGCGCCTGACGCTCCACGGTGGCGCCATCGGCGCACAAAACGATGGGGTCCAGGTTGCCCTGCACGGCTTTGCAACCGAGCCGCGACCAGGTGGCGCCGAGGGGCGTGCGCCAGTCGAAGGCGAGAACATCCGCACCCAGCGCTGCCACATCGTCCAGCAGGTGATGATTGCCCGTGCCGAAGTAGACCACCGGCAAGTCCGGTGCCAGCTGCTTGACGCCATCGATCAGCCTTTTCGTTGCAGGCGCCGCATACCGACGGAAATCGGCAACGCTCAGGTTGCCCACCCACGTGTCGAACAGCTGCACCGCGTCTACCCCGGCTTCGATCTGCAGACGCAGGTAGTCCACCACCTGGTCCGCCAATTTGAGCGTGAGCGCCTGCCAGGCCTGCTCCTCGGTGTACATGAACTTCTTCACGTAGGTGTAGTTGCGAGACCCGCGCCCCTCGATGGCGTAGGAGGCAAGCGTAAACGGCGCGCCGGCGAAGCCGATCAGCGCGATATCCGCCGGCAGGCCGCTGAGCACGTTGCGCACCGTGTCGGCAATGTAGGGTGTGGCTTCCTCGGCCGGCAGGCGCCGCAGAGCCTCGACGTCTGCAGGGCTGCGCACCGGGTTGGCAAATACCGGCCCGGTGCCGGCCACGTAGTCGAGATCGAGGCCCATGGGCTCCAGCACCGGCAACAAGTCTGCGAACAGGATGGCAGCGTCCACGCCCAGTATTCGCTGGGCGTCCAGCGTCGCCTGTGCCGCCTTCTCCGGGTTCTTGAAGAAGTCGAGGCTCGGCATGTCGCCTTTCACCGCGTGATATTCCGGCATGTAACGGCCCGCCTGGCGATTGAGCCAGATCGGCGTGTATGGGGTCGGGCGGCCATTTGCCGCTTCGATGAAGATCTTCTTCATGTCTGCCTCTGAGAAACCGCGCGAGCCTACCAAACCCGCATCAGCAACGCACTTCAAAGGCAGCGGTAGAGCCGAAACCCGGCAGTTCAAGGTGTTGCTTCCCGGCGGTGAGATGGAGAAGCCGGGCGGTTGTCGCGCAGGCCAGCGGCGTACCCACGCCTGCCGCCTCCTGCAACCTCGCCGCCAGATTTGCCGGCGTGCCGATCACCGTATGATCCCGGCGACTGCCGCTACCCCAATCGCCCTGCAGGCACTGCCCACTGGCAATTCCCGACCGCACCGCACCCGGTAGGCGACCGACGACGGCCTGACAGCAACCGGCCGCGGCGCGAGCCGCATCGGCACGCTCCTCTTCGCGGCTCGCCTCGAAGCAGATGAGCGCCCCATCTCCCATGATCTTGCACACGTCACCGCCATGGGCGCGTGCGGCTTCCACGACCGCATCCACAAACTCACCCAGCACACAGGCAACGGTGCGCGCGTCGGCTTCGCGGCACAGCCTCGTGAAGCCCACGAGATCCACGAACACTACGCTGTACCAGGCTTGCCGCAGGTTGGACTGCCCGCCCGCGATACGTACGCCATCCGGCAGATAGGCCGCCACGCCGAACCAGAGTTGCCGGTAACGGCGGTGCGCAACCAGTGCCAGAGCGCTCACGTATCCGGCCAGGAGCAAGTCGCCCATCGTCAACGCACTCCCTGCGCCGGCAAACAGCAGCGCCCCACTGCCCCAAACCGCCGCCCCCGCGCCGATACAGGCAATGTGGCACACCGCAAGAACGAACGTGGCGGTGACGGCGAGCCCCAACTCCGCGGAGCCCAACCACAAGATGCATTGGAGTATGCAGGCTTCACAGATGAGGGCTGGCTTGCCGAGCGATGAGGCACGATAGGCAACTGCGAGCCAGGCAAGCACAAGCACCAGTGCACCCCAGCCTTCGAGCAGCACACCGAGCAGCCCGAAGCCCGGCCAGCGGAAGTGGAAGACGATGCGTTGCAGCGAATGCATGCCCGCAAGCGTAACCGCGGCAGAGGCGATCCTCTGTGGGCGTTTGCCCTCTAACAGGGTGCTTTTTCAGCAGCCTGCTAACCGGGTAGGGCTCTGCCCAGCGTCGGGTCGACGTCTGCGTCGTAATCGACGCCGTCGATGCCAAAACCGAAAATGCGCAGGAAGTCCTCGCGGAAACCGGACAGGTCGCCAAGCTCCGCCAGGTTATCGCTATTCACCTCAGCCCAGCGCTCCCGCACCGCCTGCTGAATCTCCTCGCGCAGTTCCACATCATCCATGCGGATGCGCCCGACATCGTCCAGGCGCAGAGGCTCATCGGCGCAGAGTTGCGTGGCGAACATCCGATAGATGTGCGCCATGCAGTCTTCGTGCAGATCCATGTCTTTCATCACGCGAAACAGCAGCGCAACGTAGAGCGGCACCACAGGAATGGCCGCAGACGCCTGGCTGACGATGGCCTTGAGCACCGCCACCCGGGCTTCACCGCCGATGTCTCCTATGTGCCCGGTGATCGCCGCAGCCGCACGGTCGAGATCTTCTTTGGCTTTGCCGAGCGTGCCTTCCCAGTAGATGGGCCAAGTCAGCTCCGTACCGATATAGGTGAAGGCGACGGTGCGAAAACCCTCTGCCAGAAGGTCAGCCTCTCTGAGCGCCTCGATCCAGAACTCCCAGTCCTCGCCGCCCATTACGGCTACCGTATTGGCTACTTCTTCCGAGGTGGCCGGTTCGAGATCCACCTCAATCACCTCGCCACGATCCACGTGTACGGACTTGATGTGCAGCGCTTCGCCCAGGGGTTTGATGGCCGAGCGGTGCAGCTCGCCGGTTCTCGGGTGCTGTCGAACGGGTGCCGCCAGCGAGTACACGAGAAGGTCGATTTTGCCCATATCCGCGCGCAGGGTGTCGATAACCTGCTGCTTGATGGCATCGGAGAACGCATCGCCATCAATCGTCTTTGCATACAAATCAGCCTTAGAGGCGGCTTCTTCGAACGCTACGTTGTTGTACCACCCGGCCGTGGCGGTCTTGCCCTCAGAAGGCTGCTTCTCGAAGCTGACACCCAGCGTCGCCGCACCGCAGCCAAACGCAGCGGCAATGCGCGAGGACAATCCGTAACCGCCGGAACAACCAAGCACCAGCGCGTTTCCTACGCCCTCCAGCTGCTGGCCGCTGCGCTGCTCACGCACGTAGTCGATCTGCTCCTGTACATGCGCCGCGCAACCCGTGGGATGCGCCGTGGTGCAGATGAAGCCGCGAATTCTGGGTTTGACGATCATGCACTGTCCCGAGGCAAAGGGGGCGCCATGATACCTTCGGCCACCGCCCAGCGCATGGCGCCGTGAACATCGATGATGCCGGGGCCATCGCGACGCAACTCCACCGTGGCGCGTTCACCCGAGCGCAGCTTGTGGTCGCGGTCGCCGTCCAGCGCCAGCACGCCCGGCCCGGTGAACGGCACCGTCACGCCGAACCCCACCCTGCTCACCGAGCGCACGGACACCTGCTTGAACAATCCCGGAGACAGCGGCGCTTCGAACGTGTAGCCCCCAGCGCCCATCTCCACCAGAAGGCCTTCGTCGTCTTCCTGGAAGACCATATCGATCATGCCGCCAATGGGTGACATACCAATCGCATCGGGTTCGGCGCGCGACAGGAACATGCGGCGCAGCCGACTGGCATCGAACGGCAACAGGTTGCCGACGTGATCCCGCTCGAGCAGGACGGCGTCGATCAGGCCTACGTCGGTGCCTGATGGGGTGCGCACGTGCAGCACCTTGCAAGGTCGCACCAGATGGTCCGGAAGCAGCCCACGCGCGCGCAGCCCTGCTGCCATGCCGGCAATCGTGGGTTCCGTGAGCACGGGAAACACGTTGTTCGTGCCCGTGGACAGCGGTACCAGGTCGTAGCGCGAGGAGGTGCGCACCATGGCCCGGTTGGTGCCATCGCCGCCCAGCGACACGACGGTGGTGCAGCCCGCGTCCAGGAACTTGCGCATCGCCGTTTCTGTATCGCTGGCATCGGAGGCGAGCGGGAACTCCAGCACATGAACGCGTGCGCGGAGCGGCATCTGCTCCAGCGCCGCGGCAGCGATGCGAAACGGCTCGCGGCTGACGTAGATGTCTTCCACCCCCACGGCATCCGCCCCTGCAGCAATGCGCGCGACGATGTCGCGTTTCGCTTCGTGCGTCATGTTGGTAGCGCGCGCCGCCAGCCGCCGCACATCACGGCCGGACATCGGGTTCACACAGATGGCGAGCTTGCTCATGAGGGCTCTCGACGCTCGAGCAGCATGATGGTGAACGCAGAGGAGTTTCGCCCATCCTGCGCATGCTCTTCGCTGCGCAGCACCTGCCATTCGTCGAGGTCGAACTCCGGAAAAAAGGTGTCACCCTGCACGTCGGCGTGCACCTGCGTCATGTACAGGCGTGTGGCGCGGGGTAAGGCCTCTGCGTACACACCGGCACCGCCGGCCACGAACATCTCGTCGCGGCCGTCGATGGCGCACTGGGCCGCGCCCAGCGCAATGCCTTCATCCAGCGAGTGAACGACCTGCACATTGGCGCGCGTGTAGTCGCGGTCGCTCGTCAACACGATGTTTGTGCGCCCAGGCAGCGGCGCCTTCATGGACTCAAACGTTTTGCGGCCCATGAGCACCGGATGCCCCATGGTCGTGCGCATGAAGTGCTGCATCTCCGTGGGCAGCCGCCAGGGTAGCGTGTTGCCGCGGCCGATGACGCGGCCCCGCGCCATGGCCCAGATCAGCGAGACGTGCACGTCAGACCGCGATGGGTGCTTTGATCGCCCCGTGGCAGCGATAGTTGCGCAGCTCGAAGTCGTCGATGGTGAAGGCGAAGAGGTCTTTCACCTCGGGATTGAGATGCATGGCGGGCAGCGGCATCGGCATCCGGTTGAGCTGTTTGTCTGCCTGCTCGATGTGGTTGGCATACAGGTGCGCATCGCCAAAGGTATGCACGAAATCGCCAGGCTCGAGATCGCATACCTGCGCCAGCATCATGGTCAGGAGCGCATAGGAGGCGATGTTGAACGGCACGCCTAGGAAGATATCGGCGCTGCGCTGGTACAGCTGGCAGGAGAGCCTGCCGTGGGCCACATAGAACTGAAACATCGTGTGGCAGGGCGGCAGCGCCATGTCGTCTACCTGTGCGACGTTCCAGGCGCTGATGATGTGGCGGCGCGAGTAGGGGTTGGTGCGAATGGCGTCTACCAGTTTGCTCATCTGGTCGATGGTAACTTCATCGCCCGCAGCCCAGCTACGCCACTGCGCGCCGTACACCGGCCCAAGATCGCCGTTTTCATCCGCCCACTCGTCCCAGATGTGCACATCGTGCTGCAGGAGGTAGTCGATGTTGGTGTTGCCGGACAGAAACCACAGAAGCTCATGAATAATGCCGCGCAGGAACATCTTCTTGGTGGTGACCAGCGGAAACCCCTCCGAGAGATCAAAGCGCATCTGCCGGCCGAACACCGAGTAGGTACCGGTACCGGTACGATCCCCCCGATAGACACCGTTGTTGCGAACGTCGCGCATGAGGTCGAGATATTGCTTCATCGTCGGAGCCAGAAACGTAACGCTGCAAGGATACCAATGTCGCGCCGCTTTGGCGTAGCCTGTCGCTAAAAAGCGAGGCCACGCCCATGATCGATCTGACCCACCACTTCCAATGCACGGCTGATGCGCTGTGGGACATCGTCGGCGACCCGGCACGCAGCGACTGGGTGCCAGGCGTCGAATCCCTCACCATGCAGGACGATGTGCGCCGCATGCACATGGCAGGCGCAGGGGTAGTGGCGGAGAGAATCACACGCCGCGACGACGATGCCCGAAGGCTCGAGTATCAGGTGATCGAATCCAACCCGCCCCTTGCCCGGCATCGCGCCAGCATTACTGTCAGCGAGCACGACACTGGTGCCAGCATGCGCTGGACCACCGAGGTGGAACCGGAGGCAGTAGAGAAATTCATCCAAGCCAGCATGACGCAGTGCATCACGCGCCTGGAAGAACTAACCGGCAGCGTCAAGAACGGCTGAGCCGACCCGAACGGGCAAGGACGATCAGCGCGACCCCGGCCAGCGCCACCGGCACCGACAGAAGCTGCCCCATCGTTAACGTGCCGCCGATGAAGCCGATGTGCGCATCCGGCAACCGGAAGAACTCGGTGATGAAACGCAGCACGCCGTAGCCGAGCAGGAACGTGCCCGATATCACACCGGCCTTCTGCGGTCGGGCAGCCACCAGCCAGACGATGGCAAACAGCACGATGCCCTCGGCAAATGCCTGGTACAGCGGCGATGGGTGCCGGGTGACCGCTTCGTACTGCTCCGTGCAGGTCATGGTGATGGCGCGGATGGCATCCGCGCTGCAGGGGTAGTGCATGCCAAATACGGAGTCTGTCACCCGCCCAGGTAACTCCGTGTTGGCAAAGTTACCCAGCCGCCCGAAGCCGAGCCCGGTCGGCGTGAGCGTGGCGACGAAGTCGGCAACGTTCCAGAACGGGCGGTTGGTGCGGCGGCCAAACCACCAGAGTGCGACGATGGCGCCAATGAAGCCGCCGTGGATGGACATACCGCCTTCCCAGATGCGCAGCAGGTACAGCGGATCGCCGAGAAAGCGGTCGAAGTTGTAGAACAGCACGCTGCCGATACGCCCACCCAGCACCCCGCCAATGGCGCCGTAGAAAACCAGATCCGATACGTCATTCTCGGAGAAGTCGCGAAACCGCGATTTGATTTGTCGCAAACCCAGGTAGTAGGCCAGAGCGAAGCCAGCCAGGTAGGACAATCCGTACCATCGAACGGCCAGCGGGCCGAGCGAAAAGATGACCGGATCGATGATTGGGTAATTCACGAACCTCTCCCGACTTCGTAGACTGCGCGGATGTGTCTAATATTGTTCGCAGTGCGCCCAACAGCCGAGCTGCCTCTGGTGGTCGCCGCCAACCGTGACGAATTCTACGCACGGCCGGCGCTTCCCGCACACTACTGGGAGGACCACCCCCAGGTGCTGGCCGGCCGTGACCTCGAAGCCTCCGGCACCTGGCTGGGTGTAACCCGCCAGGGCCGCTTTGCGGCGGTCACCAACTTTGCCGAGCCGGGCGACGACGCGCCGCTATCCAGAGGCGCGCTCACCGCCGATTTTCTCACCAGCGACGTGTCGGCCAGCGCCTATGCTCACCACCTGGACAGGCCGCGTTACCGGGGCTTCAACCTGCTGTTGTGGGACGGTACTGAGATGATCTACACCTCCAACAAAGCGCCGACCCGGGCCCTGCCGCCCGGCTACTATGGTCTCAGCAACGCCGAACTCGGCGCCTCCTGGCCCAAGGCCGTGCGCGGCAAGGCCGCCCTGCAGGAACAGGTGCAACGCGGCGTGTCGAGTGCTGCGCTGATCAACCTGCTGCAGAGTGAGTACATCGCGCCCGACAAAGAATTGCCGCATCGCGGCCGCCCGATCGAACTCGAACGGCGCATCGCGCCTTGCTTCATCCGCGGCGACGAGTACGGCACGCGCGCCAGCACGGCAGTCATTTTCAACGGCGCAAACGCTGCTTTCTCCGAGCAACTCTACGGTCCGCAGGGGACACCGAACGGGCGCCAGGATCTTACCTTCGCATTCAGTGGCAAGTTGTCCTCATCCTCTGAACGCTGAGCCTATGAGCTGACCTCGTGGTAATCTGCGGCGCATGGATACCAGCCTCACAAATCAGACAGCGCTGATCACCGGCGCATCCCTCGGCATCGGCCGCGCCATCGCCGCGAGCTTCTATCAGGCGGGAGCACGCGTTGCGGTGGTCGCCCGCCGGCAAGGCCCGCTGGACGAGGCAGCCGCGGAGATCCGGGCTCTGGCGGCGCCCGATGGCGCACGCGTCGAGGCCTACACTGCGGATGTGTCCAAAGCCGCCGAGCTGTCGGCGTTGCACAACGCGGTTGTCGCCGATCTCGGCAACATCGATATTCTGGTCAACAATGCCGGCCACGCCTCCGCCAAACCATTCGCCACGATCACCGATGAAGACTGGCAGGCCGACATCGACCTCAAGCTCATGGCTGCCGTTCGTCTGGCGCGCCTGGTATGGCCGTCCATGGAGAAAAGTCGCCACGGCCGCATCATCAACGTGCTGAACACCTTCGCCAAGACCCCGGAGGGACGCTCGGCGCCTACGTCCGTGACTCGCGCCGCCGGCATGGCGCTTACCAAAGTACTTGCCAACGAAGGTGCCGCACATAACATTCTGGTCAACGCCATGCTCATCGGCCTGATCAAGAGCGACCAGATACGTCGTCAGCATGCCGCTTCGGGCGGCGCCGAGAGCCTGGAAGACTTTCAGGACAAAATAGGCAAACGCCTGCCGATGGGCCGCATGGGCGAATCCGAAGAAGCTGCCAATCTGGCGCTGTTTCTGGCATCCGCGGCATCGAGTTACGTCACCGGCTGCGCCATCAACATGGACGGAGGCATGAGCCGCGTAGTTTGACCGGCTGTCAGTGGGCCGCCAGACGTCGCAGGTAGAGCGCCCCAACCGCCAACAACACAGAAACGGCGGTGAGCCCGGCAAGCGCGCCGCCGAAGCCTCCCTGCCAATCGTAGATCAGACCGAGGCCGAGAGGGCCGAGCATGCCCCCAATCTCCGCCGCGGAGAAAAACAGGCCGCTGGCTGCCCCGGCATGCTTCTCGCCAATACCCGGCAGCTCTACCAGCGTGAGAATGAGCACCGTCATCAACGTCGCTCGCGCCACTCCCTGCATGACCAGCCCCGCCGTCAACAGCACCCCGTGCGACGACTGCAGCAGCAAGCTCGCCGCTCCGGCTGCCAGACACAGACCAAACAGAATATTGAAGCGCCGCTCCGGCGTGGCCAGCCGGGGAATGGTCAGCGAACCGATGATGCCCACCACCGTGGGCAACGCCGCCCAGTAGCCAGCCGCTACCGGCGTCATACCGCCCACGCGCAAGAGTTCCGGCAGCCAGTTATTGAGCCCATGGTTGAACAGAAACACGCCCACGCTCATGAGCAACACGATCCGCACGGCAGGCTGCACCAACAGGTGCTGCATGAGCTGGAGCTGCGAGTCATGCTGCAGCGGCGCTGATGGCTCACCGTCGTCTGCGTCGAGCCCCGCCCAGGTCGAAACCGCAAGCCAGATCACGGCCCCAGCAAGTGCAATTGCAGACCACAGAAGCATCACAGCGCGCCAGTCGCCGAGCCACGGCAACAGCACCGCGTGCGTAAGTGTCAGTGACACCACACCGCCGATCGCCGGGCCGGTCATGTAGATGCCCATGGCAAAGCCGCGATCGCTGCCGGAAAACAGCTGCGCCACCACCTTGGGCGCGCCCGACGAAACAATGGGACCGCCGACGCCGAACAACATCACCGCCGCCAGAAAGCTCCAATAGTCTTCGGCCAAGGCACGGCCGAGCGTGGACACGCAAATCAGTACCGCACCGATCACCAGCGACTTGCGTCCACCGAGGCGATCCAACAAAACGCCGCACGGAACTGCGGAGAAGATGTATACGAGCTGCCAGGCGCCCATGATGCTGCCCATGGCAGCATGACTGATACCAAGGTCGCCCTCGATGAGCGTCACCAGCGGCGCAAGGCTCGTAATGCTCAGACCGAATGTAAAGTACACCAGCCACAGGCCAGCCAGCAGCCACCATCGTGACGCGTGCAGATCAGCGTACATCTCAGTGGTGATGGCGCGGAACGACGCGACCCAGACCTGCGTCGATCAACTCCTGCCGCATGTACTCTTCGATTTCCTTCGGCTGCTCCATCTTCAGCACGCGGGCCAACATGCGGCGCGCCTGCGACCGCTTGATGTTGCGTATCACCCACTTCACCTTGGGCAGATTGGTGGCGTTCATGCTCAGTACGTCGTAGCCCATGGCCATCAGCAATACAGCGCCTATTGGTGTACCCGCAAGCTCGCCGCAGATGCCGATGGGCTTCTCCTCCAGATGTGCCGCTCGAGCCACCTCGCGCAAGGCAAAAAGCACGGCCGGGTGTACTTCCTTGTAAAGGTCCGCAACCCGCGGATTGTTACGATCCACGGCCAACATGTACTGCGTAAGATCATTCGAGCCAACCGCAAGGAAATCGACATTACGCGCCAGTATGCGAGCCTGGTAGACCGCCGCTGGGACCTCCACCATCACCCCAACATGCGGTTGCTTGACGTTGACGCCTTCCTCACGCACCTCCTCAAACGCGCGCTTCACCAGTGCCTTCGCCTCTATGACCTCGTCCAACCCGGAAATCATCGGTAACATGATGCGCAGCAGCCCTTCCAGGTCTGCATTGGCTTTGATCATTGCGCGCACCTGCGCCAGAAAAATCTCCGGGTGATCGAGCGTCACCCGAATTCCCCGCCAACCGAGAAACGGATTTTCCTCCGCTATCGGGAAATAGCTGAGCGCCTTGTCACCGCCAATGTCCAGCGTGCGCATGGTAACGGGGCGCGGCTCGAACGCCTCCATGTGCGCGCGGTAGATCACCCGCTGTTCTTCTTCGGTGGGAAATCGGTCCTGCGTCATGAACGGCACTTCCGTGCGAAACAGGCCAATACCTTCCGCGCCACGGTCCAGTGATCGCGTGAGATCACCTGTCAGCCCGATGTTTACCCACAGCCGCACTCGCCAGCCATCGTTGGTAACGCTGGGGAGATCCTTGAGCTCTTCGAGTTCGGCAGCAAATTCGTGCTCTTCATCGATGAGCTGCTGGAAGTGCGTCGACAGCGTGCGAGACGGATTGGCGTACACCTCGCCGTAGTACCCATCCACCACCAGTTCAGCGTTCTCGATGTGGTACAGCGGCACGTCGACAGCGCCCATGACCGCAGGGACGCCCAGTGCACGCGCGAGAATTGCCACATGGGAGCTACCGGCACCCCGCAACGAGACGATACCGCTCAGCCGCCCTGGCGGAATGGCAGCCAGCATGCCCGCCGTCACCTCTTCGCCGACCAGCACGGTCTGCTCCGGAAAATGCTGCTTGCGCGCCCGGCTGTCCTGCAGCACCGCCAGCACCCGCAGGCCCAGATCTTTGACGTCGGCACCGCGCTCCCGCAGGTATGGGTCTTCCATCTGCTCAAAAGTGCGCAGGTGCTCGCGGATCACCTGCCGAAGCGCGCCCTGAGCCCACTGCCCAAGACGAATGCGGTCACGCACATCGCCAGGAATCGCGTTGTCGTCGAGCATGTGCAGGTAGGCATCGAACAGCGCCAGCTCCTCAGCGGGCAGGGTCTCAGCGAACTGCTCACCCGTACGGCGAATGTCCTCACGTACCGTTTCCACCGCCCGATCAAAGAGCATCAGCTCCGTGGTGATGTCGTCCGCCTCGCGATCCGGGACCGACGACAGGTCCGCCAGCGGCAGCATGACCACGGCCGTACCCATGCCAATGCCCGGCGAGCCGGCGACGCCCCGATACAGTACGTCCTCACGCTCCGAACCCGGCACGCTGGTGAGCGCGACCACTTCCCCGGTGGCTTCCGCGTGGGCGATCACCGTAGCGAGCTGTGCTGCAAGGGTTACCAGGAAGGCTTCTTCGCTCTCATCGAAACGCCGCGTCTCGCGCTGCTGCACCACCAATACGCCCAGCACCGTTCGATGGTGAATGATGGGCACGCCGAGGAAGGCATGGAACGGTTCTTCGCCAATGGCCTCCAGGTAGACAAAGCGCGGATGGTTAGTGGCATTCTCCAGGTTGATCGGTTCAGCCCGTTCGGCGACGAGCCCTACCAGGCCTTCATTCACAGCCAGGGTGAATTCACCTACAAACGCCTGGTTGAGGCCTTCGTTGGCGGCAAACAGAAAACGGTCGCGCGCGGCATTCATCAGGTACACAGAGCACACCTCGGTGCCCAGCGCCGCGCGCACATCGATCACGAGCAAATCCAGCGCCTCGCGGAACGATCCTGCGGTGGCAACGTCTTGAACGATTTCCCGGAGGCTAGCGAGCACGTGTCCGTCCTACCGAGCCGAGCGTATGAGATGCGGCATGAGCTCTCTGAGCGCACGCCGGTACACGTCGCGTTTGAAATCCACGACCTTTGGTACGGGATACCAGAAACTCACCCAACGCCAGTGATCGAACTCCGGCTTTTCTCCAAGATCCACCTTCACCGCGGTGTCTGGCGCCTGCAGACGCAGCAGAAACCACTTCTGCTTCTGCCCCTGAAACCCCGGCGTTGAATTGTGGCGACGCAAGCGCGCGGGCAGGCGATAGCGCAGCCAGCCGCGCGTCCGGCCGATGATTCGAACGTCTTTCTCTTCCAGGCCCACCTCTTCGCCCAGTTCCCTGAACAACGCCTCCTCTACGGACTCGCCGGGATTGATGCCGCCCTGTGGAAATTGCCAGGCATCGTGCCCACCGATCCGCCGGGCCCAAAGAACCTGATGTTCGGCGTTGGTGAGAACGATGCCGACGTTTGGCCGAAAACCGTCTGAGTCGACCAATGGTGCCTCCGCGTAGTACTGCTCGATTGAACACGAACCGTGTTCTATTTACAAAACGGCCTTCACTCCACCTGGACGCGTGCGAGCAGCTCGGAAACCAGCGGGCGGAGCCTGGATACGGTCGTGCCGTGTCGATCCATTCGCCCATGTCCCTGGCTCGCATCGTAGCGGATGTAGCCGATCCGCTGACCTTCGTCGTGGATGTCGATAGTAGCCCAGCTCAGGTAGGGCGGTAGACGCCCGGCATAGGCCGCATCGTAGCTTGCCCACACTCGACACTCCCCGCGAAAGGCGCTCTCCTTAGGCCGGGACGAAAGGCCAAACTCCCGGAACAGTGCCGTCAGGTCCTCATCGAAACGCTGCCTGGTGACCCCGTGGTTGGTTTGCACGCAGATCTCCGAGAGCGCCATAGCCGGCAGGGGATTCACATCCTTGATGATCGGCACGGCCTGACGCACCGCGCTGCATGCAGCGGCGATGGCCAGCAATGCAAACGCCGCCGAGAAGCTTCTGAGCATTCCGGTTCTGCTGTTCGTCCCACCCTCGGCCCATTCAACAAGAGCTCAGCCACCAGATCAACTGACTTCATCGAGTGCCCGTGCGATCATCACACCGATGAGCAACCGCCTGAGCGAAGAAACCAGCCCCTACCTGCTGCAACACGCAGACAACCCGGTGGACTGGCACCCCTGGGACGACGCCGCGCTGGCCCTGGCACGAGAGCGCCAACAACCCATCCTGCTGTCCATTGGCTACTCGGCATGCCATTGGTGCCACGTGATGGCGCACGAATCCTTCGAGGACGACGCCACCGCCGCCGTCATGAACGCGCACTTCGTCAACATCAAGATCGACCGGGAGGAACGGCCGGATCTCGACAAGGTCTACCAGCTCGCGCATCAGCTGCTTACGCAGAATACCGGTGGCTGGCCGTTGACCATGTTCCTCGACCCGGACACCTTATTGCCGTTCTTCGGCGGCACCTACTTTCCCAAGTCGCCACGTTACGGTCTGCCCGGGTTCAGCGATCTCCTTTTGCGCATCCACTCAGTATTCGAAGAGAAGCGCGACGAGCTTTGCCAACAGGGAGAAAAGGTCGGCACCGTCCTTTCCAAGCTGCACACCGTTCCACAGGATTCAGCGCTCGAGGACGATGCGCTCCTGAGCAAAGCGCGCGATGACCTGGCCGCCCAGTACGACGCACAGCACGGCGGCTTCGGGCGTGAGCCGAAATTTCCAATGCCTGCCACGCTGGAGAAACTCCTGCGTCACTGGGCCTACTCCAACCACGCAGGCGAGCGGGACCGACAAAGTCTCGACATGGTCATGCGCTCCCTCACCGCCATGGCGCGCGGTGGAATCTTCGACCATGTCGGCGGTGGTTTCTGCCGATACTCGGTGGATCGGCAATGGCAGGTGCCGCACTTCGAAAAGATGCTCTACGACAATGCACAGCTGCTGTCGCTGTACGCCGACGCACTGTCCATCGGCCCAGACCCACTCTTCGATGCCACCCTACGGGAGACGGCAGCCTGGATGCTACGGGAGATGCGTCACCCGGACGGCGGCTTCCATGCCGCGCTGGATGCAGACTCAGAAGGCGAAGAAGGTAAGTTCTACGTGTGGCGCCGGGAGCAGGTTAAAAAGCTGCTGAGTGAGGATGAGTACTTACTGGTAGAAACTCTCTATGGCCTCGACAAGCCCGCAAACTTTGAGAATAAGTGGAACCTGCGCCGCACCGACAGCTGGCGCAGCGTGGTGGAGCGACTGAGCCTTGCTGCCGAGGATGCCGGTACCTTGCTTGCGTCCGCCAGACACAAACTGTTCCTCGCGCGCGCCGAGCGCGAGCGGCCCGACCTCGACGACAAAGTTCTGACCGCCTGGAACGGTCTCGCCATCGCCGGTCTGGCCCGCGCCGGCCAGGTGTTGAGAGAACCCGACTGGATCGACGCTGCCAGCGATGCTGCCGACTTTCTGCTCGAAAACGTCTGGGTCGACGGGCAGCTGTACGCGACCTGGAAAGCAGGCAGCGCCAGGCATCCGGCATACCTCGACGACTACGCATTCCTTCTGCAGGGGTTGGTCAAGCTGCTGCAGGCGCGGTGGCATGACCGCCATGCGCGCTTTGCACAAGCGCTGGCTGACGCTGCACTCGCCGCCTTTGAAGACGCGGATGCTGGCGGTTTCTACTTCACGGCCCACCGCCACGAGTCGCTCATCCACCGCCCCAAACCGAGCAATGACGATGCACTGCCGCCCGGCAACGGGGTCATGGCTCGCGCCCTCGACGCACTCGGCCACCTCACGGGCGAGAGCCGCTATCTCGAGGCCGCCGACCGCACGCTGCGCTGGGCCCGGAGCCTGATGGAACAGGTGCCGGCAGCACACTGCACATTGCTTTCAGCGCTCGAAGAACAGCGTTACGCACCCCAGGTGGTGGTGATACGCGGGCCAGCCGATGAGATTGGTGCATGGCAGGCAACCGCAACCGCCGGGTACACCCCGTGGCGGCAGGTTTACGCCATCCCGTATGGCGCGAACGCCATACCTTCCTACCTGCCAAAGCTCGTGTCTGCGGAGGAACAGTCTCGGCCCGCAGCTTTTGTCTGCAGTGGGTTGAGCTGCTCGCTACCCATTCACTCCCTGGATGAGTTGAAACAAGCGCTCAGCTAACCGACTTTCTGCCGAAGTACGTAGAGATGACGATACCAGCTTCCTCGAAGTCTCTGACGTGAGCGATTTGCACACCGTGGCGCAGGAAGGTCGCGTCGAGTTGCTGCCGGTCATAGGCGTGCATCTCCATGGGGGCAGGCAACGCTCGCCGATTGCGCAGCCACGAAACCAATGCCGGAAGTCCCGGCACTCTATTCTTCACGCGTCCAGCAAAAAGCCTGGCGGCGGACTGGCCGGTGGCCGTGCAGAACTGAAGTGCCAGCACGCCATCATCACTCAAGTGTTCCAGAAGCCTCGAAAGCACTGCAAACCCTTGCGCTGGGCGGATGTGCTGGAACACCAGCGATGAATGCAACAGGTCGCACTGCTCGGCGCCCGCTAAAAAGACGTCCGTCGAGCACACCGTAGCATTAACGGCACCAGCCGCCGCAAGATTACGCTCGCACTCCCGGCGCATGGCAGCGCTGACATCTATGCCACACGCTTCGGGGTAGGCCGCAGCCAACGGCAAGAGGATACGCCCGGTACCACAACCGAAATCCACCGCACGCGCCGGGTGCACACCACCGAACAGCTTCTCCAAAGTCGCCTGAAGCTGCACGACGTAGCGTTCACCGGTCGCAAAGAACTCCGCCTTACGTGCCTCGTCGAGATTTGCGCTGAGATAGCGCGGGTCCGTCATTACCCCGTAGTAGGGCTCACTTTCACCCCAGCGCTGCCAGGCTTCGTCGGTTTCCATCCCTCAACCCGGGCGAATCATCTTGGCCGGCTGCACCAGCCGTTCGTAGGTCGCCTCATCGACAAATCCAAGCCGGATTGCTTCCTCCTTCAGCGTTGTACCGTTGGCATGCGCCGTCTTTGCAACGATTGCCGCGCTGTCGTAGCCGATGTGCGGCGCGAGGGCGGTAACGAGCATCAGACTCTCGTTCACATGTTTGTCAATCCGCACTTCATCCGCCTCGATGCCCTGCACGCACCGCTCGGCGAACGAAGCCGCCGCGTCGCCAAGGAGCTGCATGGACTGCAGCACGTTGTAGAGCATCATGGGCTTGTAGACGTTGAGCTCGAAGTGCCCCTGGCTACCGGCAAAGCCAACTGCGGCATCGTTACCCATCACGTGGGCACACACCTGGGTCAGTGCCTCGCACTGCGTTGGGTTGACCTTGCCCGGCATGATGGAAGAGCCTGGCTCATTTTCCGGTAATCGCAACTCGCCGATGCCGCTGCGCGGCCCCGAACCGAGCAGGCGGATATCATTGGCGATCTTGAACAGGCTTCCCGCAACCACCCGGAGCGCGCCGGAGCACTCCACTACGGCATCGTGCGCAGCCATGGCTTCAAACTTGTTGGGTGCTGTTCTGAACGGCAAACCGGTGAGCGCCGCGACCCGTGCCGCCACCTCTCTGGCAAACCCTTTGGGCGCATTGAGACCCGTGCCCACAGCGGTACCGCCTTGAGCCAGGAAATACACGTTCTTCAGCGCCGCTCGAACGCGGCTTGCCCCCTGCTTTACCTGATACGCGTAGCCGCTGAACTCCTGGCCGAGCGTCAGCGGCGTGGCATCCTGTGTGTGCGTGCGGCCGATCTTGACGATGTGGGAAAACGCTTTGGCTTTTTCATCGAGGGCTGCTTCGAGGGTGACCAGCGCAGGCAGCAGGGCGTCCTGTGCCATCTGGGCGATGCTGACGTGCATGGCGGTGGGGAACGTGTCGTTGGACGACTGCGAACGGTTGCAGTGATCATTGGGGTGCACCGGGTCTTTCGAACCCACGACGCCACCCAGCAGCTCAATGGCGCGGTTGGCGATCACCTCGTTGGCATTCATGTTGGACTGCGTACCGGAGCCGGTCTGCCACACCACCAGCGGGAAATGCTGATCGAGCTTGCCCTGCATCACTTCCGTTGCGGCCCGCACGATGGCCCGGCCGCGGCGCTTGTCGAGCACACCCAGCGTCATGTTCGCTTCAGCGCAGGCACGTTTGACCACGCCGAGAGCGTGCACCAGCGCAACCGGCTGTTGCTCCCAGCCGATGGGGAAGTTTGCCAGCGAGCGCTGGGTTTGAGCGCCCCAGTAAGCATCCTGGGGGACCTCTACCGGACCGAAGGAGTCGGTTTCGGTTCGCGTCGCGCTGCCGCTAGCCCGCCGAGTAGGCAAGGTCCAGCTCGCGCGCGGCTTTCACGTCATCGAGCCTGCGCACGGGCAACGTGTGCGGCGCTGAAGTGACGAGCTCAGGATTGTCCCGCGCCTCTTCACGGATGCGTATGAGCGCATCAATGAAGCCGTCGAGCTCTTCGAGCGTCTCCGTCTCCGTGGGCTCGATGAGGAAGCACTCCGGCACGAGTAACGGAAAATAGGTCGTCGGTGAATGGTAACCGTAGTCGAGCAGCCGTTTGGCAAAGTCCATGGCGGTCACACCGTACTGTTTGGCTTCGTTCCTGAAGGTAATGATGAACTCGTGCGTCGCACGACGCTCAGGGTAGGCCAGCTCAAAACCGGCTGCCTCGAGGCGCGCCGCCATGTAGTTGGCATTGAGCGTGGCGTACTCGCCTACCCGGTGCATACCTTCGCGGCCAAGCAGCCGCGCATAAACCAGTGCCCGAAGGAGAATGCCTGAGTTGCCGCCAAACGTGGATAGCCGACCAATAGTGCCGGGCACCGCATCCTCATCGAGCCAGCGGTAACGATCAGCCGTGGGGTCGTAGGTGGCCATTGGCACCGGCAGATGGGGTAACAAGCGCTCACCCACGCCGACCGGCCCCGCGCCCGGACCGCCCCCGCCATGCGGGGTAGCAAAGGTCTTGTGCAGGTTCATGTGCAGTACGTCGAAGCCCATGTCACCCGGCTTTACCTTGCCGAGGATGGCGTTGAGGTTGGCGCCGTCGTAGTACAACAGGCCGCCCGCTTCGTGAACCACGCGTGCAATCTCTTCGATGGAGCGCTCGAACACTCCGCATGTGGACGGGTTCGTCATCATCAGCCCCGCAGTCTGCGGCCCCACCCGCTCCCGAAGCGCCGCAACGTCCACGTCGCCAGAACTGTCCACCGGCACCTCGGTCACCTTGTAACCGCACATCACCGCCGTTGCGGGATTGGTACCGTGCGCAGCCGTCGGCACGATGATTTCGTTGCGCTCATGGTCGCCGCGCGCATCGTGGTAGGCGCGGATCATCGCCACACCGGCAAACTCGCCCTGCGCTCCGGCCATGGGCGCAAGCGACACGCCTTTCATGCCCGTCACATCCTTGAGAATTTCCTGCAGGTCGTACAGGCACGCCAGAAAGCCCTGACTGGCGTCTTCCGGCGCCAGCGGGTGGCGGCCGGCAAAGCCGGGAAGCAACGCCGCTTTGTGAGCGCCGCGCGGGTTGTACTTCATGGTGCAGGAGCCCAGCGGGTAGAACTGCGTGTCGATCGAGAAGTTACGCCGCGAAAGGTTGGTGAAGTGCCGCACCACCTGCATCTCGGAAAGCTCAGGCAACGCAGCCGGTTCCGCACGGAGCATGTCTCCAGGCAGATCGGCAAGCGCATCGGACGAGACCGACACGTGCTGCGCTCGTGCACCGCGCCCTGGCTTGCTGAGTTCGAACAGACTCTTCATGACAATGCCTCCGCTCCCGACAACGCCTCGGACAACGCTGCCACATACCTGGCGAGATCCTCGGGCGTGCGCTTTTCTGTTGCGCAGACGAGCAACTGATGCGAGCGATCTGGGTAGTAACGATCCAGCGGCAGACCCGCCAGCACACCGTGCCGTGCCATGGCATCGCGCACTTCGCGGGCGGGCTTTGGCAGCGTCAGCGCCGCTTCGTGAAAAAACGCTCCGTCGTCGGCGCGGCTAACGCCGTCGATCTCGCAAGCCAGCCGAATCAACTCCGCGGTATTGGCGTGACTTGCACTGGCCGCTCTGCGCAAACCTTCCGGGCCGAGCAACGCCATGTGGATAGTCGCGGCCGTAACCAACAAACCCTGATTCGTGCAGATGTTCGACGTCGCCTTGGCGCGTCGGATGTGCTGCTCTCGCGCCTGCAACGTGAGCGCATAGCCCGTGCGCCCTTCGAGATCTTCCGTGCGGCCTATGATGCGGCCCGGCATCTGCCGAACGAACGCCTGTTTGGTACACATGAATCCGAAGCTTGGCCCGCCCGATGACATGGGAATGCCCAGCGGCTGGCCATCGCCACAGGCGATATCAGCACCGTCGTCACCCCACGCACCCGGCGGCTTGAGTACCGCCATGGCGAGCGGATTGACCATGGCGATCACGAGGGCGTTATGCGCCCGCCCCCATCGGGTGACTGCGTCAACATTCTCCAGCAGGCCAAAGAAGTTGGGCTGCTGGACAACTACAGCTGCCACCTCTTCGTCGCCCAGAGCGTCCACATCGAAACGGCCACCACGCGTGGGTACGGTGACAATGTCGATCCCCTGGTGACCGACGATGTTGGCCGCGGCGCGGCGCGCCAGCGGATGCACCGTATCTGGCACCAGCACGCGACGGGACTTGTTCTTCCTGTTGGCGCGCAATGCCATGAGGATGGATTCACCAAGCCCCGAACCGCCGTCGTAGACCGAAGCGTTAGAGACATCGAGCCCCATGAGCGCCGTCATCATCGACTGGTACTCATAGATGAGCTGTAGCGTGCCCTGACTGGCCTCAGCCTGATACGGCGTGTAGGCCGTCATGAACTCACCGCGCGCGGTGATATCCCATACCGCCGCGGGGATGTGATGATCGTAACAACCGGCGCCGAGAAAGCAGGTGAGTCCCGCATCTCTGGCCGCGCGGGCTTCCATCTCCTGCATCATTTCGAGCTCGCTCACGCCCGGAGGCACTGCGCGCAAGGAGCCCGCTCGAATGGACTCGGGAATTTCGTCGAACAACGCATCGATGCTGGGAGCGCCAATGGCCTCCAGCATGTGCTGCACGTCTTCCGACGTGTGAGGAATAAAAGGCATGGTCAGTCAGAAGTGCTCAGTGGTCGTCGTCTTCGCACGCTTCAGCGTACGCATCTGCATCCAGCAGGTCATCCAGATCGCTGACATTGTCCGGCTCGATCTTGAAGAACCAGCCATCGCCATACGGGTCCTGGTTGACGGTTTCCGGCGCATCTTCCAGCGCCTCATTGACCGCAACCACGGTGCCGGAAACCGGCGCGTAAATGTCCGAAGCAGCCTTCACGCTCTCCACGACACCCGCTTCGGACTGCGCCTGCACCTGCGCATCCACCTCGGGAAGCTCCACATACACTACGTCGCCCAGGGCGTTTTGCGCATGATCGGTAATGCCCACCGTGACGATGCCATCTTCTTCGAGCCGCGCCCACTCATGCGAGGCGGCGTACTTCAGTTCGTTCGGGACTTCGCTCATCCCATCCCCCAGATCAGTTAACCAGAGATTGGCCGTTGCGTACGAACGGCGGTTTGACCAGGCGTGCCGGCACGGCCTTGCCACGTATGTCCACCTCCACGGAGCCGTCCGCTTCGGCTGGCACGCGTGCGAGCGCGATACTGTACCCCAACGTCGGTGAAAATATACCGCTGGTGATCTCTCCCGTGCCGTGCGCCGTGCGCACTTCATACCCGTGCCGCATCACGCCTTTGGCCTCCAGCACAAGACCTGTGAGCTTGCGTTGCACACCTTCCGCCTGCACCGCTTCGAGCGCCCTTCTGCCGATGAACTGTCGGTCGGCTGGCTTCAGCGCCACCGTCCAGCCGATGTTGCTCTCGAAGGGATGAGTAGCTTCGGTCATGTCCTGGCCGTAGAGGTTGAGGCCCGCTTCGAGCCGCAGGGTATCGCGGGCAGCAAGCCCGATTGGTGCCACGCCCGCATCGAGCAACGCCCGCCACAATTCCACAGCATCCTGCGCCGGCAACATGACCTCCACGCCATCTTCGCCGGTATAGCCGGTGCGGCCGATCATCACCGAGCCGGCTTCAAGCGCGCTGAAGGGCTTGAGGTCGCCCACCGCGTTGCCGGAGAGGCCTTCGTACAGGGCAACGGCATTCGGCCCCTGGATGGCAAGCATGGCCAGCTCTTGCCGCTCCGTGAGCACGGCGCCGGTGTTGTTCCGCGCAAACCAGGCGAGCACTTTGTCGCGCGTGGATGCGTTGACCACACAGCGGTAGCCCTCCTCACGGCGGTAGACGATCAGGTCATCAACCACGCCGCCGTGCTCGTTGAGCAAAGCGCCATAGAGCGCCTTGCCGGAGACCTTGAGCCTGTCCACATCGTTGGCCACAACGTGACGCAGAAAGTCACGGGCAGCGGACCCGCTCACATCGATGATGGTCATATGGGAGACATCGAACACGCCGGCGGCACTGCGCACGGTTTCGTGCTCTTTGATTTGCGAGCCGTAGTTCAGCGGCATATCCCAGCCGCCGAATTCGACCATCTTGCCGCCGGCCTGCACGTGCGCGTCATAAAGCGGCGTGCGTTTCGTCATGATTGAGCGTGCCTTGTTTGCAGGCCGGCATTCTATCAGGGTGCTGAAAAAGTACAGGTCGTACTTCTCAACACCCTGCTATCGCATCGACGTAGCCATGGGCCCGAGCCCCATGGCTTCTCGCATGATCTGCGACTTGAGCCCACGGCTTTCGGAGACCGTGCGCACACCAACGTTTCGCACCCAGCCGAGCCAGGGTGAATCGCTGCCGTACAACAAACGCAATGCTGACATCACGCGCAGCATGGCCCGGGCACGTGCCTGCCGCTTGCGGGCGAACGTACGCCAATCTGCCAGACCTGGGTCGCCGGAAACTGGCAGTGTGGCAAGAAGGGCCTGCGCATCCTCGAAACCAAGGTTCACACCAAGCCCGGCCAGTGGGTGAACCACGCGCGCTGCATCGCCGATCAACAGCACCCGAGGTGCTGCAACGAAACTCTGCGCCAGATGCTGCACCAGAGGAAAAGCGAAGCGCGCGTCGGTTTCGAGCACCTGCCCCAGCACGCGTCCACTTGCGCAAGTCAGGTCGGCGAGGAACGCTTCCTTAGATGCCTCCACCCGGGAACTCGCCAGCGCCGGAGGTTGCGACCAGACGACAGACGACACGTCCGGCAGTCGCGACGGCAGCAGTGCCAGCGGCCCACCCGGCAGAAAGCGCTGATACGCCACCGCCTCATGCGGCCTTTCGGTGCGCACTGCGGTGACCAACGCAGCATGGCCGGTGGGGTAGCGCGCATCGCGGGTGGCGGTGAGGTTTCTTACGGGCGATGCCGCACCGTCTGCCGCGACGAGGAGCGCACAGGACACGGCCTCGCCATCCACCCGCAACGTCACACCGCTATCGTGGACTTCAAGGCCATCCACCGACCCGAACCGCACCTGCACCCGAGGATGACTTTCGATGCGCGCCCAGAGCCGCTCTATGAGCGCACCTACCTCCACGATCCAGCCAAGTTCCGCCCGACCGGTTTCAGATGCATGAAAGTCCAACGAGGCGGTGCCGAGAGACTCCCACACGTGCATGCGCACGTATGGCGCACCTGCAACCCAGGCGCCAATATCTTCCAGAAACGCTCGGCTTGCCGGCGACAAGGCGACATTGCGGATCTCGACCCCGAGAGCCGAGGGTGAGGGCTTCGGCTTGTGCCGATCAACCAAAACCACCGGCCAACCCGCCTCAGCCAATGCCAGTGCTGCCGCTGCGCCGTTGAGGCCGCCGCCCACCACGCAGATGGCGTTGCCGTCAGGCATCAACCCGCCATCACCGCTTCAACTTCAGCGATTTCTTTGGGCGCAGCTGCCGTCAGCACTTCGGGCTCCTTGCGGGTGATCAGCACATCGTCTTCGATACGGATACCCAGCCCCCGCCATTTGCGCGCGAGCCCAGCATTGTCTTCGTCATCGCGAATGTAGATTCCGGGCTCCACGGTAAGCACCATGCCGGCCTCCAGCTCGCGCCAGGCGCCATCGATGCGGTAGTCACCTACATCGTGCACATCCAGGCCCAGCCAGTGTGACGATTTGTGCGGGCAGAACTTCTGATAGGTCCCCTTTTCCATCACCTCGTCCGGCGTTGCAGACAGAAGCTTGAGCTCGATTAGCCCTTCGATCATGACGGCGAGCGCCGCATCGTGCGGGGCGTTGAAGTGCTCACCCACGCGGCACCGATCAATGGCTGCTTTCTGCGCCTCCAGCACCACCTCGTAGACCGCCTTGTGCACATCCGTGAATTGCCCGGTCACCGGAAAGGTCCGCGTCAGGTCGGCAGCGTAATGTTCGTACTCGCAGCCGGCGTCGATCAGCACCAGCTCTCCCTTGCGCAGCGCCGCGCGATTGTCGATGTAATGCAACACACAGGCATTCGCACCGGATGCAACGATGCTCGGGTAGGCTGGTGAGCGCGCGCCGTTGCGCATGAAGTGGTAGGTGAGCTCGGCTTCGAGATCCAGCTCGTTCATGCCGGGCTGGCAGACCTGCATAGCGCGGATGTGTGCCTCGGCGGTTATACGCGCGGCTTCGCGCATCATGCTGAGCTCTTTGGCCGACTTGAACAGCCGCAACTCGTGCAGCAGGTGCTTGAGCGACACGAATTCCCCAGGGGCCACCGCGCCGCCGCTCTCCCGGGCGCGGATGTCGGTAACCCACCGCATGAGCAGCTTGTCGAACTCCGGATATTCACCGAGCGTAAGGTAGACCCGCTCTCGGCCTTCCAGAAGGCCCGGGAGGATGTCGCCGACGTCCGAAACCGGAAATGCGTCGTCTACGCCGAGCATCTGGCTGGCACGTTCCGGCCCCAACCGCTCTCCATTGTAGGACTCGTAGCGCGCATCACGCTCCTGGCAGAAGAGGATGGTCTCGCCATGTTCGCGCCCCGGCACCATGACCAGCAACGCGTCCTCCTCGGTAAAGCCCGTGAGGTAGTAAAAGTCGCTGTCCTGGCGGAACAAATAGTCGACGTCGCGATTGCGCCGCCGCAGGGTGGCGCCGGGAACGATAGCAAGCGTACCCTCAGGCAACATCTCCATGAGCCGCTCCCGCCGGCGGCGGAATTCTGACAGCGGCACGTTCACTCGGGCTCCTCCCCAGCCGGGGCCAGCAGGCTCATGACGCCGACCCGTACGTACTCAACCAGCTCCATGAACTGTCGTTCTGCTTCGTTGCCTGCGTCCACGTCCGCATCCACAGCCGAGATGGCAACGAAATCGTCGAGAACCTCTGCTTCCACCTCGCTGAGGTCGGTATCCGCAACCGCCCCCATACCGGCAAGAAACGCCGCACACCATTCACCCAGGGCTTCGACCCGGGATGCAACGTGGGTGTCGTCTTCAGGCAGGAGGGGTGCAAAGCTGAGATCCTCTGCATCGAGCGACGCGAGGCTCAGGATGGCAAAGTCCTCTATGGCTTCGGCACTGGTCACCGCGTCAGCGCCCACCAGCTCGAGGTAGTCGTCCACGGAAAAGTGCACTCTGCCATCGATCAGACCGCTGGCTCGAACGTTACCCACCAGCATGCCGCACACGGTGCCGTGCAGCTCGGCGCTGGACAGTTCTCTGGACGTGGCAAGCGCCGCGCTGGCAAGTTCAGTTGTCGACAAGTGTTCGGCCCGTGTGGAGAGGCGCTATGCTAAGCCGCACGCGCTTCACATGCACAGGAAATGTGCCAGAATGGCGCGGGAACTGGAGGCCACTTATGTCTTCGCACAGCATGTCTTCCTCGAGCTGGGAAGCACTGGAGCGCCGCGTGAACGAACTCATCGAGCTCACCGCGGTGCTGAGCAAAGAGAACCGCGCGTTGCGCGCACAACAGCACAACTGGACGGCAGAGCGCGCCAAGCTCATCGAAAAGAACGAACTCGCCAAGTCGCGGGTTGAAGGGATGATCACGCGGCTGAAGTCGCTGGAACAGGATTGAGCCATTGGCAAAAGTCGTCACCATGACCGTGAAGATTCTCGGCAAGGACTACCAGGTAAGCTGTGCCGAAGATGAGGTGGACGACCTCACCGCATCCGCACGCTACCTGCACCGCAAGATGGAAGAGATCAAAGATGGGGGCCGCGTGGTCGGGCTCGACCGCATAGCCGTAATGGCAGCGCTGAACATTTCGCACGAGCTGCTCTCGTCGCGCAATCAGGCCGACACCATCGAAGGTGATATCTCTGGCCGCCTGAACGCACTGTCGCACCGCCTGGACCTGGCGCTGGCAGAGCACAAGCAGCTCGAACTCTAAACGACTGCCTTTTCGGCAGCCTGTCCTGAGTCTTCTTCGGCAGCCTGCCCTACGTCACACGCGCGGCAAACGCAAGAAGACACCCGGGCGGAAATCTATATACTTTCTTTGTCGCCTGGGGTGTTCGCCAGCTAGGGTCGTCCTTGAGCCGTTATATAAACGTTAGGAGATTCTGGCGTCGGCCCCGGTGTGCAAACCCAACGAGGGTCCGCTTGCGGATTCCTTGGGTAGCCTTAAGGGTCGCACGGGTCTCCGCCCTGAGCCACAACGGTTCAGGGCAGCCTATGCAGCGGCACCACCGGGCGACATACTTTCTTCCATGAGCCACTCCTTACGCCGAGACTTACGCAGCGCCATGCGCCGGCAGCGCCGTGCATTGTCCGAAGCCGACCAACAAGGCCACGGGCAGGCGGTTGCGCGGCATCTGGCCTGCTCCCCCCTTCCATTGCGGGCGACCACTTTCGCAGCCTATGCAGCCGCCGACGGTGAGCTCGATCTGCAGGAATCGTTCATCCGGCTGTGGTCCATGGGCAAGCGCATCGTGTTGCCGGTGGTCGATCCATTGTCGAACCGCCTGACCTTCTTCGAGCACCTGCCGTACCAGCCGCTGCAGCGCGGGGCGTTCAACATACTGGTACCGCCGAGCGGCGCAATGCACGTGCCGTCCCTGGCCATAGACGTCGTTCTGACGCCGCTGGTGGCGTTCGACAGCCAGGGTACGCGAGTGGGCATGGGCGGCGGTTACTACGACAGAACCTTCGGCGCCGTGCACCCGCTGATGCGCCCATCGGTCATAGGCGTAGCGCATAGCCTGCAGGAGCACTCGAAACCCATTCTCCGGCAACCGTGGGACGTGCCGCTCGAGGCGGTGTTGACCGAAACAGGCTTCAGGCGGTTCAAAAAGAACACTTGAACAGGTGTTCATATATATAAACAATGTGCTCCTCGTTGTTCAGGAGTACCACCATGCCAAACACCGCCCTCGCCCTCAGCCTCACCTGGGCTTTCGTACTATTCATCGTGCGCACCGCCATCCAATATCTGCGCACCGGCTCAACCGGCATCAAGGGCTTCAAAGGCCGCATGGGCTCAATACCCTGGTTTGCAGGTACCGCAGCCACCAGCGGTATCGCCCTGACCTTCCTCGCCCCTGTGGTCAGCCTGTTCCACCTGCCGGGCGGAGCGCTACTGTTCGCCCTGCCGACAATCCACCACACCGGCACAAGCATCGCCGCCCTGGGAATCACAGCCAGCGTCGCCGCGCAGCTGAGTATGGGCGCGTCCTGGCGGGTGGGCGTGGACGATGCAGAACGCACGACGCTTGTCATCCACGGGCCGTTCCGCTGGGTGCGCAACCCGATTTTTACCAGCATGGGTATCTACCTCGTCGGCTTGCTCCTCGTACTGCCGACGCCGGCGACGATCATCGCCGTAGCGCTGTTCGCCGTCGGCATCCACCTTCAGGTGCGACACGTCGAGGAGCCCTACCTGCTGCGCACGCACGGCGATACATACCGGCGCTACGCATCGCGCACCGGCCGTTTTGTGCCTGGACTCGGCAGGCTGCCTTGTTCTTAATGAGTGCGCTACACAGGAGTCCTGCATATGGCTGTCAGACGCATACTGCGCATGGGGCATCCGCACCTGCGCCAACGCGCCGCCGAGGTGGAGCCCGCATTCCTCGGCACCGAGACCTTCGACCGGCTGCTCACCGCTATGGAAGACACGCTGCACGACTACGGCGGCATTGGTCTCGCCGCGCCGCAGATCGGCGAGGGTCTGCGGCTCGCGATCATAGAGCTGCCGGGTGGGCCAACCCGCTACGGAGAGATCGAAGCGGTGCCGCTCACGGTGTTCGTCAATCCAGTCATCGAAACGTTGGATGGCCCCACGGCCGGGTACTGGGAAGGCTGCCTTTCCGTTCCAGGGCTGCGCGGCTTCGTCGAGCGTCCACAGCACGTGCTGGTGCGTTACACCGACGCCGAAGGCACCGCACAACAGCTTGAGCTCGAAGGGTTCCCCGCCACTGTGGTTCAGCACGAGTTCGACCACCTGGATGGCGTGCTCTACATCGACCGCATCACCGACACGCGAAGGCTCACTTTCGAAGAAGAATTCGGCCGCTACATCGCCAACGCTTGATGGGACAACGTCGCACCCTGTGCGTCAGGCGAGGAAGAGCCGGTAGGCCGCGTTGCCGCTTTCTTCCCAATAGCGATAACCGATCTGCTTGAGAAACGCCTCGAGCGCACGCCGCTCTTTGGACTGTCCCCGAAAACCGACCAGAACACGGCCCCAGGCCGCACCGTGGTTACGGTAGTGGAACAGGGTGATGTCCCAGCGGCTGCCCAGCCCGTTGAGAAACCCCATCAGCGCACCTGGGCGCTCCGGAAACTCGAAACGGTACAACAGCTCCGGCGTGTCGCTGCCGCTGCGCCCGCCGACCATGTGCCGCACATGCAGCTTGGCCGTCTCATTGAGCGTCATGTCTTCCACTGCGTATCCGACACCACGCAAACGCTCGATGAGCGAGCGTCCGTCCGCCGGCGTGTCCACCTGAGCACCAACGTAAACGTGTGCATCCTGTGCATCGGCCCTGCGGTAGTTGAACTCCGTCACCGAGCGTTTGCCGAGGGTGCGGCAGAAGCGTTTGAAGCTGCCGGGCCTCTCCGGAATCGTGACGCCCAGCACCACCTCGCGATGCTCGCCCACCTCCGCGCGTTCAGAGATATGCCGAAGCCGATCGAAATTGACGTTGGCGCCGCTGACTACCGCAACGCTCGGCCCCTGCGGACCACGCGCCTCCACCACTTTCTTGAGCCCGGCGACACTCAGTGCCCCGGCGGGCTCGGCAATGGAGCGCATGTCGTCATAGAGATCCTTGATCGCCGCGCAGATCTCGTCTGTGCTCACGGTGATCACTTCATCGACATAACGGCGACAGATCTTGAAGGTTTCCCGACCAATCTGCGCGACGGAAACGCCGTCGGCAAACAGATCCAGCGTTTCATACGGCAAGCGTACGCGTCTGCCGGCAGCCATTGCCGCTGCCAGACAGGCAGACCCTTCCGCTTCCACCCCAACGATGCGTACGTTCGGGCGCAGATACTTCACATAGGCTGCAATGCCAGATATGAGCCCGCCGCCGCCAACCGGCACGTACACGGCTTGGAGATCGCCGCCGTGCTGATTGAGAATTTCCATACCTACGGTTCCCTGCCCGGCGATCACCTCAGGATCATCGTACGGGTGGACATAGGCCAGGCCCTTCTCCTGGGCCATCTGATGGGCATGCGCCGACGCATCGTTGTAGGTGTCGCCGTGCAGTACGATTTGCGCGCCGTGGCGCTTCACGGCGTTCACCTTGATACTCGGCGTGTTGCGCCCCATGACGATGGTCGCACGGCAACCGAGGGTCTTCGCCGCCAGCGCCACCCCCTGCGCATGGTTTCCGGCCGACGCCGTGATCACACCCCGCGACCGCTCCGCTGCATCGAGATGCGCCATCTTGTTATAGGCGCCGCGCAACTTGAAGGAGAACACGGGTTGCAGATCCTCACGCTTGGCAAGCACTGGCGAGCCCAGCCGCTCAGACAACACGTCCAACGGTTGTAGTGGGGTGGTGCGCGCCACGTCATACACGCGCGCCGCAAGAATTTTCTTGACGTAGCGTTCAAGCATCTGATTTTGTGCTCACCGGAGGCGCGCGCAGTATGAACCAAGACGAACTAAAACGCAGGGTGGCCGACGCCGCCCTTGCACATATCGAGCCCTTGCTGAAGCCCGACACCATCGTCGGCGTAGGCACAGGCTCCACGGCCAACTTCTTCATCGATGGCCTCGCTGCCATACGCCACAAATTCGATGCAGCCGTGGCCAGCTCCGAAGTGTCGAGTGCCCGCCTGCAGGCGGGCGGCGTGCCGGTGCTCGCCCTCACCGCGGCACCGGAGGTGGCGGTGTATGTGGACGGCGCGGACGAGGTGAACGCGGCGGGCGAAATGATCAAAGGCGGCGGCGGCGCGCTCACCCGTGAGAAGATCGTCGCCAGCGCCGCAGACACATTCGTGTGCATCGTCGACGAAAGCAAGCAGGTAGACGTGCTCGGCAACTACCCGCTGCCCGTAGAAGTGATCCCGATGGCCCGTTCTGTGGTGGCACGTGCTTTGGTAGCGCTCGGCGGCGCGCCGGAACTGCGCGAAGGGTTCACCACCGACAACGGCAACCTCATTCTCGACGTGCACGGCCTGCACATCAGCGAGCCGCGGGCACTGGAGCGGGAAATCAACGATATCGCCGGTGTCGTGTGCTGCGGCATCTTCGCCCGTCACAAAGCCAACACTGTGATCATCGCCGAAAGCTCCGGCAACATCGTCGTCAGGAACACTCCATGAAAAAAGCCGCACAGTACCTATGCGCCACACTCATCACCCTGGTCGCCGGATGCGCGCAGGAACCGAGAATCGGCAGCCTTGCCGACGGCTGGAACGAATTCTCTCCCGGGGGGGCGACAAGTTGCTCCGACGGCTCCCCCTACCGCTTCTACGTACGCCCGGGTGATACGGACAAGTTGATGGTCTATCTGCAGGGAGGAGGCGCGTGCTGGTTCCGGCAGAACTGCGACCCGGCGATAAAGCCCACCTACACGATCAACCTCGACGGCCGGCATCCTGAGCAGGCGGATGGCGTGTTCAACTTCACGCGCGCAGACAACCCTTTGCGTAATCACACCGTAGTGTATGCACCCTACTGCTCGGGCGATGTGCACCTTGGTGCGCGGGACACGAACTACCCGCCCGTGGACGGCGCCACCGGGCCACTGACGGTGCGCCACCGCGGATTTGCCAATGTGCAGGCGGTGCTCGACTGGACGTTTGCCAACATCAAGCGCCCCGAACGTATCGTCGTCGCGGGTTCGTCGGCCGGCTCCATCCCGTCACCCTACTACGCCACACTGGTAGCGCAGCACTACAACGACGCATACGTCGTGCAACTCGGCGATGGCTCCGGCGGCTATCGACGTGAGGTGAGCAACAACTTTCCCTACGAAAGCTGGAACACGCTGGCGGGTCTGAAACGCACCCCGGCCTTTGCACATCTCGACGATGACTCCTTCAGCTATGAAGCGCTCTACGTTGGCGCTGCTGCGGCAACGCCACGGGTACGTTTTGCTGCCTACGACGCGGCAGAAGACGACGTGCAGAAGCAGTTCCTCGCGTTGACCGGAGCGCAAGGGATTTCCCTGTTGGAACTGATTCGCCTGAACCAGGCCGACATACGCGCCGGCACACCCGGATTCCGCTCTTTCATCGCCGGCGGCGACAGCCACACCATCCTCGGCAGGGACTACTTCTACACTTTTAAGGTGGGCGACCGAGCGTTCAGAGACTGGTTTGCCGATCTGGTGAACGGCGCTCCGGTGGAAGATGTAGCGTGCAGTCAATGCGAGGAAGCGGAAACGACAGGTGCCACCACGGCTCCTCGACGCTGAAACGTTCCGCATCATTCATCACGACCCCAAGCGCCTCGACACCGAAAGAATGGGGGGACGAAGCGCAGGCGCCGCTTCTCTACCCGCGGAATGGAGACACGAAGTGGATAGCACCGCGCGGTAGCGGGCATCATTGGCAAGGCGCTTCAGGCTACAGCAGCTTGCCCGGGTTCATGATGCCGTCCGGATCGAACACTGCCTTCACGCCGCGCATGGCTTCGATCTCCTCCTCCGAGCGGCTGTAGCGCAGGAAATCCCGCTTCAGGAGACCGACACCGTGTTCCGCCGACACGCTACCATTTCTGGCCTGCACCAGCTCGAACAACGCAGGGCTGATCGCGTGGCACTGTTCATAGAACTGCGCGTCGCTCAAATCAGCCGGCTTGAGAATATTGAGGTGCAGATTGCCGTCGCCAATATGGCCATACCAGCACACTTCAAAGTGTGGATAGGCGCTATTAACAAGCTCGCTCACATCATCGAGAAACTCCGGCACATCCTCAATGCACACCGAAACGTCATTCTTGTAAGGGTGCTCCGGCGCCAGGCTCTCGGAGATGGCTTCACGTAGGTACCACAGCGACCGCGCCTGGGCACGCGATTGGCTGAGCACACCGTCCAGAGCCAGGCCCTGTGCGCAAAGCGCCTCAAAAGCCTCGAACACCTGCGCTTGCGCGCTCTGATCGAACTCCACCAGCGCATAGAATGGCGCCGCCTCCGACAGCGGCCGTTGCACCGCCTTGTGAGCAATGACCTTCCGCAGGCAGAGTTCAGAGAAGAATTCAAAGGCGCTGAGATCCACCGCGGCGCGCAGACGCGCCAGCGCGCTGAGCACATCGGCAAGGGTGCGCACCCCCATTACCAGCACACTTTGCTCGGCTGGCGCGGTGGTCAGGCGCATCTGCGCCTCGACGATGACACCGAGCGTGCCTTCGGACCCGATGAACAGATGCCGAAAGTCGTAACCCGTGTTGTTCTTCACCAGGCCGCCGTTCAGGTGCATCAGCGCACCTGTACCTGCGACCACGGACAACCCGGCCACCCAATCACGGGTCATGCCGTAGCGAATGACCTTGATGCCACCCGCATTGGTGGCGATGTTGCCGCCGATGTGACTCGATCCAGCGCTGGCAAATTCCACCGGATAGCACAACCCGCGCGCCTGCGCGTACTCCTGCAGATTCTGTGTGATTACGCCCGCCTGACAGGTCACCAGACGGTCCGTGGGGTTGAAACCAAGAATGTGGTTCATCCGGTCAAGTGAAAGCACCACCTCGCCGTGGCCAGCGACTGCGCCGCCGGATAATCCAGTGCGGCCACCGGATGGCACGATACCCAGACCATGCGCCCGCGCCGCACGCACGATCGCCTGAACCTCCGACACACTCTCAGGAAACGCGATACACCCCGGCGCCACGCCGAAGCTGCTGGTGCGATCCGTACCCCAGGTAGCCAGCGCGTCAGCATCGAATCGCAGCCGATGTTCTGGCAGCAACGCGCTGAGCGGGTGCCCCGTCACCAGCCGCAACGCTCGTCGAGCCAGCCCCACATGCGCGCTCTGATGTCTTCAGATTCGTTAACAAGGTGATGCCGCGCCTCGTCGATCTCCAGAATTTCCGGGCTGTAGCGGCGGCGCAACACGCGCAAGGTATGCTGCCAATCGATGGTGCGGTCGGCATGGCCAAGCACCACATTGGGTGTCAGATCGGGGCGCGCCGGGTATCGCTCAAACCGGTTTTTCCATCGCACCATCGCACTCACCCAAGCCACCGGCAGCACATGCGCCTGCAGTGGGTCGACATGCTGAAAGGCAATGAACTCCGCATTGTCCGCGTTGTCGGTAATGGTGCGTTTGCGCGTTTTGATCAGTCCGCGCACAGCATAAAAGTAGATGCGCAACAGCCGCCATCCCCAGGGCCGCACCAGGGGTGCAAGCAGTATCACCTGGTCGAAGCGAACCTCCGCATGCTGCTCGAGGTACTCCAGCAGCACCGAGCCGCCGAGGCTCTGCCCGATGATCTGGCTTGGCGGCGGACAGAGCGCGCCTGCCTGCACCGTCTCCAGGGCGAGCACGTGCTCCACGGCACGCACGTAATCATCGAAGTCGTCGATGGTTGCCCGCTCGCCGGATGACAAACCGTGGCCGGGGAGGTCGACGCTGAGCACCGCCAACCCGCGGGAGAGCAGGTGCTCAATCAGATAAACATACAGCCCCGTGTGGTCGTAGTACCCGTGGCAGACGAAAACCGTCGCTTTCGGTTCAGGAGGCACGAAGGCCTGCACGCAGATCCAGTGGCGCCCGTTATCGGTGCGCCCGATGTAGTGATCGACGTCACTGTGAAAGCCATAGAACGCGCGGTAGGCGGCGAGCTCCGCGGGTGCGGATGCACCCGGCGTCAATTGGAAGACACCCAGCTCGGAAACGAGCCGGGACGCGTTGAAATCTGCCTCCCCGCGCATGCCGTGCGCCGGCTAGTTAACCACCGGATCGAGCTTGCCGGCCGCGTACTCCTGAAACATGGTTTCCAGGGAAGTAGGCCGGATTTTCTCCGCCTGCCCCGCGGTGCCAAACGCTTCGTAACGCTCGATTACTACACGCTTCATGGCCTTCTGGCTGTCGGCGAGATATTTACGCGGGTCGAACTCACTGCGATTCTGAGCCATGTGCTGGCGTATTGCCGCCGTAGCAGCCAGACGCAGATCGGTGTCGATGTTGACCTTGCGCACCCCATGCTTGATGCCCTGCTGAATCTCTTCCAGCGGCACGCCGTAGGTCTCCGGTATCTCGCCGCCGAACTCGTTGATGATCTTCAGGAGATCCTGCGGTACTGACGAGGAGCCGTGCATGACCAGATGGGTGTTGGGAATGCGCGCGTTGATCTGCTTGATGCGCTCGATGGCGAGTATGTCGCCAGTGGGCGGGCGGGAAAACTTGTATGCGCCGTGGCTCGTGCCAATGGCGATAGCCAAGGCATCCACGCCGGTGGCCTTGACGAAATCCGCTGCCTGCTCGGGGTCGGTGAGAAGCTGATCCATGCTCAGCACGCCTTCGGCGCCTACGCCGTCTTCTTCGCCTGCTTCACCGGTCTCGAGCGAACCCAGGCAGCCGAGCTCACCCTCCACGGACACGCCGCACGCATGCGCCATGTCTACCACCCGTTTGGTGACATCAACGTTGTACTCGTACTCAGCCGGCGTCTTCTGATCTTCGAGGAGCGAGCCGTCCATCATCACGGAGGTGAACCCGAGCTGGATGGAACGCTGGCAGGCTGCCGGAGAAGCGCCATGATCCTGGTGCATCACCAGGGGAATGTGCGGGAACTCCTCCGCCGCGGCGAGGATGAGATGGCGCAGAAAATTGGGCCCAGCGTACTTTCGGGCGCCAGCCGAAGCCTGCACGATCACCGGGCTGGACGTTTCGTCTGCTCCCTCCATGATCGCGCGCATCTGCTCTAAGTTGTTGACGTTGAACGCCGGCACGCCATAACCGTTCTCCGCCGCGTGATCCAGCAATTGCCGCATGCTTACCAGTGCCATGCCAAGCCTCCTTGTCTCTTGTTAACCAGTTAGCTCGCGCGCGCTTCTAGCGCCGCGACCGCCGGTAGCGTCTTACCTTCCACAAACTCGAGGAAAGCTCCGCCGCCGGTGGATATATAGGAAATTCCGTCGCGCACGCCGTACTTGTCGATAGCGGCCAGCGTATCGCCGCCCCCAGCGATAGAGAACCCGTTACTGGCAGCAATCGCCTCTGCCAGCAGTCGCGTACCCTCGCCAAACTGATCGAACTCGAACACGCCCACCGGGCCGTTCCAGAGAATGGTCGCGGCGCTGCCGAGACCTTGCGCCCAGTCGCGCGCGGTCTTCGGGCCGATATCGAGTATCTTGTCGGTGCCACTGACCGCGTCTACGGCCTTTACCGTTGCTACCGCATCTTCGCTGAGCGCATCCGCCACCACCACATCCACAGGTAGCGGTACGTCCACCTGGTCGGCAATACGCTTGGCAACGTCGAGCAGATCCGGCTCGTACAGCGACTCCCCCACATCGTATCCGGCAGCGGCAATGAAGGTGTTGGCGATGCCGCCACCGACGATGATGCTGTCGGCGATCTTTGCAAGCGACTCGAGCACCTCGAGCTTCGTGGACACCTTGGCGCCACCAACGATGGCAACCATGGGGCTCGCCGGCTGCTTCAGGGCACGGCCAAGCGCGTCGAGCTCCATCGCCAGCAGCGGCCCTGCGCACGCCACCGGCGCGAATCGCGCCACTCCGTGGGTCGATGCCTGGGCCCGGTGCGCGGTGGCGAAGGCATCCATCACGTAGATATCACACAAGCCTGCCAGGCGCCGCGACAACCCTTCGTCATCGGCCTTTTCACCTTCGAGGAAGCGCACGTTTTCCATGAGCGCCAACGACCCCGGCGCCACGTTCATCGCATCCTCCGGCGTTGCCAGCAGCGCAACTTTGGTACCGAGCAACACGCCTAATCTCTCCGCCACCGGCGCGAGGGAAAACTGCGCATCAAACTCACCTTCCACAGGCCGTCCAAGATGCGACATGACGACAACTGCGGCGCCAGCATCCAGCGCGTGGCGCAGGGTCGGCAGTGCGGCTTCGATGCGCGCATCGCTCGTCACCTCGCCGTTCTTGATGGGCACATTCAGATCTTCGCGTACGAGCAACCGCTTCCCGCGGAGCTCAAGATCACGCATCAGCAAAGACATCCTTCGTCTCCTTTCCGCTCTACACAGCTTCCTGTTGCTTTACTACAGCGGGCTCCCAAGAAACCGCTGTCAGGCCTTGAGTGTTTCCTGCACCGCCCGGACGACATTTTCCACCGTCATGCCGCACTCCGCGAGCGCCACATCTCCGGGGGCCGACATTCCGAATCCGTCTATGCCTATTACCCGACCATCGAGTCCGACAATGCGGTACCAGATATCCGGATGCCCAGCCTCCACCGCCACTCTGGCGCGCACCTCGTCCGGCAGCACCGAGACGCGGTACTCGGCGTCCTGGGCCTGAAAAACCTCAACGCAAGGCATGGAGACTACCCGAACACCTACGCCATCTGCCGTGAGTTGGTTGGCAGCTTCCAGCGCCAGTCCCACTTCCGAACCCGTAGCAATGATGACCGCCTGCAGCCCACCGACTTCGCGGCGCAGGACGTAGCCACCCCTGGCGATACCACGTACCGTTTCGCCGTCGTGCGCCAGGGCCTTCGTTTTCTGGCGGGTGAATACCAGCGCGCTCGGGCGTGAGCGCGAGGCGATGGCGCTGCGCCAGGCCACCGCCGATTCCACAGTGTCACAGGGCCGCCAGGTATCGAGGCCTGGGGTTGTCCGCAGGCTGGTGAGCTGCTCAATCGGCTGGTGGGTGGGGCCGTCTTCGCCAACCGCCACCGAGTCGTGGGTGTAAACGAAGATGTTGTTGATGCCCATCAGCGATGCCAGCCGCACGGCGTTACGTGCGTACTCCATGAACACGAGGAACGTGCCGGAATACGGTCTGAAGCCCCCATGCAGGAGCATCCCGTTCGTGACGGCGGTCATGCCGAATTCCCGCACTCCGTAGCTCATGTGCCGGTCTCCTGCGTCCGGCCAGCGGGTGCCATTGGAGCCAGTGAGGTCCGCGGAGCCGCCAAACAGTTCCGGCAGGTTCGGGGCGATGGCACCGATGCAGCGCTGCGACGACACGCGCGTGGCGATGCTTTCGGGCGCCGCGATCTGGGCTTCGATAAAGGCGTCGAGTTCATCATCCCAGCCCACCGGCAGGCGCCCGTTCATGCGCCGTTCCAGCTCCCGCGCAAGTTCCGGGTGCGCCGCCTCATAGGCCTGCCAGCGTTGCTGCCACGCACCGAAGGCGTCTGCGCCGCGCGGGCGACAGTCCCACTCCTCATAGACGTGCTCGGGAATGTGAAACGGCGGGTGACCCCAGTTGAGCTGCAAACGTGTGGCTGCCACCTCATCTGCACCAAGAGCGGCCCCATGCACCCCTGCAGTTCCCTGCTTGCCTGGGGCACCGAACCCGATCACCGTCCGGCAACAGACCAGCGTAGGCCGCCCATCGGACTGCAAAGCCGAACGAAAGGCCGCGCTGATTTCATCGGCGTCGTGGCCGTCGACATTGCGGATCACGCGCCAGCCGTAGGCTTCAAATCTCTGGGGAACATCTTCGCTGAACCAGCTCTGCACTTCCCCATCGATGGATATCCCGTTGTCGTCGTACACGCAGATCAGCTTGCCGAGAGCCAACGTGCCTGCAAGCGAAGCGGCTTCGTGGGATATGCCTTCCATCAGACAGCCGTCGCCCACGAACACCCAGGTGTTGTGGTCTACAACCGTGTGGTCTTCACGGTTGAACTCTGCCGCGAGCCGCGACTCGGCAAGTGCCATGCCTACAGCGTTGGCGAGCCCCTGGCCCAACGGGCCAGTGGTGGTTTCAACCCCCACGCACTCGCCAAACTCCGGATGGCCCGCCGTAGGTGCATGCAGCTGGCGAAAGTTCTTTAGCGCGTCGATATCCAGGTCGTATCCCGACAGGTGCAGAACCGAGTACAGCAACATGGAGCCGTGCCCATTCGACAGCACGAAACGGTCCCGATCCCACCATTGCGGGTGCGCCGGGTCGTGCTTGAGATTGTCGTGCCAAAGCACTTCGGCAACATCCGCCATACCCATCGGCGCCCCAGGGTGGCCGGAGTTGGCCCGTTCAACCGCATCTACCGCCAGCATTCGAATGGCATTGGCGCGCTCTGTTCTAGACAAGTGACCGTCCTTTTTAATCCCCGGCGGCCATTGTCCTTGAGTGTGCGTTCTGGAGCAATTTTGCCGCCGCAATTTCGTTACAATGTCACGCGGAACGGGCGAGTTCCCGTGTTCTAATGCTCGCTGCATCGTTCAGTACCCCAAACCCCAGTTATAGGAGCCCGAACATGGCTGAATATTCCGTCTTTACCTCCGAATCTGTCTCCGAGGGGCATCCCGACAAGGTGGCGGATCAGGTTTCAGACGCCATCGTCGACGCCATGCTTGCCCAGGATCCGGAAAGTCGGGTGGCCTGTGAAACCATGATCAAGACCGGCATTGTCATCGTCGCCGGCGAGGTGCGCTCCAACGCCGATTTCGATATCGACAAGCTGGTTCGCAAGGTCGTGGCGGAGATTGGCTACGACAACGAAGCGGTGGGCTTCGACGCCAGCTCCTGCACCGTGATCAATGCGCTGGGCCAGCAGTCCGCCGACATCGCCATGGGGGTGGATGAAACCTCTGATCACGAGCAGGGCGCGGGCGACCAGGGCCTCATGTTCGGCTATGCAACCAACGAAACCGAGGTGCTCATGCCAGCACCCATCACGTATGCGCATCTGTTGGTAGCGCAGCAGGCGGCAAAGCGGCGCAGCAGCTTGAAGTGGCTGCGGCCTGACGCCAAATCCCAGGTCACGTTCCGCTATGGTGATGATGGCAAACCATCCGCTATCGAGGCCGTGGTTCTGTCCACTCAGCACGACCCCGACATCAGCCAGAAAGACCTGCGCGAAGCGGTGATGGAAGAAGTCATCAAACCCGTGCTGCCTGCAAACTGGCTCTCTGCGGAGACCAAGTACTTCATCAACCCCACCGGCAACTTCGTCATTGGCGGGCCCGTAGGTGATTGCGGGCTCACCGGCCGCAAGATCATCGTCGACACCTACGGCGGCATGGCCCGCCACGGCGGCGGCGCCTTTTCAGGCAAGGACCCGTCCAAGGTAGACCGAAGCGCCGCCTATGCCGGCCGCTACGTAGCCAAGAACATTGTTGCTGCCGGCCTCGCCGAGCGGTGCGAAATTCAGGTGAGCTATGCCATTGGCGTGGCAGAGCCTACGAGCATCAGCATCAATACCTTCGGCACCGGCACCATGCCGGACGAGAAAATCGTTCAACTGGTACGTGAACACTTCGATTTGCGGCCCAGAGGACTCGTAGCCATGCTGGATCTCAAGCGGCCCATCTATCGCGATACCGCTGCTTATGGGCACTTCGGCCGTACAGAGTCGCAGTTCACCTGGGAGCAGACCGACCGCGCAGAACGGCTGAAGTCCTAACCAGCAGCAGGGCCACTCATGACGCGCGTCAGCTTCGAGTTTTTCCCACCACGGGAAGAGAAATCGCTGGCGACATTGGTAGACAATGTCGCCGGCCACCTCGGCCAGAACAAGCCGGAATACTTCTCTGTAACCTACGGTGCCGGCGGCTCCACCCGCGACGGCACCTTCGAAACCGTCTCCAAGCTCATCGGCGCCGGCTTCGATGCCACGCCGCACCTGTCCATCGGCGCCGACAGCGACGAGACCATTTGCGATCTCGTCAAACGCTACAAAGACATTGGTGTGAAGCGCATTGTCACCTTGCGGGGCGACGTGCCATCCGGCGCAGGTGCGCCGCGTATAACGTCCAACGCTGAATCTCTGGTGACCCTGCTGCGCAAGAACTTCGATGACGCCTTCGAGCTTCTGGTTGCCGCGTATCCTGAAGTGCACCCGGACGCCGCCAACGCGAATGACGATCTGGACTTCTTCGAACGCAAAGTGAAGGCTGGCGCCGACGCGGCGATCACACAATACTTCTACAACCCCTACGCCTATCTGGACTTTCTCGAGCGATGCCGAGCACGCGGTATCGACATCCCTGTTTACGTGGGCATCATGCCCATCACCAATTTCGATAGCATCGTCCGCTTCTCAGCAAAAGCCGGCGCCGACATCCCTAGGTGGATGTTGAAAAAGCTCGAGGCCATGCAGCACGATGATCGTGCAATACGCGACTTCGGCATCGAAGTGTGCAGTCGACTGTGCGAAGACCTGATTCAACAGGGAGTGCCGGGATTCCACTTCTATACGCTGAACCGCTGGGGCGCCACGCAGCGCATCCTGGACAACCTGGGTTTGTGACGACCGTGCGTCTGTTCGTCGAGGAACTTGCCGACACACAGACGCTCACCCTGGACAAAGAACGCTCCCACTACCTCTGCCGCGTAAGGCGCGTGCAAGCGGGTGCCAGCGTGGAGCTGTTCAACGGCGCAGGCAGCGTTATCCATGCCAACGTTCTAGAGGCGGACAAGCGCGCGACCAAACTGGCCGTGATCGATCGGCACGAAGTACCGCCACCGGACGTGCAACTTGTTGTGCTGCTCAGCCTGATAAAAGGTGACGCGGCCGACCGGGCGGTGCAGAAAAGCGTCGAACTGGGCGCGAGTGGCATCAAAATTCTCAACAGCGCGCGATCGAACGTGCAACACACGAACAAACGTTTGGAGCATCTGCGTCGCGTTGCCATTTCAGCATCGGAGCAGTGTGGCCAGAATCACGTGCCAGACGTGGTGGCTTGCACAAGCCTCGGCCAAGCGATGACCCTTGCCGGCCCGATGCAGGTACTCTGCCTGCAACCTGGCCATGCGCCGCTACCCAACCAGCTACCTCGACGCGACACGCTTCTGGCTATCGGCCCGGAAGGTGGTTGGACGGAAAGCGAGTTGCATACGTTCGAACGTGCGGGTGCCGAGCTGTTCAGCCTGGGGAACCTTATACTGAGGGCCGAAACGGCACCCCTTGCAGCTCTGGCTGCCATTCGCTCTGCCTGGGGATGGCGCTGACGACGTTGACAGGCCGCCGTAGCCGGACTCAGAGGATCTGTTTGACCTGCTCTTCCAGATATCCGAAATCGGCTATGAGGGCCTCTTCCGTGCCAACCGCTACCCGCATCGCCACCGCTGAATGCGCCACCGCAGAATGCGCCTCCGCAGAGTGCGCCTCCGCAGTATGCGTCTCCTCAGCCTGCTCATCGCCCGCACCGCTTGGACCCAACTCCTGCTCGCCGACGTGGACCAGCCGAGGCAGGCCCGCAGCAGCCACTGCATAGAATGCTGAGCCTTCCCACGTTCCTGTTTTCTTCAGCACAACCATCGCGCGGTGTGGTGCATTCGTCTGTTTCCCGCTGACAATGGCTTCGTAGTCCAGCACGACAACGCTTTCACCCCGCCAGCCGAGCACACCGAGACACCACGGCGGTACGCCCGCGAGTTGCTTCGAGCGGCGCCAGGGCAATACTTCTGCAACGCAGGCGTTGGGAATGAGCAAAGTGTGTTGGTGCAGCGGCACCAGAACGCAGGTGACTTCAGCAGCAGCGTTGGTTTCAGCAGCCTGGGCACTCATGCGTTCACCTGCCCGACCAGTTCTTCAATCGCGCCGAGCAGTTCATTTTCCTGGAACGGTTTGCCGAGAAAACGGTCGACGCCAAGCTCCTTAGCGTGCTCGGTGTGCTTGCTGCCGGTGCGCGAGCTGATCATGATGATGGGCAGTTGTGCCAGCCCATCATCGTGCCGCACCTGCCGCGCCACTTCGAAGCCATCCATGCGGGGCATCTCAATATCCAGCAGCATGACATCCGGCCGCCGCTCCTGCAGCAAAGCCACAGCCTCAACCCCATCCTTGGCAACAATCACGTCCATACCCTGCCGCTCCAACAGTCGCGCCGTCACCTTTCGCACCGTGACGGAATCGTCCACAACCATCACGCATGGATTCGGTCGGGCGAGCTCGGCGTGCCCTGCCGAAGCAACGATACCTTCGCGCCCGACCGCACGGATCAGCGCCAGCAGATCCAGAATAACCACAACACTGCCATCACCCAGGATGGTGGCACCCGAGATCCCGCCAACGCCGGCAAACTGCGGGCCCAGGCTTTTCACGACGATCTCACGGCTACCTTGAACGGTGTCCACATGTACCGCGATCGCCTGATCTCCAGCACGCACCAGCACTACGGGAACGCTACCGTTGCCCTGGACCCCACTATAGGTTCGACCAATGAAGTGGCCCAGGTAGCGCACCCGGTACGCGACACCGGCGTACTCGAATGTCTTGTCAGCAGATTTGTAAAGGGTGTCCAGGTGCTCCGGGTCGAGCAGGACAATGCCCTCGATGGTGTTCAACGGGATGGCATAGTGGTCGTCTCCAACCCCTACCATCAGCGCGCGATTGACGCTCACCGTAAAAGGCACGCGCACCGTGAAGCGTGTGCCTTTGCCCGGCGTAGAGGAGATAGACACGCTGCCACCGAGCTGCTTGACCTCGCTGTTAACCACGTCGAGGCCAACCCCGCGGCCGGAGATTTGCGTAACGGATTTCGCGGTACTGAAGCCCGGCGCCAAAACGTATTCGAGCACCTCTTCATCGCTGAGCTCCGCCTGTGGGTGCATGAGCCCCTTCTCGGCGGCCTTGCTGCGCACGGCTTCTACATCGATTCCCGCGCCGTCATCCGCGATTTCGATAACGATGTCGCCGCCCTCACGTGACAGCCGAAGGTCTATCCTGCCGTTTGGCGCTTTACCGAAGTTACGCCGTACATCGCCGGCCTCGATGCCATGGTCTACAGCGTTGCGCAGCATGTGCTCCAGGGGTGGAATCATGCGCTCCAGCAGGTTCCGATCGAGCTCGCCCTCAGCGTTGTAGGCATGAAAATCTACGGTCTTACCCAACTCGACACTGATTTGACGAACGATCCGCCGCAGTCGGGGTAGCAGGCGGCTGAAAGGCACCATGCGGGTGCGCATCAACCCCTCCTGCAACTCCGTGTTCACCCGCGCCTGCTGCAGAAGCAGCGTTTCCGATTCCCGGGCTTTGAACAGCAGCGTGTCTTTCAGGTCCAGCATGTCCGATGCGCTTTCCGAGAGCGCACGGGTGAGCTGCTGGAGTTTCGAGTAGCGATCCATCTCCAGAGGGTCGAAGCTCTCATAGTGCGCATCCAGGTGCTCCTGGCGGTACACGATCTGCGCCTCGGTTTCGATTTCCAGGCGGCGCACCTGTTCCTTCGTTCGATTGATGGTCGTTTCCATCTCATCGAGCGCGGCCGCGAAATCACCCATGCCCTGCTCGATGCGGGCTCGCAGAATGCTGTTTTCCCCCGCAAGGTTGACCAGACCTTCCAGCAACGCAGAACGTACACGAACCATTTCCTGGCCCGTGCGCGGCTCTGTTGGCGGCGGCGTCTGCTCGGCAGCACGCGGGGGTTGTTTGGCCACGAGCGCGGGCGGCGCCTCACTGGCCGACGGTTTCGGTGCCGGCACAATTGCAGGCGCTGGCGTTGCAACCGCGGGTTCATCCGACTGACCCAGGGCGTTCTGCGTTAGTGCCAGCAGAGCTGCGACAGCTTCGAACTGATGTTCGGAGCGGGCGAACAATGCATCGTCAACAGGGATTTCCTGGTTCTGCGCATCAATCAGGAAAGACTCGAACTGGTGCACTTCGTCGCCGGTCCGCGCTAGACCCGCAAGGCGCGCGCTGCCTTTGAGCGTATGCAACACGCGCAGGAGGTTTTCCAGGTGCAGTCGATTGTCTCGCTCATCGCTCCAGTGGTTGAGGGTCGCCTCCAGAGCCTCCATCAGCTCCTCGGCTTCCTCGAAGAACACTTCAGCGAGCTCCGGGTCCACATCGCGATCCGGCTCAATCATTACCGCCGCAGGCGCGGCCGCAACCGGAGAAGGTGCCTGGATTTGCGGAGCCGGAGACTCGATTGCCCACCGATCTTCGAAGAGCTGCGGGCGTGCCAGGGGCTCCGGCTTGATACCAGCAGCAAGGTCTGCCAGTGCAGTGACCATATCATCTACGCGGGGTAGCGCCTGATCCGCTGCAATGGCATCAACCGTCGCAAGAAGGCGTTCACACCCCAGTTTCAACACACCAGCTCTGTCTGCATCCAGGGCCGCATCTGCGTCCTGCGCTTCCAGTGCATGCGCCAACGAACGCGCGAGATCGGTTACCTGCGGGCGGAACGTCGCCCCGATGATGGCCTGCAGGGCACCACGTAACTCGTCTATGAACGGCGCGGCATCCTCGCCTTGCGACCACCGGTCAAAACGGTTGCCTGCATTCATGACCACATCGAGCTGTGCCAGGCCCACTAACATCTCTTCGGCCGGCGTGTCGTCAGCACTGGCGAGCATCTGTTGTGCGCGTTCAACCAGCTCAACGCTGGACGCAACATCCTGCCGCTTGTCTAGCTGACTGGCAGTGATTTCGAGATAGTCCAGGGCATCCTGAAACAGGCGGGCAATTTCCACCTCGGTGTTCGGGCCACGCAGCGCCTCCGCCTGAAATGCGCGGGCGGTTTCGTACATTGCATCGCCAAGACGCTCGATCTCCGGCTGCTGCACCAGGCTTGCGCTGCCCACGAGCGTATGCAGTGCGATCATCACGTCGTCATCCAGCTGCACGCGCCGCCGGCCGGTGCGGGACTTGAGCACCTCTACGATCTGACGAACCTCTTCAACGAATATCGACAGCTCTTCCGACAGCTCTTCAGCCTCTGCGTCGCCCGCGAGGCTACCGCCAGAGGCAAGAACATCCGCATTCTCAACCAGCTGATCAGCGTCATCTTCAGGCGCCACCGTGCCATGGCGAAAGGCACTCATCAGATCGGGCACCAGCGCTCGGGCCCGTGCGGCGACCGAGAAGATGTCATCGGTGACCACCACGGTGCCATCGATGACACGATTGAGCATGTTTTCAACCGACCACGCCACTTCACCCAGCCGGTTCGCGCCCACCAGGCGCCCGCTGCCTTTCAGCGTATGAAACGCGCGCCGCACATCGGCCCGCGCATCGACGTTTTGCGTTTCCTGCCGCCAGGCTTCCAGAGACGCATCAATGGTCTCCAGAACTTCGTCGACTTCTTCGATGAACACTTCGAGGATGTCAGCATCGACGGCAGGCGTCGCTGCTTGCTCTGGCTCAACTAACGAATCGGCGCTGTCCAGCCCATCGAAGTCCATGGCGGCAAGATCGAACTCGCTTCTTGGGGCGCTTTCGGTCGCCGACAGTTCCAGACCATCCGTGCCAGGCTCTGTGCTCAGGCCGAGCTCCGGCGCCTGACCGGCGTCCGGCTCCGCCTCAGGCGGTGTGTCCGGTGTTGCCTCTAAGCCCGGCTCTGGAGCCAACTCCGTCGTTGCCTCTGCAGAAAACTGCGGCTGAGCGTTGGAATCCAGCTCCATGCCTGGATCGAACAGCGCCGTTTCGGGGGGCTGCTCCTCTTCTACATTCGCGTGCGGCGCAACATCGTTCTGGGGTGCCAGGTCTGGCTCCAGCTCGGCCTGTGTGTCTGCCTCCCACGCCTGCTGCTCATCAGCGCTGTGCACCACCGTTTCCGCTGGCGATTCAAGCTCAGCCAGGGGCGCATCGAACATCTCATGGCCGAGGTCCAGAACGCCATCGGTCTGCACGCTTGCGCCGGACTCGGCGGCTTCGAGCACCGACGCATCATCGGCGGTGTTTTCGTCCGCTCCAATGGTCCATTCGCCAGCGGCCTGGTCGACATCATCAGCCTGAATGCCGTCATCGTCGATTGCATCTGATGTCTCAAACGCCGACAACCCGCCATCAGCCAAGACAACCTCTGGTGCGGTTTCTTGCAGGTCTTCTTGCAGGACGTCTTGCGGGTCGTCCTGCACATCTACTTGTGCGTCTTGTTGTATGTTTTCTTGTGCGTCTTCTTGTGCCTCTTCTTGTGACAACGCCTCGACCGCCGGAGACAGTTCCGTTCCAGCAGGCGATACAGGGACGTCGTCGTCCTGGGCTGAGGGTGCCATCGGCATGGCCCTGGGCACACCCAGATCTGCTCCGCGCCCCTCATATCCAAGACTGCGCAAACTGCGCTCGACAACCTGTATGACGTCTTCGGCAGCCGCCTCACTTTCTTCACCCAGGCGTTCCAGGTAGTAGTCAATGCCACTGATACAGTCAGCAAAGCGATCGAGCCGCTCCCAGTTCATCGCGCTTGGAGCACCCGCATAGCCCAGCAGCTCCTCCTCGATGAACGCCCGACAATCTTTCAGCGCTGCCACGGGTCGGTGCAACTCGGCCATGTTCAAAGCGCCGCACACAGCAAAGATCTGCATGGGCGCCCCTTCGAGGTGTTCCGGCTCAAACTCCGAGCTGACGAAGTCCACAATCGCCTGCTTGACGGTTTCGAGTCCCGTGCGCGACTCAGCAAGAACCTGCCGCTCCGCATCGCTCTGCAAACGCTCAAGATCGGTGCTGTTGGCGGTTTTGCTCATGCCTGCAAGGTTGTCTTCCACCTGCACCAGCGACGCGGCGACGTTCAGCAGCGGCTGTACGCCCTCCCCGTCTTCACGGGCGATCCGCTCAAGCTCGTCCACCAGGTCGAGCAGAATGCTGCGAGAGCTTTCGAGGCCGAGGACCGAACAGGAAGAAGCAACCTTGCGCAGCGGCGCGATAACACCCTGCAGAGCTTCGGGCTGCCTGTCACTTGCGCGCACATACAGGTCGAGTTCGTCCTTGATATGCAACAGGTCTTCCCGCAGCGCGGCGGTAGCTGACACCAGGGCCTCGCGGCCGGAAAGACTCACCTCATCGATGGCAGGGCCAAATTCAGCCCGCTCACGCAGCTTCTGCGATTGCGCGTCGGACGCCCTACGCATTTCCGCCGCGTCCAGGAGCTGCTGAATCAGTGCTTTGTGCACGGGCGCCAGAAAAGCCTCCGCCCCATCGCGGGCGAAGCGCCGAATCTCCGCGTCCACGCGGCGCAGCATCTTCACCACCTCTGCCGGTAGAGGCCGCTCGATGCCCGAAAGGCTCTCCACGAACACTTCAAAGGCCTGCCACTGCGCTTCGGCCGGGGCGCCAGCACAGATACGCACCAGGCCCACCGCGACCTTTCTGAGCGTGTCTATCGACCGGGCTTCTTCCTCGCCCTTGAGAATCGACAATAAAACGTTCTGATAGGCAGCACGGATGCGCCGAATCTTGCCGGCACCGTCAATTCGCTCGAAACGTTCCAACGCTGCTGCGCTGACACTTTCGTCGAGCCGGCCAGCACCGGGTCAAGCCCAAGCAGCGCAGCGCTGCGGTTGACCAGGGCGAGCACGGCGTGCTCGCTGTCGTCGCCACCGCTCTGAAGATGATCCAGGCGCTGGGGCAACTCGATCATGCCCTGCATGAGCAACTCGCAGGCGTCGTCTACGTTGTTCACCTTGCTGTCGAGCAAGCCTTGTGCCAGCCGCTCGAGGTAGTCGGCGAGCAGTGCGACGCCCGTGAGCTCCAACATCACCAAGGTGCCGTGTACCTGGTGCATGCGGGTCAGGCAGACACGCATGCGCGTTTCGTCACGGCCTTCCTCCGCATAGGCTTCCAGCGCCTGACGCGCCTCGCCAAGCGTTTCCAGTAGTTCGCCCTTTACCCAATCCAGGGCGAATAGCTCGCGCCCCTGCGACATGCGAAGAGTGCCTCTCGGTTAGTACTGTTCGGGCAGTTTGAACCCTTCGACGGATTCTTTCATGGCATTGGCCATCGACGAAAGGTTGCCGATGGACTGCGCGGTGCGCTCGGAGCTGGTGGCGGTGTTGGCGGTGATCTCCTGGATGACGCTCATCCGGTTAGATACGTGGCCCGCACTCGCAGCCTGCTGCCGGGCCGCATTCGAAATGTTCTGGATCAGTTCTGCAAGGTTATTCGATACGGATTCGATTTCCTCGAGCGCCACGCCAGCATCCTCGGCGCGCTTCGCACCACCGACAACTTCCACGGTGGTCTGTTCCATGGACGTCACCGCCTCGTTGGTGTCGGTCTGGATGGTCTTCACCAGTGCGGCGATCTGTTTGGTTGCGGCGCTCGAGCGTTCCGCCAGCCGCTGCACCTCGTCGGCGACCACGGCGAAACCCCTGCCCGCATCACCAGCCATCGAAGCCTGAATGGCGGCGTTAAGCGATAGGATGTTGGTCTGATCCGCAATGTCGTTGATCAAGGAGACGATATCGCCGATCTCCTGGCTGCTCTCGCCAAGACGCTTGATCCGCTTGGAGGTCTCCTGGATCTGTCCGCGAATGCTGTCCATACCATGGATCGTGTCGTGCACCACTTGTGAGCCGTTGCCTGCGATCGCCACGGCACGCTCGGCTACAGAGGCCGACTCCGAGGCGTTCGCTGAGACCTGGTCGATTGATGCGGCCATCTCGTTGATCGCCTGTGATGCAGCGGTGATCTCGCGTGCCTGATGTTCCGACGCCGCAACGAGGTCGCTTGCCGTGCTCTGCGTATCGCTGGCGGCGGAAGCAACCTGCACCGACAGATCGTTGATGTTGGCAACCAGGCCCCGCATCTGATCGATCGCGAAGTTGATCGAGTCAGCAATGGCGCCCGTGAAGTTTTCCGTCACCGAGGCTCGGACAGTCAGGTCGCCCTCCGCAAGGTCGGCGAGTTCGTCCAGAAGCTGCAGAATGGCTGCTTGATTCCGCTCGTTCTGTGCCGCTTGCTCCCTGAGCTGGCGCTTCGTGTCACCGACCAGCACGGCGGCAATGGCGCCCATGAGCACCATACCGGCAATGCTGACCATCAGCGGAGTATTGCTCAGTATCGGCGTGTCGCCCGTGGCCGCTACATAGGCGAGCCCGCCAACCACGCCGACGAGCAGCACGATCAGCGAGACGAGTGTGATCGACATTTTTCCTGAGTTCATGGGCGAACCTCGTGTAAATCCATTTGCATATCTGATGATTCGTCTTCCTGCGCCGGCGTCTGCGCAACTTCGAAGAAGCGCGGATCCTGCAGGATGGCCTTGAGCTGCAGCTCGTAAAACACACGGCCTCCGTGCCGGTACACGCCTTTCACATATGGCGCGAGCATCTGCGGCACGTCCGAGCCCGGAGGCTCGAAGCTCGACAGCACGAAGTGCTGAATTCCGAGCGATTGCTCGACAACGAAACCTGCCGCAACGTCACCGTCTTTCACGACCAGTACGCGCGCATGGCTCGCTGGCAGTGTGGGTGCAAGGCCCAGAAACGTGTGCAGGTCGATGATGGGGATCAGTTCGCCGCGAATGTTGGAGATGCCCAACACCCACGGTTTAACGCCTGGAAGTGGTGCCAGCCGTGCTGATTGCGAGTTGAGGTGCATCAGCTCCCCTACTTCTCCCATCGGCGACACCAGACGCACACCGCCAAGCTGGAAGCCAATGCCCTGCCATGCCGGCTCGGCGCTCTCCTTGCTCGGCATGGGAGCAGCGTTCAGTTCGGTGGCGTCCTGAATGTTCTGCAGCAGGCGCAGAGCCGCGGAATTCATACGGCAGCCGCCCGTGAGCTGAGCACTTCGTTGACTCTGGCGATGAGCTCTTTTTCGGCGACCGGCTTCGTGATGTAGCAAGACGCACCTTGCCGCTCACCCCAGACAATATCTGCCGGCTGCCGTTTGGAGGACACAATGATCACGGGAATGTGTTTGGTGAGCTGCCCGCGCGTGATCTGCCGGGTTGCCTGAAATCCGTTGATACCCGGCAGCACGACGTCCATGAGGATGACATCAGGCTGCTCTGTTTCTGCTACCTCGAGACCCTCTCGGCCAGTAGCTGCTGTAAGCACCTGATGCCCCTGCTGAGCCAGCAGGTTGACGAGTTGATGCGCCTCCAGCGGTGAATCTTCCACGACGAGTATGCGCGCCATACGAACTCTCCTCCCTACTGCACGAGCGAGCGGATGGTGCCTACCAACTCGTCCCGACTGAACGGCTTGGTGATGTACTGATCCGAGCCGACAATGCGGCCCTTGGCCCGGTCGAAGAGTCCATCCTTAGAGGACAGCATGACCACTGGAGTCGTCTTGAAGGTGCTGTTGTTTTTGATGAGTGCACAGGTCTGATAGCCATCCAGGCGCGGCATCATGATGTCCATGAAGATGATCGACGGATTTTCATCTGCGATTTTGGCGAGCGCGTCGTAACCGTCGGTCGCCGTAATGACGTCGCAACCTTCCTTGGCGAGCAGATTTTCGGCACTGCGGCGGATGGTCTTCGAATCGTCGATCACCAACACGCGCACACCTTGAAGTTCCTCTTCCATTCGCGCTTCCTTCTCTAGAATTCCTGCGGCTGAAGTGCCGGCGCGGCGCCGATCTAACGGAGCCGGCTCGATGCAAACGATTTGTAACATGGCCCCTCGAGGCCAACCACAGGCCCACCTCACTGGCGAGAAGCAGTTCGCATTTCGGTTGCTGGACAGTGCCCATCTCGTAAACTGCGTGTTCCTGACAGGAGTAGACGATGAGCACACTCGAAATCGCCTTTGTGATGGATCCACTGCAGTCGCTGTCGCTGAAGAAGGACTCCACACTCGCGATGATTCGCGCCGCCCAACTGCGCGGCCACGCCGTGCACTACCTGCTACAGGAGGACCTGGCACTCATTGACGGTGTCGTGCAAGGCTGCAGCCGGCCACTGCGCTTACGCGCAGACTTTGCCGAAAGCCTCGACCCGGCCTTGGCAGGCAACAACTGGTTCGAGGCCGGGGAACCGAAGTGGCGCCCACTGCGCCAGTTCGATCTGATCATGATGCGCAAAGATCCGCCGTTCGACATGGAGTACATCTATTCCACCTACCTGCTCGAGCGCGCATCGGAAGATGGTGCGATGGTGGTCAATCGGCCCGACTCCCTGCGGGACTGCAACGAGAAGTTTTTCGCAACCAGTTTTCCCGAGTGCTGCCCGCCGTTGGTGGTGAGCCGCCGCGAAGACGTACTTCGCGCATTTCAGGCGGAGCATGGCAACGTCGTACTCAAGAAGCTGGATGGCATGGGCGGGATGAACGTATTTCGCGTCATGGAGGGTGACCCGAATCTCGGCGTGATCATCGAGACGCTCACCAACGGCGGCCGCGAGCAGATCATGGGCCAGGTGTACTTGCCCGAAATCGCCCAGGGCGACAAACGTATCCTGGTGATCGAAGGTCAGCCTGTAGATTATGCGCTCGCGCGGATTCCGAAAACCGGCGAGGCACGGGGCAATCTGGCAGCTGGCGGTACCGGCGTCGGGCAGCCACTGAGCGACAGGGATCGGCAGATCGCACTCACGATCGGCCCTGAGCTGGTAAAGCGCGGGCTCTCCTTCGTGGGACTCGATGTGATCGGCGACTATCTCACCGAAGTGAATGTCACCTGCCCCACCTGCATACGTGAACTGGACGCACAGTTTTCGCTGGACATCGCCGGTAGCCTGCTCGAAACGTTGACGGCAAAGCTGGAGGGTGCCTGATACGCAATGAGCGCCGTTTCCATACAACCTCGCGATCGACTCGGATTCACCCTGTTCCTGGCCGCCAGCCTGCACCTGGCAATCATTCTCGGGGTGGGGTTCTCCTCGGACCTGAACTATGAGGCAAGCCCGACCATCGAGGTGACTCTTGCGCTTACGAGCGACGAGCACAAACCGGAGCAGGCGGATTTCGTGGCGCAAACCAACCAGCTCGGCAGCGGCGACAATGCCGAGCTGCAGGAGCCAACCACGCGGGAGCGCACACCTTTTCACGCGAACGAAGTGCAAGATGTACTGAAGCAGGAACAACTTTCCGCCGACCTGCAGAATCAGGACAACCGCGAACTGCTGGCTACCACCGCCCAGTCGACCGAGCAGACCGCAGCGCAGGAGGAACTGCCGCTGCCGGAAGATCGCTTGCTGAACTCCAACACCACCTACCAGGAGTTGCTGCAGGAAATCGCCAGCCTCGAAGCCCGCATCGCCCAGGAACAACAAGCATACGCACGCGAGCCCAGGGTGAAGCGGCTGACCAGCGTTTCCGCCAAGAGTGCGGCGGAAGCGGCATACCTCAACATGTGGCGTGAGAAGGTGGAGCGCGTAGGCAACGCGAATTTCCCCGCCGGCGGCGTGTTCGGTCGTTTGCGACTCCTTGTCGTGCTCGACGCAGACGGTTCGCTGTCGCGGGTCAGCATTCTTGAGGCATCTGGCCAGCAATCGCTGGATGAGGCAGCGCTGCGCATCGTTCGTATGGCGGCGCCATACCAGCCATTTCCCGTAGAGATGCGTAAAAAGTATGACCAGCTCGAGATCATCCGAACCTGGGTGTTTTCCCGAAGCGGCGCAGCGGTGGGCAGGTAGCTACTTGGCCGGCACCACACAGCCCACCTCTCTTCAGCACCACTTTCTGCTGGCCATGCCGGCTCTGGCTGGAACCTATTTCGGCGGCGCGTTGATCTATCTTTGCGAACATAACGAAGAAGGTGCCATGGGCCTGATCATCAACCGACCGGGGCGGTTGGATCTGGCAGAGCTAGCCAAAGAGCTCAATCTGCCAGCACCACCGCCGGGCGCGCGCACCCTCGTGGTGGAGGGCGGTCCGGTGAGCCCGGAGCAAGGCTTCGTGCTGCATACCGGCGATCAGGCGTTCGAAAGTTCACGGCCGGTGGCTGACGACATCGTGCTGTCGAGCTCGGCGGATGCTCTGCGCGCCTTAGCCACTCCGGATGCGCCGCACCATGCCATCATTGCGCTGGGCTACGCCGGATGGGGGCCGGGCCAGCTGGATGGCGAAATCGAGGACGATGCCTGGCTCACGGTGGAAGCCTCCCGCACCGTGCTGTTCGACACCCCGCTGGATGCGCGCCTGAAACAGGCAGCCGCAACCATTGGCGTGGACATGCGGCTCATGGCCAGGAACACCGGCAATGCCTGAGGCTGAGGCCGAGTCGGGCTATGTGCTGGCCTTCGATTTCGGTCTGCGCCACATCGGCACCGCGGTGGGGCAGACCATCACCCGCAGCGCCAGCCCGTTAAAGACGCTTGACGCCCGCGCCGGCGCACCGAAGTGGTCGCAGGTACGCATGCTGATCGACGCCTGGAAGCCGGTTCGCTTGCTCGTGGGCCTGCCTCTCAACATGGATGGCAGCGACGGAGCAATCTGCGAGCACGCTCGAGGATTTGCGCTGGAGCTTGAGCGGCGCTTCGGCATACCCGTAACGATGGTGGATGAGCGGCTGACGACGCACGAAGCATTGGCGCAAACCCAGGGCGATTACGCCACCGCACATAACATAGCGGCGGTGCTGATTGCCGAGACCTATCTGCGGTAGCTGATCGCGTCCGAGTCGCCGCTCGCTTCGAGCTGCAGCCCGTCGAGGGAGGCCATCGGGTTGGGGTTGGCATCTGCGCCGAGCTTGATCATCAGACGCAGATCATTCGGCGAGTCCGCATGGGCCAGCGCTGATTCGTACGTGATCTCGCCGTCGCTGTAGAGTCGATACAGCGCCTGGTCGAACGTCTGCATACCCTGCTCGGTGGACTTGGACATCAGCTCCTTCAACAGGTGCACTTCGCCCTTGCGTATGTGGTCGGCCACGAGCGGTGTGTTTATGAGCACTTCAATAGCGGCTCGACGCCCCTGGCCGTCCACGGTCGGCAGCAATTGCTGAGCGACCATCGCGCGCAGGTTCAGCGACAGATCCATCCACACCTGGGAATGCCGGTCGCTCGGGAAGAAGTGGATGATGCGATCCAGCGCCTGGTTGGCGTTGTTGGCGTGCAGCGTGCAGAGACAGAGGTGGCCGGTCTCAGCGAACGTGAGTGCGAACTCCATCGTTTCGCGGCTACGCACCTCACCGATCATGATCACATCCGGCGCCTGGCGCAGAACGTTCTTCAGCGCCACCTCGAACGACTCGGTATCCACGCCCACTTCTCGCTGAGTGATAACGCAGCCTTTGTGCTGGTGGATGAATTCGATGGGATCCTCGATGCTGACGATGTGACCGTGCGAATGCTCGTTTCGATGGCCGATCATGGAGGCCAGAGAGGTGGATTTACCGGTACCAGTAGCGCCCACGAAGATGATCAGCCCACGCTTGGTCATGGCGAGCTCTTCGATGACCGGAGGTAACCCGAGCTGTTCGACGCTTGGGATGTTCACTTCAATGCGCCGCAGCACCATGCCAACCAGGTTGCGCTGATAAAACGCGCTCACACGGAAGCGGCCGAGCCCCCGGGTGTTGATGGCGAAATTGCACTCGTGGCTCTTCAGAAACTCGTTCTGCTGATCTTTGTTCATGACGCCGAATACGAGGTCCCGCGCCTGCTCCGGCGACAACGCCGTGCGGCCTGCAGGGTGCAGCGCGCCGTTGATCTTGATCATGGGCGGCTTGCCGGCGGTAACGAACATGTCCGACGCGCCTTTCTCCACCACCAGCTTCAGGAGCTTGTCGAATTCCATCAGAAATTCTCCGGTACTTTGGCTTTCTCCCGCGCAGTCTCACGGGCGATGATACGTTTGGCCACCAGCTCCTCAAGGCACTGATCGAGGGTCTGCATGCCGTGCGAATGACCGGTTTGAATGGCCGAGTACATTTGCGCGATTTTGCCCTCACGAATCAGATTTCGAATCGCCGGCACGCCGATCATGATCTCGTGGGCGGCAACCCGACCGCCACCGGCACGCTTCAGCAGCGTCTGAGAGATAACGGCCTGCAGAGACTCCGACAACTGTGAGCGCACCATCTCTTTTTCTTCTGCCGGGAACACGTCGATCACACGGTCAATGGTCTTTGCCGCCGACGTGGTGTGCAGCGTGCCGAACACCAGGTGCCCGGTTTCCGCCGCTGTCAGCGCCAGGCGAATGGTCTCCAGGTCACGCAGCTCGCCCACGAGAATGATGTCCGGGTCTTCCCGCAACGCAGATCGCAAAGCCTCGTTGAAGCCGTGCGTATCTCGGTGCACCTCGCGCTGGTTCACCAGGCACTTCTTGCTCTCGTGTACGAATTCGATCGGGTCTTCGATGGTGAGGATGTGGTCGTAGCGGTTGTCGTTGACGAAGTCCATCATCGCCGCAAGTGTGGTGCTCTTACCGGAACCCGTCGGGCCGGTCACCAGCACCAAACCTCGGGGTACCATGGAGATGTCTTTGAACACCTGACCCATTCCCAGGTCATCCATGGTCAGCACCTTGGAAGGAATGGTCCGAAACACCGCGCCCGCACCGCGATTCTGGTTAAAAGCATTCACACGGAAGCGGGCCACACCGGGCACTTCAAAGGAGAAGTCCGTCTCCAGAAACTCCTCGAAGTCCTTCCGCTGCTTGTCATTCATGATCTCGTAGATCAGCGCGTGCACCTCACGGTGTTCCAGCGGCGGCAGGTTGATACGCCGAACATCGCCATCCACGCGAATCATCGGCGGCAGGCCGGCGGACAGGTGCAGGTCTGACGCGCCCTGCTTGGCGCTGAAGGCGAGCAGCTCGGTGATATCCATGGCTATCCTTGTCGAAGGGACCTGATTCAGCTTCTGTGCGCACCACGCGCACTCGGCCGCTAGTGTATTATCTTGAATCACCGATCACCACGACACGCCCGGCTGGCCCGGTAGGAATGAGACCCGCGACACAAGCGCCATGTCGAGCTCTGCAACTCCCATCGCCCAGCGCACCCGAGCCGTTTTGGACCGTGTTCGCTCCGCCTGCGATCAGGCCCACCGGGACACCGACGGCGTCCACGTTATCGCCGTATCCAAAACCCGGTCTGCCGACGAGGTGCGCGCCGCGTACGAGGCCGGAATGCGACACTTCGGGGAAAATTATCTGCAAGATGCTTTACCGAAGGTTCATGCACTCCACGACCTCGCCCCACAATGGCATTTCATCGGTCGTATTCAGGCCAACAAGACGCGCGACATCGCCACGCATTTCGACTGGGTACACACGGTCGACCGGCTGAAAGTTGCCAAGCGCCTCGATGCCCATCGCCAAGGCATGGGGCTGCCGCTCAACGTGTTGGTGCAGGTGAATGTGGATGCCGACGCCGACAAGGCAGGGGTCGGCACCAATGCAGAGTTGGACTCGCTCGTGCAAGGCATCGAAGCGCTTCCCAATCTGGCACTGCGCGGTTTGATGACCATACTGTCATCCGACACAGACCCCACCACCGGGTTCAAGGCGCTGCAGGCGCAGTTCGCGCGCCTGGCAACACATCGCGGAAGCGACTGGAACGCCCTGTCCATGGGCATGTCGAACGACTTCGAAACTGCGATCGCCTGCGGTGCAACACACGTGCGCATCGGCACAGCGATCTTTGGCCCCAGAGAGACAGGATAAAGATGGATAAAAAAGTCGCATTCATCGGCGCTGGCAACATGGCCAAGGCGCTCATTCACGGGCTTCTAGAAGCGGGTACCAACGCCGCCGACCTATGCGCCGCGGATATCAGCGAATCCCAGCTCACACCACTGGCAGCGGCGGGCGTGCGCACGAGTCTCGACAATCAGACCGCAATCACCAGTGCAGACGTCATCGTGCTGGCGGTAAAGCCACAGGTTCTGGCGGACACGGTCAGCGCGCTGCAACTCGATGAATCCCAGCTCGTGGTGTCTATCGCCGCCGGCATCCCCATGGACACCCTGCAGGCGGTTACAGGTCCGACGCAGCCCATCGTACGATGCATGCCCAACACGCCGGCGCTGGTGGGCGCCGGTATGGCCGGCCTTTTTGCCAACGCACACGCCAACGCGTCGCACCGGGATGCGGCGCAGACACTGTTGGCGGCTGCGGGGGAAGTCGTCTGGGTAGAGCAGGAACATCTGCTTGATTCAGTGACCGCCGTATCCGGCAGCGGTCCCGCATATTTCTTCTATCTGATGGAAGCCATGATCCGGGCTGGCGAGGAGCTCGGGCTGAGCGAAGCTGCCGCAACCAGTCTGACGCTGCAAACCGCCTACGGCGCAGCGAAGCTCGCGCAATCATCCAGCGAGGTTCCGGCCCAGCTACGCAGGAACGTGACATCTCCTGGCGGTACCACGGAACGCGCCCTGGACATCATGAACGAAGCCGGTGTGGCCGATGCTATAGTGCGCGCCTTGCACGGCGCCGCTAAGCGGTCGACGGAGCTGGCAGAGGAGTTCGGACGATGAGCAGCGCAGCGAATTACCTGATCGAGCTTCTGTTCGACCTGGCAACCCTTCTCTTTCTGGCCCGCTTCGTCATTCAGGCCTGCCGCGTCAACTTCTACAACCCGGTCTCTCAAGGCATCGTCAAAGTCAGCGACCCGGTACTCAAGCCGCTTCGCTACGTCATGCCGAGCTACCGGAATCTGGACTTCGCCTCCTTTTTTGCGGCGGCCCTCGTCATCTTCATCAAACTCTACGTGTTGTTCGCCTCCACGAGTCTGGGGCTGCTCATCGGCTACAGCGCCCTGCAGGCGCTCCTGCTGCTGCTGACGTTCTTCAAGTACGCGGTGTTTGCCGTGGTCATCCTCAGCTTTCTGGTGCTGCTCGGCTTCGTGAATTACAACAACCCGCACCCGCTCATCGTGTTGTTGCATGAAATCACCGAACCGCTGATGGCGCCCATTCGGCGCATCCTGCCCGACATGGGCGGCATGGATTTCTCACCAATGCTCGTGCTGGTAGGTCTGCACGTGGCAGGGCTCGTGCTGCAGGATCTGTTCGGCCGACTCGTGGGGGCGCTTGTTTGAGTCGATTCCGCCAGGACTCGGCGAGCGTCGGTGTCGTCACGCCGCAGACGTTCGCGCATGAAGCGCCTTTCGCGCTGCGCTCTGGTGCGGTGCTGCCACGCTTTGACCTGGTGTATGAGACGTACGGCGAGCTGAACCCGCAGCGCAACAACGCCGTGCTTATCTGCCATGCGCTTTCCGGCAGCCACCACGCCGCGGGACGCCACAATGTAGATGATGCCAAACCCGGCTGGTGGGATGCCTGCATCGGTCCAGGCAAAGCCATCGACACCAACCGCTTCCACGTGGTCGCACTCAACAATCTCGGCGGCTGCCATGGCAGCACCGGACCGTGTTCGGAAAATCCCGCCGGCGGTACCTACGGCCCCGATTTCCCTACCGTTACCGTGTCCGACTGGGTGCGCAGCCAGGCGCTCTTGGCAGACCACCTGGGCATCGAGCGCTTCGCCGCGGTCATCGGCGGCAGCCTGGGCGGCATGCAGGCCCTGCAGTGGAGCATCGACTACCCGGAGCGCGTGCGTAGTGCGGTTCTGATCGCCAGCGCCGCAAAGCTCACCGCTCAGAACATCGCGTTCAACGAGATTGCCCGGCATGCCATCACCAGCGATCCGCACTTTCACAATGGCCGCTACCGCGAGCAGGGACACAATCCCGATGTTGGATTGGCACTGGCGCGCATGATCGGCCACGTCACCTACCTCTCGGACTACGGTATGGGGCGACGCTTCGGCCGCGACCTCAAATCCGGCGACCTGACCTCCGGAAAAGGGGTGGAGTTTCAGGTAGAGAGCTACCTGCGGTATCAGGGCCAATCGTTCTCCCGTCGTTTCGATGCCAACACCTACATTCTCATGACCAGGGCATTGGATTATTTCGATCCGGCGGCAGACTACGGAGATGACCTTGGCGAAGCGTTGCGCCGTGTAACGGCGGAGTTTCTGGTGGTGTCATTTACCACCGACTGGCGCTTCGCGGTACAACGCTCGCAGGAACTGGTACACGCCCTGGTCCGTGCAGACAAACGGGTAACCGGCGCCATTATCGACTCCGAGCACGGACACGATTCGTTCCTGCTGCCGTTGCCCCGCTACCTCGATGTGCTCGGCACTTACATGACGCGATTGCACGAGGAGCATTGCGGTGCGCGCTGACCTGGCAATCATCAGCGAGCTCATCAATGACGGCGCCCGGGTGTTGGACCTGGGCTGTGGGGAAGGTGAGCTCCTCGCCCATCTGCAGAGCACCAAGCAGGTCTACGGCTACGGCCTGGACATGGACGCGGACAACATCACCACCTGCATCAGCAAGGGGGTCAATGTCATCGAGCACGACCTCGATGACGGCCTGCACGACTTCGCCGACGACGCCTTCGACATGGTGGTAATGACAGAGACGTTGCAAAGCGTGCGCCACCCGGATTCGCTGCTCAGCGAGATGCTGCGCATCGGCAAGGAATGCATCGTCACGTTTCCCAATTTCGGGCACTGGCGCTGTCGGGTACACCTGGGCCTGCACGGCCGGATGCCGGTAGCCTCGCATCTACCGCACAGCTGGTACGACACGCCCAACATCCATCTCTTCACGTTCGACGACTTTGAGCTGCTGTGTCGCAGCCGTGGGTACCGCACCATCCAGCGCTTCGTGGTGGGTGAGGACTATCGCAATAGAACGCTGGCCAACCGGCTACCCAACCTGTTCGGCGCCATCGCCTTTTACCGACTCGGGAGGCCCACGTGAGATACGCACTCGCGGCTATTGGCTTGTTGATCTGCGCAGCGACGGCGAGCGCCGAACAGAAACAGTCCTTCGGCGTGTACGACGCCCACTACATCATCATTCCGACGGCCATACTGAAGCCGGAGATCGCGGCGCAATACGGAATCGTGCGCTCACCGACACAGGCGCTGGTAAACATCTCCCTGATCGAACGGGACGGGCTGCCCGTGCCAACTGAGGTGTCCGGCAGCTATCGCAATCTTCTAGAACAGACGCAGCCCCTGACCTTTCGCGAGGTGCGCGAGGGCGAAGCGATCTACTACCTCGCCACTTTGCGGTACACCGATCGCGATGTGTTGCGTTTCACCTTCAACGTCAGACTACCCGATGGCACTGACGGCGTGATCGAGCATCAGCAACGCATGCACCGCGAGGACACTTAAGCGATGCGTGTCGTGCTCGCCACCCGCAACGACGGCAAGCTCAAAGAGATGCAGCGGTTGTTTGCACCCTGCGGTTGGGAGCTGGTCAGCCAGGCAACCCTGGCGATCGATTCCGCTGACGAAGTCCGTGCCACCTTCGTCGAAAACGCCATCGACAAGGCGCGGCACGTGGCAAGGGCTTCCGGCACGCCGAGCATTGCCGACGACTCGGGGCTCGTAGTGGACAGCCTCGACGGCGCACCCGGCATCTACTCCGCTCGCTTTGCTGGCCCTGAGCGCAGCGATGCCGACAATAACGCCGAACTGATCCGGCGGTTGCAGGGAGAGCCCAATCGCGACGCGCATTTCTACTGCGCTATGGTCTACCTTGAACACGCAGATCACCCAGCGCCGCTGATCGCAACGGCTGGCTGGCGCGGAACGATCATCGATACGCCGCGAGGCGACAACGGTTTCGGCTACGATCCGCACTTCCTCGTGCAAGGCATGGAGAAGACCGCCGCGGAGCTCGACGCGCAAACGAAAAATCGTTTGAGCCACCGTGGTCAGGCGGCAGCGCTGCTGCTTGAGCTGTTGCGGGGATGACCTCCCTGTACGCGCACTTTCCCTGGTGCGTTAAAAAGTGTCCCTACTGCGACTTCAATTCACACCCACTTGGCGGCTCCCTCGACAATGACCGCTATATCGATGCGCTGATTCTCGATCTGAACGATCAGCGCGCCAAGCACAACGTTGCGCGTTTCAACACCGTGTTTTTCGGCGGCGGCACACCGAGTCTGTTCGATCCAGCGGACTTCGAGCGGTTGCTGATCGCCATATCCTGCGAAGGAGAGGTGACCATGGAGGCAAATCCCGGCACCACGGAGCACGCCGACTTCGCCGCGTACGCCCGTGCCGGAATCAACCGGTTGTCTCTCGGCGTGCAGAGCTTCGACGCCGGCATGTTGCAGCGGTTGGGTCGCATCCACAGCGCGCGCGAGACCGAACACGCCTTTGCAGCCGCCCGCCGCGGCGGCTTCGACAACATCAACCTGGACATAATGTACGGGCTACCGGAACAGTCCGTAGATCAGGCACTAGAGGATCTGCGGCACGCTATCGCCCTGGCGCCAGAACACCTCAGCTGGTACCAGCTCACCATCGAGCCGAAGACGGCCTTTCACAGCGCACCGCCCCCGTTGCCTGATGAGACGCTGATCGCTGACATGGAGGAGCACGGCTGGATGCTGCTGCGTGAGGCGGGCTACCGACGTTACGAGGTATCGGCGTGGTCGCAAACCGGGCATGAATGTCAGCACAACCTCAACTACTGGCGGTTCGGTGACTACCTGGGCATTGGTGCCGGCGCGCATGGCAAAGTGGGCAGACAGCGAACAGACAAAGCCAAGGCGCCGAGCCGCTATCTCAGCGCGCCACTAGAAACAAACATGCGCACGTTACGCGATGGCGATCTCCGTTTCGAATACCTGCTCAACGCGCTGCGCCTCGTGGAGGGAACGAGCTGGAACACCTTCTCCGAACGCACGGGGATACCGCCGCTGGCAGACGAACCGATCTGGAAACGGGGTTGTGAACTCGGCCTGCTGCGAACGGATCGCGTCGCTACAACGCAGATGGGCTACCGGCACCTCGACAGCGTACTCACGATGTTTCTGGGCGACGGGTAAAACACAGATCAAAGATGTCGTGCCCCAAGCGCTTCCCGCGCGCTTCGAATTTGGTGACCAACCGACGGTCATCACGGGCACTGAAGCCGTGGGAAGTGTTGACCAGCAGCGGTTCAGCCGAGAGATTTTCCAACGCCCACTCCGCGTAGGGCGCCCAGTCCGTTGCGACATAGAGCGCTCCACCCGGCTCCAGCCGATGCGCCAGCATTGAGATGAAGGCAGGCTGTAAAAGCCGGCGTTTGTGATGACGTTTCTTGGGCCATGGGTCGGGAAACAGCACCCTGAACTCGCGCACCGAGCTCGGTGCCAGTCGCTCTTCGAGCACTACCTCCGCCCGTTCCACCGCAACACGCACGTTTTCAAAGCCCGCTTGCTCCAACCTGTTGAGTAGAGCGCCAACGCCCGAAGGGTAGATTTCTATACCAAGCAGATTCCAATCCGGTTGCGCGAGCGCCCACTGCTCCAGCGCCTCTCCCATGCCGAAGCCGATCTCCACGCCGAGCGGGGCCGGTCGCGGGTATGGCGTGGCACGCTGCTCATAGGAAGGTAACAAAGTATCCAATGCGCGACGCTGAGCGCGCGTGAGGCGGCCTCTCTGCGTACTCACGGCGCTCTGCCGAAACGTAGCGCAGCGACGATAAGAAGCACCCAAGCGAGAATCATGGCCACGCCGCCCAGCGGCGTTACCGGCCCCAACCATCGTGGCGCGTCGAAACAAAGCAGATAGATACTGCCGGAAAACAGTAACACACCAACACCCAACGCTACGGCGGCCGCTCGAATCAGCCTGTCCGGCGCTACCGCGTGCCAGACGCTGAGGGCGATGAGAAGCACCCCGTGGAGTAGCTGGTACAGCACTGCGGTGTCCCAGGCATCCAGTTGCCGCTCACTCAATACCGACTGAAGGCCGTGCGCACCGAGAGCACCGAGCAGGACGCCAGAAGCACCGTACACGGCACCGACCAGGGCAATGCCAGAGCTGGTATCAACCTTAGGCAGCGATGGCAGCCTTGAGCTTTTTCATCGCACCCTTCTCGATCTGCCGGATGCGCTCTGCCGACACACCGTACTCATCCGCCAGCTCCTGCAGCGTCGACTTGTCATCCGCAAGCCACCGGCGCGCGATGATATCGCGCGAGCGCTCATCCAGCGCCGTCAGCGCCTGCTCCAGACGGCTGGTAGACGTCTCATACTCGTCTTCGTCGATGACGAGATCTGCAGGGTCGGCATGGGCTTGTGCGAGGAACGCTGCCGGCGCCATGGGTGCGTCGTCGTCATCCGCATCGGCACCGTCGAACGCCATGTCCATCGCCGCAAGGCGACCTTCCATTCGCGTCACTTCAGCTTCTGGAACGCCGAGATCGCGGGCCACCGCGCGGGTTTCTTCGTGGCTTAGCCAGCCAAGCTGCTTTTTGGCGCCACGCAAATTGAAGAACAGCTTGCGCTGCGCCTTGGTGGTCGCCACTTTGACGATCCGCCAGTTGCGCAGGATGAACTCGTGAATCTCTGCCTTGATCCAGTGGACAGCGAACGATACGAGCCGTACACCAACTTCCGGATTAAACCGCTTTACGGCCTTCATGAGGCCAACGTTACCCTCCTGGATCAGGTCCCCCTGGGGAAGCCCGTAGCCTTGATAGCCCCTCGCTATGTGCACCACGAAACGCAGGTGACTCAAGACCAGCTGGCGAGCAGCTTCCAGGTCCTGCTCATGGTAGAAACGCTCTGCAAGCGCCTTTTCTTCTTCCGCTGACAAAACCGGGATCGCACCTACGGTCTGCACGTACGCATCCAGATCCTTGCCAGGCGACAAACTTGCCAGGTTCATGACATCAGTCGACATGTGATACCTCCGGTAACACTTGAACAGGTCAATATTAGCACTCCTCCTTGGAGAGTGCTAACCGGTTTTGGTTCCCCAGGCGTGATCAACTTCTTGAATTCAGGCGGTTTTCCAAGCTCTACGGGAGCAGTGTCAGAGCACTTCCAGGTCGTGCAAGCGCTGACGTGCCGCTACCAGGGCCCCAGCAACACCAAGCCCGGCACCGGTGCAGAGCATCACCAACAGAAACGCCGGATCAAAGCCCGTAAACTCCAGTGTAGCGCCATAACTCCCGGCGAGTCGGGACAGCGGCGTTTCCACCACCAGCAGGGTCATGCTGAGGAGCATGAGCGCAACCAACGCACCACCAGCACCGTAGATGGCGCCAAAATAGAGAAAGGGGCGGCGCAGTTGCCGCTCCGTGGCGCCAACCAAGGTCTGTACCTTGAGCTCCTCCAGGCGCGCTTCAATGGCTAGCCGCACCGAGGTGGCGGTGACCAGCAAGGCACCAACGCCAAAGAGCACTGCCAGCACGCCGCTCAGCCGGCTCACCACCGTCGTGATGTCTGACACGCGCTCGAGCCAGGTCTTCTCAACCACCACCTCCTGCACGCCCGAGGCTTTGCCGGCGATGGCCGCAAGACGCTCGAGGTCAGGCACCGTGGCACCGGACACCAGCATGGCGCGCAGGGAGGCCGGCAGTGGATTTTCCTCCAGAAGCTCCAGCGCATCGCTCAAGCCGGTATGGGCGTGAAACGCCGCTAGTGCCTGGGTGGAGCTCGTTTCTTCAACCTCCTGCACCTGCGGCTCTGCCCTGAGCTGCTGCGCCAGCGCGCGTAACTCGGCTTCCGGGGTGTCGACCTTGAAGTACACCGATAGGCCGGGCCTGCCATCCCAATCGGAACCAACATCTGCCAGGTTGAGCTGCAGCAGGTACAACCCTGCCGGTAACGCGAGCGCTATTCCCACCAGCAACCAGACGATGAGGCTGGTTGCCAATCGCGCACTGATATGGTGCATGGCCTCGCGCACCACCCGGCCGTGGTCGCGGCCCCACCCGACCAAGCCGCTGCGGCCTTCCTGCGCGAATGGATCGTCCTTACGCGACATCGCTACCCATCAGATCTGCAGACTCGTCGAGCAGTACCTCGCTTTCGAGCAGACGATCGCGCACCACGCGACCTCCCGACAGCTCGATGATGCGCTTGCCCATACCTTCGATAAGCTCCCGGTCGTGGCTTGCGACAATCACCGTGGTGCCCACCTGATTGAACTGCTCGAACAGCGCCATGATGTCTCGGGAAAGCTCCGGATCGAGATTTCCGGTGGGTTCATCCGCGAGCAGGATCTTTGGCCGGTTCACCACCGCGCGGGCAATGCCCACTCGTTGCTGCTCGCCCGTCGACAGGTGCGCAGGCAGCAGACGCTCTTTTTCCAGCAGAGACACGCGAGACAACGCCGCTCGCACGCGTCGGCCGACGTCGCGCTCACGCATACCGATGACCCGCAAAGGGACGGCTACGTTGTCGAATACGCTACGGCCCGCCAGCAGGTGATGATCCTGAAAGACTGCGCCGATGTTGCGGCGATAGAAGGGCAAACGGGATTTTTTCAGGTTGGTGACGTTCTTGCCGTTCACCAGTATCTGCCCGCGGGTCGGCGTGTCGAGACGTAGCAGCAACTTGAGGAAGGTGCTCTTCCCCGCGCCAGAATGACCGGTCAGGAAGCACATGGAACCCGCCTCGAACGACACGTCCACCTCTTTGAGCGCTTCCTGCCCGCTGGAGAAGCGCTTGGTGACGCCGTGCATCTCGATATGGCCCATGGGTTAGCCGTTTTCCTCCGTTGCCTGAGCGAGCAGCGCCTCGACGAAAGGCTCCGCCTCGAACGGCCGCAGGTCTTCGACTCCTTCGCCAACACCGATGAAATAGATGGGCAGATCGGTCTGCTGAGCTACGGCGAACAGCACACCAGCCTTGGCCGTGCCATCGAGCTTGGTAACCACAAGACCGGTAAGCGGTACTGCAGCATCAAATTCTTTCACCTGACTCAGCGCATTCTGACCAACGCCCGCATCAAGCACGAGCAGCACTTCATGAGGCGCGCTTTCGTCGAAACGTGATACCACACGGCTGATCTTGCGCAGCTCTTCCATCAGGTTGGTTTTGGCCTGCAGGCGACCTGCCGTATCCGCCAGCAGCACGTCCGCACCACGGGCAGCTGCGGCCTGCACGGCATCGTAGACAACAGAGGCGGAGTCTGAGCCCTGGCTTTGAGCAATCACAGGCACACCATTGCGTTCACCCCAGGCCTGTAGCTGCTCCACCGCCGCAGCGCGAAAGGTATCCCCGGCGGCCAGCATGACGCTCAGCCCTTCACCCTGAAGCCGCTTCGCAAGCTTGCCGATCGTCGTGGTCTTGCCCACTCCGTTCACGCCAACAAAAAAGATCACGAAAGGCTTCGCCTGACGGTCGACCTGAAACGGCTTCACATGGGCCTGCAGCCGCTGCGTGAGCAGCCGCCCCAGCGCACCGTGCAGCGCCCGGGTATTGTTCAGCTCCCGCCGCTGTACCCTCGCAGCCAGGTCGTCCATGATGTCGGTGGTTGCTTCAACACCAACGTCGGTCAGAAGAAGGGCGGTTTCAAGATCTTCCAGCACCTCTTCATCAATCTCCTTCTCTCCGAGCAGAAGATTGCCCACGCCGGTGCCCAGGGCATCCCGCGTCTTGGACAGCCCGGAGCGCAAGCGCTTCCAGAAGCCGCCCTCGTTTTTTACTTCTCCTTCACTCACTATTTCGTGCATGGCCAAAAACGAGTTGCGCATTATCAGCGGTAAGTGGAGAGGGCGAAAGCTCCGCTTCACAGAGCGGCCGCAACTTCGGCCCACCCTCGGCCGCGCGCGAGAGACGTTGTTCAATTGGCTCGGCACCGATCTTGGTGGCCAGAGGTGCCTGGACCTCTTCGCCGGCAGCGGCGCACTGGGGTTTGAAGCCGCATCGAGGGGCGCTGATTTCGTGCAATTCGTGGAGAAAGACCGCCTCGCCTGCAACGCCTTGCGCGCCAACGCCGCGCAACTCGGTGCAACGAATGCCCGCGTGACCTGCAGCGAGGCCAGCCGTTTTCTGCGAAGTGAGCGCTCACTATGGAATCTGGTCTTTCTCGACCCACCATTCCGCTCGTCACTGCTTGAGAGGACCTTGGCGGTACTCATGCCACATCTGGCTGCAGATGCCACCTTGTACTGGGAGGCACACGAGCCGCCAGCGCTACCGAAGGGGCTCGTTGCCCACAAACAGCAGCGCGCCGGCGACACATGGTTCGGGCTCGCGTATTTGGAATCGGGCTAGTTTCTGCACTACTATCCGCCTCCCTTTCCGTAAAAGGCAGCACGAACACCCATGCGCACGGTCGTGTACCCAGGATCCTTCAATCCCATCACCAACGGCCACACAGACCTGGTGCGGCGGGCGCTGAGCTTGTTTGACCACGTGATCGTCGCGATCGGTACTTCCGCCGCGAAAGATCCGAAGGTTGATCTGGCAGACCGCGTGGCCATGTGCGAAGAAGTGCTGGCAGAGTATGGGGACCGCGTGTCGGTGGAAGGGTTCAACACCCTACTGGTCGACTACGTGCGCAGTAAAAACGCGCGGTTCATCCTCCGCGGCCTGCGCAACATGATGGATTTCGACTACGAGTTTCAGATGGCTGAAATGAACCAGTCACTCGACCCCGAAATCGAATATGTGTTTTTACCCACATCTACACACACCAGCTTCATCTCGAGCTCACTGGTGCGCGAAATCGCAGCCCTCGGAGGCGACATCGCGAAATTCGTGCACCCATCAGTAGCTGAAGCTTATCGGTCCGGGTCCTGATAGCGACCGATCGAAGTACAACCCAGGCACCGCACGAACGTCGTTTTGGCTGGCTTGATTACCAAGTGCTCGGCGGCCTTGCTCACGTTGCCGCCGGCCGCGCTGAACGGCAGGCTTACTACGAATGCGGCAGCTCCCAGGGTCGTCAAAATGATACCGCCCGGACGGGCAATCAAGAGGTCTCCCGCCATGGCCATCGCCGTGGGCTCGTCCTCATCGGCCGCATAGGCAGGCGTTATCAGGAGAAAACCAAGAATTGCGCCAAGCGTTAGCGCGCGACAGGATCTGGAGAGGTCCATGGCTCCGTACTCCGTGTTGAAGTCTTTTGAAGATTATCACGAAATTCGCCTAAATCCCTGTGAACGTTGGCATTTAGGACAGTAGAAAGTGCTGCGCCCCCCAAGAACCAGGGACTTGATCGGCGTGCCGCAGTCGCGGCAGGGCGCACCTGTACGCCCGTATACGGCAAGTTCCTGGGCAAAGTATCCCGGCTGACCGTCCGGGTCGAGAAAATCGCGCAGTGTCGTGCCTCCACGGTTGACCGCATATGCCAGTACCTCGCGCACCGTTTGGGCCAACCGGTCATAGGCGTGCCCTGGTATGCGCCTTGCGGCGACGGCGGGCCGGATGCCCGCCCGGAACAGCGCCTCACTTGCGTAGATATTCCCCACACCCACTACCACACGACCGTCCATGAGCAGATTTTTCACCACGACACGCCGGCCGCGCGCTGCAGCGTGCAGGACGGCGCCGGAAAACTCATTGCCAAGCGGCTCCACTCCCAGGTTGCGCAACAGCTTGTGTTCTGACGCATCACCCGGTTGGAACAGCACACAGCCGAAGCGCCGAGGGTCGTTAAGCCGCAAGCTGCGACCAGACGACAGGCTGATAACCACATGGTCATGGGTGCGATAGTCGGCGCCCTCCTCAGTCAGTCGGAGGCTGCCGGACATGCCGAGGTGAATAATGAGCGTGCCGGACTGGAACTCCAGCAACAGGTATTTCGCGCGTCGGCCAACACCGAGCACCTCGCTCCCGGCCAGATGCTCAGGAATCTCCACTGGCCAGCGCAACGACGGGTTGCGCACCACCCAGCTGTTGATACGGGCACCCCGTAACCAAGGCTCTATGCCCCGGCGCGTGGTTTCTACTTCAGGGAGTTCGGGCAGGTCGGAAGGCCGCTACTTGATCTTCGCTTCCGTATAGAGCACGTGCTTACGCACCACCGGGTCGTACTTCTTCATCTGCAGCTTGTCAGGAGTCGTACGCTTGTTCTTGTTGGTGGTGTAGTAGTGCCCAGTACCGGCACTGGAAACCAGCTTGATCTTGTCACGCACTTTTAGGCTCCTTATACCTTGGTGCCGCGCGCGCGCAGCTCCGCGAGCACGGTTTCGATACCTTTCTTATCGATGATGCGCATGCCTTTCGCTGAAACGCGCAGCTTGACGAAACGGCGTTCGGAATCCACCCAGAAGCGCTTGCTATGCAGATTGGGCGAGAAACGCCTGCGCGTCTTGTTCTGAGCGTGGCTCACGTTGTTGCCCGACATCGGGCGCTTTCCGGTGACTTGGCAAACCTGAGACATCGGCTGGGCCTGAGAAAAATGGAGCGCGTTTATACACTAGCGATGTGCGCAGGTCAAAATCGGGGCCTCCCACCTGCCCCTCTCACGTCACCTGCCCCTCTCACGTCACCTGCCCCTCTCACGTCACCTGCCCCCACTCACGGCTGAATAAGCCCCCGCGCAGCCATCGATACCTCCTGCCCCCGGCCAACCACCAGATGATCCAGCAAACGCACACCAACCTCTCGCAGCAGCGGCTGCAGCCGCTCGGTCAGTGCGATATCGGACAGGCTCGGCTCGGCCACACCAGAGGGGTGGTTGTGCGCCAGAATCACCGCAGCGGCGTTGGTTTCCAGGCATCGGCGAATCAGTTCCCGGGGGTGCACGCTGGCACTGTCGATCGTGCCCTGAAAAAGCACCTCAAAGCGCAACAGCCGATGCCGCGTATCCAGCAGCAGGCATGCAAACACCTCCCGCGTGAGCGGTGCGAGCTTAACCCGCAGAAACCGTTGCACCGCGAGGGATGTCGAGAACACCGGGGCGTCCGACAACTCCTCCGCCACCACCCGCTCGGCGATGGCCATCACCGCTTTGAGGGCCGCCACTTTGGCTTCGCCAAGCCCCGGCTCGGCCAACAGCACGGCTTCAGGCGCCTGCAGCACCTGGCGCAGAGAACCAAATCGCCGCATGAGCCTGCGCGCGAGCTCTGAAACCCCGACACCGCGGTGGCCGGTGCGCAGGCACACGGCGAGTAGGTCAACATCGCTGAGGCCCGAAGTATCACCCTGCAACAGCCACTCACGAGGGCCGGATTCCTGTGACCCGCTCGCTTTAGACCACCCGTAACGAGTGGTATCTTCGCGGCATCCGCCACGACTGGCGTTGCGTACAGGCACATTCGAACCAGATGGCATTGGCAGGGAAAAACATCCTACTGGGAATCAGCGGCGGTATAGCAGCCTATAAGACGCCACTGCTCGTGCGCCAACTCGTACAGGCCGGCGCGCAGGTGCAGACCGTACTTACCCGCAGCGCCCTTGAGTTCGTCACGCCCACAACGCTGGCTGCGCTGAGCGGCCGCCAGCCGCGCTTGGAGACCTTTGATATCGAGGCCGAAGCCGCCATGGGCCACATCGAGCTGGCCCGCTGGGCAGACGCGCTGGTCGTTGCTCCGGCTACAGCACACACCCTTGCGCGACTGGCAACGGGGTTGGCGGACGATCTCCTGACGACTCTGGCGCTGGCCACTCCAGCCCCCCTCTTCCTGGCCCCCGCAATGAATCAGCAGATGTGGGCACACCCTTCAGTGCACCGCAACCTGGCCCAGCTCATCGACACCGGGTGTCACGTCATCGGCCCGGAAAGCGGCGAGCAGGCGTGCGGTGACGTCGGTGAAGGACGCATGTCTGAGCCCGAAGCAATCGTGCGGAGCCTCGCCGAGCACTTTTCGCCCCAAAGACTTGCCGGCCGAAGGGTCGTCGTCACGGCGGGTCCAACGCGGGAAGCCATCGACCCAGTGCGCTACATCTCCAACCACAGCTCGGGGAAACAGGGCTATGCCATTGCCACCGCCGCCCGAGACGCAGGTGCGGCGGTGGTACTCATCAGCGGCCCCACAGCGCTCGCCAAGCCGCCCGGCGTGGAATTCGTAGCCGTGGAAAGCGCACAACAAATGCATGCAGCGAGCCTGGCCGCCGCTCCGGCCAGCGACGTATTTATCGGTGTTGCCGCCGTCGCAGATTATCGACCGGCACAGCAGCATGACCGCAAGATCAAACGCGAAAAAACCGGCGACATGCGCATCGACATGCGGATGAACCCGGACATCATCCACAGCGTGGCGCACAGCGACCCGAGACCTCAATTGGTGGTGGGGTTCGCGGCAGAAACCAACGATGCGCTACAGCACGCCCGAGACAAAAGATTACGCAAAGGCCTGGACCTGATCGTAGTCAACGACGTATCGCTGCCCGGCATTGGCTTCAACAGCGACGACAATGCAGCCACGATCATCTCGGCTCACGAAGAGGTCACTCTGAACAAGCAGGGCAAAGACGCTCTGGCGCGCGCATTGATCTCGGCCATCGCCGACCTGTTGGATAGTCAGTTAGCACCCACAAACCCCGAAAGTGCGTCTCAGTAGGTAGCATGGCGCTCAGACCGCCGATACCATAGGCTGCATTCAAGGCAGGGACTCGAAGCGCTCGGCGCCGCGGTTCCAGAAGAACGACACTCCATTTCAAGGACATGAAGTTGGCCGATTCAGCTCCCGACGGCGGTGCTGCCGCGAACCGCGACCTTCTCCCAAACGCGATGCTCTCAGGCGGCCTGGCACTCGTAGGCGTAATCATCGCGTTTGCGGTCGTCGCCTGGTCGCTGGGCATCCAGCCTGGCGAGCGGCAGCGCGACGCCGTCATCAACGCAAACCACGAAGCACTGGTGGCAATGTTCGACGGCCGCATCCGCGACCTTGCCGCACAACTGCAGCAAATGGCGTCTGCGAAGGACACCGTGCAGGCGCTGCTGAGCGAAGATGCCGAATTGATCAGCGCCAGCGAGGCGCGGCTGTTATCCCACATGGCCGGCGCCCGGCGCGTGGCGCTCTTCCGCAAGGGTTTCGCTGAAGTGGACCTGTCTGCCGAGGTGCCCATCACCTTCGCAGCACTCGAGGTTGTCCGAGCCGCCGAATCGAGCCCTTTTTCAGGCCCAGAAGCCTCTGTGAGTCAGCGCACGCTGCTCTATGCAGCTGCCCCCGTAACGAGTCAGGGTCGCGTAGTCGGCGTGCTGTTCGCCGTGCTCGACCAGGCGTACTTTCTCGACGGGTTGGAGTCGCTGTCGCCAGGTGTCGGTCGCATGGAAGTCGAACAGCGCTTTGCTGGCTCCGAAGCTTCCACCGTCCTCACGTGGGGAGCCAACGGCGCGGCTGAACACCGAAAAAGTACCGCACTCGCCGCCCCGCATTGGACACTGCACTACGACCCGAACCCCGACGCACTCCCGGAGCTGATCAGCGTCGCAGGCTTGCTGACGCCTTTTGCCGTTTGCATCGTTGTGGTGCTCGCCAGCATCTACCTTGGCTTTTCGCGTCTGTTCCGCAAGCTCAACGAAGATCTGAACGCCCTCGGACAGTTCGCAGCCAAACGCATACGGGGCCGAAAAGCCCAGCTCGAGAGGTACTCCCTGGACAGCGTGCAACGCATCGCCGTGGAGCTTTCACGCACGGAGACGGCGGCACCAGAGCCGACACAGACAACCGCAGCGCCCGCGCCCGCACCCAGAACCAAGGCAAAACCCACAGCAGCCGCACAGCCGGTTGTCGATGAAGAACTGGAGGTAGACGATGACTTTCTCGACGTGCAGCCAAGCAAAGCCGCACCACCTAAAGACGACAACTTCGGCATCGAAGTTCACGAGAACGTCGGCCCGGTGGAGCTTGGTTTGAAACTCGACCCGAACATCTTCCGCGCCTACGACATTCGCGGCATCACCGATACGAATCTCACCGAGGAAGTCGTTTACTGGATTGGCCGCGCATTCGCAGCACAGGCACTGTCCGAAAACCAGCCTCGCGTTGCCATCGGTCGCGACGGTCGCCTATCCAGCCCGGGTTTGCGCGATGCGCTCGTACGCGGCCTGAACGAAGGCGGTGCCGACACCATCGACATTGGCCAGGTGCCAACACCGCTTCTCTACTACGCCACCTACGAGCTTGATACCGGAACAGGCATCATGATCACAGGTAGCCACAACCCGCCCGAATACAACGGCCTGAAAATGATGATCGGCGGTGTAACGCTCGCCGAGGAACGCATCCAGCAGCTCTACCGACGACTATTAGACAACGACCTTTCCGAGGGCGAAGGCTCTGCTGACACCGTACCCATTGATGAGCGCTACGTAGAACGAATTGTCACAGACGTAGCACTGGCCCAGCCGCTGAAAGTCGTCATCGACTGCGGCAACGGCGTAGCTGGCGCCATCGCTCCCCGACTCATAGAAGAGCTGGGCTGCGAGGTGATACCTCTCTACTGCGACGTGGACGGTACTTTCCCGAACCATCACCCCGATCCTGCGGAGCCGCATAACCTCGAGGACCTGATCACGGTTGTACAGGCCGAGCATGCGGATCTCGGGCTCGCATTCGATGGTGATGGCGACCGGCTGGGCGTGGTCACCAATCAGGGCGAAATCATATGGCCCGACAAGCTGATGATGCTGTTCAGCCAGGACATCGTCGGCCGCAACCCCGGCGCCGACATCATCTACGACGTGAAGTGTTCGCGTCATCTGAACACGCTCATCAGCGAGTACGGTGGCCGGCCCATCATGTGGAAGACGGGGCACTCCCACATCAAAGCCAAGATGAAGGAAACCGGCGCGCTGCTCGGCGGCGAGTTCAGTGGCCACATCTGTTTCGGCGAACGCTGGTATGGCTTCGACGATGCGCTTTACTCCGCTGCACGGCTGCTTGAGATCATCAGTGCCGAGAGTCAGCGTGTAGACGATCTGTTCGCGCAGTTCCCGGTCACCTTCACAACGCCGGAACTGAAGATCAACACCACGGAAGAGCGCAAGTTCGAGGTGATGCGCGAGCTTGCGCAATCTGCGGACTTCGGCGACGGCACGCTCACAACCATAGATGGACTGCGCGTGGACTATGCCGACGGCTGGGGTCTCATTCGGCCCTCCAACACCAGTCCAGTGCTGAGCCTGCGTTTCGAAGCAGACGGACAGACCGCGCTGGCCCGCATCCAGGACGTCTTTAAACAGCAACTTTCCAACATAGATAACAACCTGAAGTTTTAAACCATGACACTCGATCCTACCCACGCTCGCACAGTCTCACGCGTTCTGAACGAGGCGCTGCCCTATATTCGCAAGTTTCAGGGATGCACTGTCGTTGTGAAGTACGGCGGTAACGCCATGGTGGACGAAGCCCTTCAGGAACGTTTCGCCCAGGACGTGGTGCTGCTCAAACTCGTTGGTCTGAACCCCATCGTCGTGCACGGTGGCGGCCCACAGATCGGCGAGCTGCTCGAGCGATTGAACATCGAGTCGAAATTCGTCAACGGACTGCGCGTGACGGATGCTGAAACGATGGACGTGGTGCAGATGGTGCTGGGCGGCCTCGTCAATCAGGAGATCGTGACGCTGCTCAATCAGCACGGCGGCCGCGCCGTGGGTATCACCGGCAAAGACGGCAACCTCATCGAGGCGCGGCGGCTGAAGGTGCACCAGGCCAGCGCCGAGCACGCCGCAACAGAAATCATCGATATCGGCCACGTGGGAGAAGTTGTCAAGATCAACACGGACGTGGTCACCAAGCTCACTGAATCGGGCTTCATACCGGTGATTGCTCCGGTCGGCGCCGGCCCGGACGGCGAGTCGTACAACATCAACGCCGACACCGTCGCAGGTAAGGTGGCCGAGTATCTGCACGCCGAGAAACTCATCCTCATGACCAACACGCCGGGTGTGCTGGATGCAGATAAACAGACCATCGAGGAGCTGAGCAAGGCGCAGGTCGAGACGCTGATCAGTGACGGCACCATCTCCAGCGGTATGCTGCCGAAAATCGAGTGCGCTCTGGAGGCGTTGGCCGGCGGTGTCGGCAGCGTGCAGATCATCGATGGAACCGTGCCGCACGCGCTGCTGTTGGAGATTTTCACCGACAGCGGCGTGGGTACGAAGATCAGCTGATGAGACCTCGTTCCAACCGCAAGCAGCAGATCCTCGAGGCGTTCGCGCTGATGCTCGAAACGCAGCCCGGTTCGCGCATCACCACCGCCAAGCTGGCCGAGCACGTGGGCGTTTCAGAAGCGGCGTTGTACCGGCACTTCCCCAGCAAAGCGAAGATGATCGAAGCGCTCATAGAGTTCGTGGAAGAGAGCCTGTTCACACGGATCAATCGCATCCAGAAAGGCGAGGGTGCCGGAGCCCCCATGCAGCAGTGCAGATCCATCCTGCTCCTGCTCCTGTCGTTCGCCGAGCACAACCCCGGTTTCGCACGACTATTCGTCGGAGACGCACTGCAGGGTGAATCTGAGAAATTACGGGCCCGTATGCGCCAGGTCTTCGATCGCCTGGAAACGCACCTGCGGCAATCGCTGAGGGATCATCAGGCCCAGCGTTCTGAGATTCCCCGCGTGCCCGCAGGGCCGGGCGCCAACCTGTTGATGGCCGCGGCAGAAGGACGCATTAATCAGTTCGTACGCAGCGAATTCAAAACGCCACCCACTGCAGATTGGGACGCACAGTGGGACGTGCTGGCGCGGGGCTTGTTCTAGCGGACAGGCCGAAGCGTCCGGTCACTAACTGCAGCTACCCTGCAGAAAGATCTGCCGTTCCTCTTCAAAGCGACGGTCAATGTCTGCCTGCTCGCCCGAGCGTTGCTTGATGTTTTCTTCAAGCACCCTTACCTGCGCCGCCGCACGTTCGATGTTCTGAATGACCACCGATGAGAGCGAGCTACCTGATCGCTCCATACGGGCGGCCTGCTGCAGAAGCTCGGCATGCTGGCTGCGCACGTGGGCGAGGTTAGCGCGCTCGTTATCGATCGCCACGGCCAACGCATCCAGCGCTTTCAACTTCGCGTGGTCGATCTCTGATTCGTATTGGTACAAAGCCTGCACCCGCCGTAGCGCATCCTCACAGGCCTTGAGCTGCGCCTGTTCGACCCGTTTACGTTCCTGCGCTTCGGGCGAGAGCTCCGGCGCGACCCGCCGGATGACGCGCCCGCTGGTGTCGATCACATCGTAACCGTGGACCACCCTGTCATTAGGAATAGCGCTGGCGATTTCTGTCTTTCCTTCTGCGTTGGTGAAGCGGTACAAATACGCCGAGTGCACGCCGCCCGCTGCCAGAAGCAGTGCGATCAGAACGATTGCAGCGCACACTCTAGACATGTTTCAGACTACGCAATACCGTTGACGATAGGCGCGGATGTCATCAATGACGTCGGCCCGATCTTCAGCAGCGTCGCCACTCGAGTCAAGGTACTCAATCACGTCTTCGAGCTCGACGATGCTGACAACCTCAATATCAAATTCGCTTCGCATACGCTGCACGGCGGTTAGCTCGCTGCCATCCACCCTTTCCTTGCGATCCAAGGCGATGACGACACCCGCGACCTCGGCACCCGCGTCTTCGATCATGCCTTTGGCTTCGAGCACCGCCGTGCCCGCGGTGAGCACATCATCGACGATCAGTACACGACCGCGGACCGGGGCGCCGATGAACCGGCCACCCTCTCCGTGAGCCTTCGCCTCTTTACGGTTGAAGGCGACGGGCACGTCGCGGCCGAGGGCCACCGCAGTGGCGGTGGCAATGGGTATGCCTTTGTAAGCTGGCCCAAACAGCATGTCGAAGGACGGCGCCCGGGCTTCAATAGCGGTGGCATAGGCCTGGCCGAGCCGCCGGAAGGCCGCGCCGCTGGCGATGTTGCCGAGATTGAAGAAGTAGGGGCTCTCACGGCCGGATTTGAGGGTAAAGCGGCCGAACTGAAGCACACCCTGCTCCAGCATCAACGCAATGAAAGCACCCTTGTCTTCGGTCACCTCAGCTCCTTTGACACCGCTTCACGCTGACGGCTGATCAGCTGGTTGATGCCGTCTCGGGCCAATCCGAGCATCTGATCGAGCTCGACCTGCGAAAACGTGCCGGCTTCACCGGTACCCTGCACCTCGGCGTATCCTCCGGACTCCAGCATCACCACGTTCATATCGGTTTCAGCGGTACTGTCCTCTGCATAATCCAGATCCAGCACAGCGGCTCCGCGCCAGACACCCACGGATATTGATGCCACAAACTCGCTGAACGCGGCCTGAAGGGAGAGGCTCGCCAGCGCATCGTAGAGCGCCACGGCACCGCCGGTGATGGAGGCAGTACGCGTGCCACCATCTGCCTGCAGTACGTCACAATCCACCCGGATGGTGCGTTCACCCATCGCCGATAGATCCACCGCCGCACGCAGGCTCCTGCCGATCAGCCGCTGGATCTCCAGGGTGCGCCCGCTCTGCTTGCCCCTGGCGGCTTCGCGGTCTCCGCGGGTATGGGTAGCGCCGGGGAGCATGCCGTATTCAGCGGTTACCCAGCCCTGCCCCTTGCCTTTGAGGAAGCGAGGCACGTTTTCCTCTACAAAAGCAGTGCACAGCACCTTGGTGTCGCCAAAGGCGACGAGAACCGAGCCTTCAGCGTGTTTGGTAAACCCACGCGTGATGCTCACTTCTCGCGCTTCGTCGGGCCGGCGTCCGCTCGGCCGCTGTAGTTGGGAATTCATTCTTGGATGGATCGCTTGCAAAACAGCGGGCCATTATAACCGGCTGCCCTATGCCAGCGGGAAAGGCGGGGGTTAGAATCCCTTCATGCTTCACAGTATGACAGCCTTCGCCCGTAGTCAGGGGCACCACGAGCGCTACCACCTGGTGTGGGAGCTGCGGTCCGTCAATCACCGTTATCTGGAGGCGCAGTTTCGCGTGCCGGACCTCTTCCGTGGCCTGGAACCAGTGCTGCGCGAAGCCGTCCGCAAGCACCTCAAGCGCGGCAAGGTGGACGCCACACTACGCGTGGACAAAGCCGCGGCAACCGGCGCGTTCGAAGTCAACCGGCCGCTGCTGCTGCAACTGATGGCAACCCTCGAACAGGTACGCAGGGACGCCCCTGACATCGGCAGCGTGAGCGCATTGGAGCTGATGAAGTGGCCGGGGGTGCTAATGGATCAGGGTGAGGCGGACGAAGCCCTGCTCGGGGCTGCAGAATCGCTCTTCGAGATGGCGCTCACCGATCTCATTGGCCACCGCGCAAGAGAGGGCGAAGCCATTACCGACGTGCTCATCGACCGCCTGACCGCGATCGAGTCGCAAGTGGCCACGGTCCAACACCAGGCCGACAACATCGTGCGCACGCTTCAGGAACGTCTGAGAAGCCGCGTTGCGGATCTGCAGGCAAACGTCGATCCAACCAGACTGGAAGCCGAAATCGCGCTGCTCGCGCAGAAGGCAGATATCGCCGAGGAGCTGGACCGCCTCACCATTCACGTCAAAGAAGCGCGCGCAGCCTTGCGCGGCGCCGGTCCCCACGGCCGACGGCTGGACTTTCTCACCCAGGAGTTGAATCGCGAAGCGAACACTCTCGGTGCCAAGTCGATCCAGGCGGAAACGGCGCAAAGGGCCGTGGATCTGAAAGTCATCATCGAACAGATCCGCGAGCAAGTTCAGAACATCGAATGACGAATCCGCGCCACGGCCTGTTGTTTGTGATCTCCGCCCCATCCGGGGCGGGTAAGACCTCACTGGTAAGCGCACTCATCGATCGCGTCGATGGGCTTGGCGTGTGCGTATCGCACACCACCCGGCCCAGGCGGAGCAAAGAGACTGACGCAATAAACTACCATTTCGTGAGCACCGAAACATTCGAGGAGATGATTCGGAACGACGCCTTCCTCGAGCATGCGGACGTGTTCGGAAACTACTATGGAACGGCCCTCGCCACCGTCGAGCAGGCGCGACGCCAAGGCCAGGACCTCATCCTCGAGATCGACTGGCAAGGTGCGGCACAGGTACGACGATTAATCGGCGACGCCATTTCCGTGTTCATCCTGCCGCCAAGCCGCGCGGCTCTTGAGGAACGGCTGAGGGGACGCGGCCAGGACGCCCCGGATATCATCGAACGACGCTTATCCCAAGCGGTGGAGGAGATGTCACACCACGGTGACTTCGACTACCTGGTGGTAAACGACGTGTTTGACACGGCTCTCGATGACCTCACTGCGATCGTGCGAGCCGAGCGGCTGCGCCGTCGCCCGCAGCAGCAGGCGCTAGGTGCCCGGCTCGAGGACCTGCTGGACACCGCAGGGACGTTTCAATAAACTCGCCGGCCGCTTACCGCACCTAGAGTCTTTTCCTATGGCCCGAGTAACCGTCGAAGATTGCCTTGACCACGTCGACAACCGCTTCGAGCTCGTCATGCTGGCAACCCGGCGCGCCCGCATGCTGCGCACATTCGGAGCTGAGCCCATGGTGGCAGAGGAAAACGACAAGCCAACGGTGATTGCATTGCGCGAGATCGCCGAGGGCCTGATCTCCCATAGAAGGCTTGACGAGCTGGATTTCACCACCGACGATGAAGAGTTGGAAGTTTCGTTCGGTGTAGGAGATGACGAAACCCGCGACGTCTGACCCGACGCGCCCCACGTCCGAGAAGAATACCCAGAAGAGCGTTCGCAAAACGAAGAAGAAGCGCTCCGTTTCCGCACGCAAGCATACTGGCGATTCATTTTTCGTCGCTCAGCTTGCCAGCCGCGCCCGACGTGACAAGGTAGCCGCGCCTACATCATTTGCGCAGCTCAAGGCCACCCTGCTGAAAGACTACCTGGACGAAGCGCAGATCGTTGAGGTGGAGCGCGCATTCAACTACGCAAAAGCCGCGCACAAGGGACAGTATCGCCGCACGGGCCACCCCTACATCACGCATCCGCTGGCTGTCGCACAGATTCTCGCCAGTATGCGTATGGACCATCAGTCGTTGATGGCAGCGATACTGCACGACGTCATCGAGGATACCGGTGTTGCCAAGCAAACGCTCGGCAGCGAGTTTGGCCAGGACGTCGCCGAACTCGTCGACGGCGTTTCCAAGCTTTCCAAGATCTTCAAAACGCGCGCTGAAGCGCAAGCCGAGAACTTTCAGAAGATGGCTTTGGCCATGGCGCGGGATATCCGCGTGATCATGGTGAAGATGGCCGACCGGCTGCACAACATGCGCACCATCGGCGTCATGGGCCGGGATCAGCGCAAACGCATCGCCCGCGAAACGCTGGACTTCTACGCGCCGATCGCCAACCGCCTTGGCATACATCACATGAAGGTAGAGCTCGAAGAGCTCGGTTTTCAGGCCCTCTACCCGCTGCGCGCAGACCGCATCAGCCGGGCGGTGGCTGCCGCCAAAGGCAATCGCAAGGTGCTGATGGACGAGGTGCGGCGTTCGATTTCCCGTTCGCTGATGCAGGAAGGCATCAGCGCGAGCGTCGTGGCGCGCGAGAAGCACGTGTACTCGATTTATCGAAAGATGAAAGCGCAGCACAAGTCCTTTGAAGAAATCATGGACGTTTTTGGTTTCCGCGTCGTCGTTTCACAGGCCGATGAGTGCTACCGGGCGCTGGGCATCATCCACAACCTGTACAAGCCCATGGCGGGCCGCTTCAAAGACTACATCGCCATACCGAAGGCAAATGGCTACCAATCGCTGCATACCACCCTGTTCAGCATGCATGGCATTCCCATCGAGGTGCAGATCCGTACCAAGCATATGGACGCGGTGGCGGAAAACGGCATTGCCGGCCATTGGCTTTATAAGACATCCAACGAAGCAGACTTCGACTCGAGCCAACAGAGAGCGCGGGAATGGGTGCGTGACCTGCTGGAGCTGCAGCAGCGTGCCGGTAATCCGCTGGAGTTCATCGAGAGCCTGAAGATCGACCTGTTTCCGGACGAGGTGTATGTGTTTACCCCGAGCGGCGACATTATGGAACTGCCCCGCGGGGCGTCACCGGTGGATTTTGCCTACGCGGTGCATACCGATATCGGTAACCGGTGCACCGGTGCACGCGTGGATGGCAACCTCGCGCCGCTTTCTACCCAGCTGCAGAGCGGTCAGTACGTCGAGATCGTAACGTCCCCCGGCGCCAAGCCGAAAGCAGAGTGGCTCACCTTCGTGGTCACAGGAAAAGCCCGGTCCGGCATTCGCCACGCCCTGAAATCGCAACAACAGTCCGAAGCGGTGGAGCTCGGCGGCAAGCTCCTCGACCGTTCGCTGGCGTCGTCCAACAAGAGCATCGACAACCTGGACTTCCGGCGCTTGCGCCGTGTGTTCAAGGAGTTCGGCGTGCGCAAACTCGACGAGCTGCTCGCCGCAATCGGCAACGGCGACCAGATGGCCTACGTGGTTGCCCAGCGCCTGCTCGCAGTTGACGACCCGAACTACGAAGCGGTTTCCATCGAGCACGACGGCCCGGTGCATCTGCATGGCGGCGAAGGTCTCGTGGTGAAGTATGCGCGTTGCTGCGGACCGGTACCTGGAGATGCCATCGTCGGCCACATGACCCCAGGCAAAGGTTTCGTAGTGCACATAGAAACCTGCGCGAACATGACCGAAATCCGCCGTCGCAAACCCAGCGAGATCATTCCCGCGCGCTGGTCTGCAACTACCCGTGCCGAGTTCTTTACCTCGCTGCGCATCGACCTGAATCGCAGGAAGGGCATCATCGCCGAGCTTGCAACCACGCTCACCGACGCTGACGCAAACATCGAGAACATCAACGTCGAGGAGCGCAGCGCCGAAGTTACCAGTGTTGTCGTCACCATCGGCGTGCGCGACCGCACCCACCTCGCCCGCATCATGCGCCGCGTGCGCGCGATCGGGGCGACCATTTCCATTGTGAGAACCAGCTCCTGATGCCCAGAACCATCATCTCCACCGACCAGGCGCCCGGCGCCATAGGCACCTACAACCAGGCCGTGCTTACCGGCGACACGCTGTACATATCAGGGCAGATCCCCCTGGATCCGGCCACCGGAGAGGTGGTTGAGGGAGATTTCCGCGCCCGCGCGGCCCGCGTGTTCGCGAACCTCGCAGCCATCGCCACAGCAGCGGGATTCTCTCTCGACGATGCGGTTAAGGTGACGATCTTCCTCACCGATCTCAGCGAATTCGCGGCGGTAAACGAAGTGATGGCAGAGCACTTCAGCGAACCCTACCCCGCCCGGGCGGCGGTGCAGGTCGCCGCCTTGCCCAAAGGCGTGGATGTGGAAGCCGACGCCATACTGGTGCGCGGTTGACGGAAGCGGACCCGGCACACCGCAGCGTACAAACCCTCAAGGGCGTCGGCCCGAGCATTCGCGCGCAGCTCGAACGCCTGGACATTCACACCCTGGAAGACCTGCTGCTGCATCTGCCGATGCGCTACGAGGACCGCACACAGATCGTACCGCTGGCTGCGGTGCGGCCCGGCGAGGCGATCCAATTCGCCGGGCGCATCGCAAGCTCCGGCGTTCAGTTCGGCAAGCGCCGTAGCCTTACGGTAACCATCGAAGACGAAACCGGCTTCCTGGTTTTGCGCTTCTATCACTTCAACAGTCGCCAGCAGGCCACCTTTCGCGAGGGTCGCTACCTGCGGGGGTACGGCGAGGCGCGCTTCATCGGCAACCGCGTGGAGGTCGCCCACCCGGATTATCAGCTGCACGACGGCGAGCCGCCGGAGGCTGAAGGAGCCCTCACACCGGTCTACCCAACCGCCAAGGGCTTGAGCCAGAAGCTATGGCGCCGGCTGATCGGGCAAGTGTTGCCTCTCGGCTGGGCGGACACCTATGCTCCCCTCTGTTTTCTTCACGCCCCGCCCGCCCACACGACGCCGGAGCAGATAGCGCAAGCGCGAGAAAGCGTGGCGCTCGACGAGCTCACCGCCTACTACATCGTCATGAAACATCGAGCCCGCGAACGTTTGAACTATCGCGCCACCGCGCTTCCGCGCGGGCCGCAGTGGGGGCGCACACTGCTTGCGAACCTCGGCTTCGAGCTCACCGGCGCGCAGCGACGGGTGGTGAAGGACATACTCACGGACCTCGAGAAACGGGTACCGATGTTGCGCCTCGTGCAGGGCGATGTTGGATCCGGCAAGACCGTGGTAGCCGCCTTTGCCGCCATACGTGCCGCAGAGCGGGACTGCCAGACAGCCATTATGGCGCCCACGGAGATCCTTGCAGAGCAGCACTACCTCAATTTCTCCAATTGGCTGGAACCGTTGGGCATTCGCACCGTACTGCTCACGGGAGGTCTGCCCGCAGCGGAGCGGCGCGAGCGGCTGGCGGCCATCGAGCAAGGCGAAGCGCTGGTTGCCATCGGCACGCATGCGCTCTTTCAGAACCAGGTGCAGTTCGCCAACCTCGCTCTGGCCATCATCGATGAGCAGCACCGGTTCGGGGTGTACCAGCGCATGGCCCTGCGCGGCAAAGGGGTGGAGCCGCACCAGCTCATCATGACCGCCACGTCCATACCCCGCACGCTGACCATGGCGCTTTACGCCGACATGGACCTGTCCATCATCGACGAGCTGCCGAAGGGCCGCCAGCCTATCGATACCCGGGTGATGGCACCATCCCAGCGCCAGCAGCTCATCGACTGGCTGAAGCATCTGCTCGCTACCGGACGGCAGGGTTATTGGGTATGCACGCTGATCGAGCCGTCCGATGATATCGACGCCGCAAGCGCAACCGAGGTGGCAGCGGAGCTCACTGCACGCCTCGACAGCGCCCGTGTCGGCCTGCTCCACGGACGTATGAGCACCGCAGAGAAGGCCGACGTGATGAGCCGATTCAAAGCTCACGAGCTGGACCTGCTGGTGGCCACCACCGTCATCGAGGTGGGAGTCGATGTGCCCAATGCCACGGCGATGATCATCGAGAACCCGGAGCGCCTGGGGCTTGCACAGCTGCACCAGCTGCGCGGGCGCGTCGGCCGGGGCAGCAACGCGAGCCAGTGCGTTCTTCTGCACGGCGGTAAACCGAGCGCGAACGCCCGGGCGCGGTTGAAGGTCATGCGCGAAAGCTCAGACGGCTTCTTCATCGCCGAGCAGGACCTCAAGCTCCGCGGCCCGGGTGAGATTCTTGGCGCACGACAGACTGGTGAGCAGGATTTCCGCGTGGCCGACCTCGCTGCCCATCAGCACCTGGTCCCGCAGGCAGTCGCGCGCGGCGACGAGTTGATGGAAAACGACCCCAGCAAAGTGGCGGCACTACTACGCGCCTGGACTCCGGGAAGCAGCGAGACGCTGGCCGTGTAACAGACACCGCACAATCGCCAGCGGTTTCTATACTCACGAGAGAGCAACCGCCCGCGAGTGAGCATGGACCACACCGAGCCTGTCGTACGGATTACCCACCTGGCCGCGCAGAGCAGCGACGCTGAGCTGTGGCTGGCACACCCACACAAAGCGCTGCTCGACATCTGTGAGTTCAACGCGGCACAGGGCGCCGAGTTCCGGCCGATACCCCCATCGCACCGTCATGGCGAGGCGCTCAACGAAGCGCTGGACTTCTCGCGCGTGTTGCTCGATCAAAGCCTGATGAGCCATACGAAGGTCCAGGCCTGGTTGGGCGACCACTTCGCAAGCGTACCCATAGAAGCGTTCGCCGGTGCGGCGGGCGTGCAGTGCTGCGTCTCAGTCAGGTCGACCGACGACGACCGGTCCGACCAGGCGCGCATCCATGATGCGGTTACCAGCTTTACGACGCTGCGCATCCAGCAGCGCCTCGATGAAACGCTGGACATCCCGCCGCTGCCAGACGCCGCTCGTCGCATCGTCGCACTGCAGGCCAACCCCAACTTCGACTTAAGCGAGCTGGTGGCCGTTGTCGAAACTGACGCGGCCATTGCTGCAAAGATCATGAGCTGGGCGAATTCAGCGTTCTACGCCGCTGACCCATCGGCGCGATCGCTGGATGACGCGATCATGCGTATTCTCGGCTTCGACCTGGTGATGAACCTGGCGCTCGGACTGGTACTCTCCGGCACCCTGAAGCTGCCGGAGCACGAGGTGCGGGGTGCAGCACCCCTATGGCTGAAGTCCGTATTCACCGCGGCAGCCATGGAAGCCATTGCCAAACGGCTACCCGCTGACTCCACACTTACCCCCGGAAGCTGCTATCTCACCGGCCTTCTGAGCAACTTCGGCACGCTGGTGCTGGGGCACGTTTTCCCTCCTCAGTACGGCACCATATGTCGCCTGCAGGAAGCCAACCCGCACTTACCGACCAACCTGATCGACGAACACGTGATGAACCTTCCAAGGGAAGTGCTGGCTTCAACCCTCTTCGAACAGTGGCAACTGCCCGATGAACTGGTGACCGCCGTTCGCCATCAGCATACGCTGGACTATACCGGCCCTCATGCGACGTGGGTAAACCTGTTGCAGGTGGCGAGCCAGATGCTGGACGACGATCTGGAAGGGGGCGACTGGCAGATCAGCAACGAAGCCCTGGCAAAAATCGGGCTCGACACGCTGGATCTGGAGGCCGTTGCGCGAATTTTGCAAGATTCTCGAACGGAGCTGGAAGGGCTCGCCCGGGCGGTGGCCTGACGCTCAGTCGATGACCCGACCGGCCTCAGGGTCGGCAAACACTGCTTCGTCGAGCTGGCCTTCACTGCGTGCAACGATCGTCGCCACCGCTCCGTCGCCGGTAATGTTCACAGCCGTGCGCATCATGTCCAGCAGTCGGTCGACGCCGATGATGAGACCAATGCCTTCGACAGGAAGGCCCACCTGCGTGAGCACCATCGTCAGCATGACGAGCCCAACGCCGGGCACGGCGGCGGTACCGATCGATGCGAGGGTAGCCGTGACCACCACCATCAGATACTGCGAGGCGGTGAGGTCGATACCGTAGAACTGAGCGATGAACACCGTCGCCACGCCTTGCATGATGGCGGTGCCGTCCATGTTGATGGTGGCACCCAGCGGAATCACAAACGAAGCGACTTCGTTCTTTACGCCAACCCGCCGCTCAACCGTACGCAGAGTAACCGGCAAAGTCGCACCGCTGGACGAGGTGGAGAACGCCACCATCATCGGCTCGCGCATCTTCTTGAAGTACGTGAGTGGGTTGACCCTGGCCAGCAGCACCAGCAGCGCCGAATACACCAGCGCGAAGTGCAGCACCAGCGTGCCAGCAACCGTCAGGAAGTAGGCGAGCAGTTTGCCAATCTCCTCAAAGCCCACCGTCGCAAAGAGCTTCGCCATGAGGAAAAACACCCCATAGGGCGCCACCTGAATGAGCATACGGATCAACGCCATGAGCACATCGTTGATGGCCTCGAATGCGCTGCGCACCCGCTCTCCAGCAGCCCCCGCGCGGCTGATCGCAACCCCGAGCAGGAGCGCAAAGACGATAATCTGCAGCATTTTCCCTTCCGCCATCGCCATCACGGGGTTCGTAGGAAAGATGTCCACGAGCGTGTCTTTGATGCTCGGGGGCTGCTTTGCTTCGTACACGACCTTCACGGCGGGCTCCGCCGCGCCTTCCCCTGGGCTGACAATCAGCGCCACGCCGATGGCGAGCGTCACCGCCATGGCAGTGGTCAGCAGGTAGAGGCCAATGGTTTTACCGCCCAATGCACCGATACGGCCTGTGGCACCCAGACTCGCAGCGCCACACACTAAAGACACCAACACGAGAGGAACGACCATGACTTTCAGGCTGGCGAGGAACAGCTTGCCACCTGCGTCGAACAGTTCTTCCACCAGAAACTGGTAAACCGCCGAGTCGGCGTCGAAGCCGACATGGAACACCGTGCCTACCAGGAGGCCCGCGACCATGCCGATGAGAATGCGTACCGTGAGGTTCAAGGATTGGTGCCCTCCACGGCTAGTTGGTTCGGTCAGCCGATCTCGATCATCTCGAAGTCTTCTTTGCTTACCCCGCACTCGGGGCAGACAAAGTCATCAGGAACATCTTCCCACGCCGTACCCGGGGCAATGCCCTCTTCTTCACAACCCTCGGCTTCGTCATAGATCCAGCCGCATACGATGCACTGCCACTTACGCATGGAAAACCCGGCGTCCTTCGGCTCACTCTAGGAGGCGCGCTACGTTAACGGCGGGCCTTGAAAAAAGCAAACCAGGCGCCTTGCAACCGGCGGTGCATTCGGGGTTAATGGCCGCGGTCTTTCAGCGGGAAATGGTTCTGGCTCACACTGCGCCTGCACCGGTGGATTGGCGCGCCTATCTGCGCCTCATGCGGCTGGATCGCCCGGTCGGCACTCTACTGTTGCTATGGCCAACCCTCGCGGCGCTGTTTCTCGCGGCAGACGGCATGCCCGCCACAGAACTGCTCGTCGTCTTCACGCTGGGCACATTCCTCATGCGCAGTGCTGGCTGCGTCATCAACGACTACTTCGATCGTGGCTTCGATGGTAGCGTCAAGCGCACCCGCAACCGACCGCTCGCCACCGGCGAACTCCGCGGCCGCCAGGCGCTGCTCCTGTTCGGTGTGCTGGTAGCACTGTCAGGCGTACTGCTGCTGTTCCTGAATCGATTCACCCAGTTTCTCGCTGTCGGCGGTCTGGCCATCGCCGCTGCTTACCCGCTCATGAAGCGCCATACATATCTGCCTCAGGTAGTGCTGGGAGCTGCTTTTTCCTGGGGAATGGTGATGGCGTACGGTGCCGTGCAGGCAGCCCTGCCGCCGGAGGCGTGGCTGCTGTTTCTCGGCAGCCTGTTCTGGATCGTTGCCTACGACACGCTGTACGCGATGGTCGACCGCGACGACGATGTACGTATCGGTATCAAGTCCACCGCGATCCTGTTCGGCCACTACGACCGGCATATGGTAGCCGCGCTGCAAGGCCTGACACTCCTCGTGCTCATACTGTTCGGCGTACGCGCGCAGGTGGGGCTCGGCTTCTACCTGGGTCTGGCCGGCATGGCCGGACTGTTCGTCTATCAGCAGTACCTCATTCGCGGACGACAGCGAGACGCCTGCTTCGCTGCGTTTGCCAACAACATCTGGGCGGGTTTCAGCATCTTTCTCGGCACGGTAATCGATCTCTTTGTCTTTTCCTGAACCCATCGACCGACTCTGTGATTGGCTGGGACGCACCGTCGCCTGGTTCACCGCGTTTATGGCGGCGGTCACCGTCGTGGTGGTGCTGCTGCGCTACGCCTTTGATGAAGGCACCATCCTGCTGCAGGAAGGCATCATGTACCTGCACGCGTTCGCCTTCATGCTGGCCATTCCCTACGCGTTGAAGGAGCAGGCGCACGTGAGGGTGGATCTGCTGTATGCACGTATGAGCCCACAGCGGCAGGGTATGGTGGACTTCTTCGGGCACCTGCTGTTTCTGCTCCCGGTGAGCATCTTCATCCTGGTAACCAGCCTCCCGTACGTGCAGGCATCCTGGCGTGTGCTGGAGGGCTCGAGCGAAGTGGGCGGAATACCGGCGGTCTTTGTTCTGAAGACCCTGATTCCCGTAACGGCAGCTCTGCTGTTCCTACAGGGTACAGCGGAAGCACTGCGTGCCTACAAGGCCTGGCGCGCATGATTGAGCTCATTCCCCTGTTGCTGTTCGCGTGCGTGTTTCTCGTGCTGTTGAGCGGTTACCCCGTGGCGATTTCGCTGGCGGGCACGGCGCTGTTGTTCGCGGCAGCGGGCATCATTACCGGCACGTTTGATGCCAGCGACCTCGGCTTCATGCCCAACCGCCTGTTCGGCATCATCGGCAATCAAACGCTGATCGCCGTACCTCTGTTCGTTTTCATGGGGGTGATGCTCGAGAAAACGGATATCGCCAGGCAGCTGCTTGCGGACATGTCCTCGGTGCTGCGCGGTGTGCGCGGCGGTCTCGGGCTGACGGTCATTATCGTCGGTATGCTGCTGGCCGCCAGCACCGGCATTGTCGGCGCGACGGTGGTCACCATGGGCCTCATGTCACTGCCCAGCATGCTCGAAGATCGATACGACCCAGCGCTGGCCACAGGCACCATCAGTGCCACCGGCACGCTCGGGCAGATCATCCCGCCGAGCATCGCGCTGGTGCTGCTTGGCGACGTGCTGTCCAACGCCTACCAGCAGGCGCAGTTGAGCCAGGGCGTGTTCTCACCGAAGACCGTGAGCGTGGGCGACCTGTTCGCCGGTGCCATCGTGCCGGGATTCGTGCTGGTGGGTCTGTACGTGATCTACCTGCTTTCCGTCGCCCGGCTGCAACCGGAGCGGGTGGGCGGCAACACGCCCAAGCCCGCGGCGAAAACCTCCGCGCTGTCCCTCATGCGCACACTGCTCGCGCCTCTGGCGCTCATTACTGCGGTGCTTGGCTCCATACTCGGCGGCCTGGCCACACCCACCGAAGCGGCAGGCGTTGGCGCAGCTGGTGCCGTGCTTCTGGCCATCGCCGGGGGAAAGCTAAGCGTGCAGGTGCTACGCGAAGCCGCGCAGGCAACGGTCAAGACCACCGCCATGGTGTTTTTCATACTCATTGGTGCGTCAGTGTTTTCACTGGTATTTCGCGGCTTCGGCGGCGAAGAGCTGATTCATGAGATGTTTGCCGCGCTGCCGGGCGGCATGTGGGGCGCGCTGCTGATCGTCATGCTGGTCATCTTCCTGCTGGGGTTCGTGCTCGATTTCATCGAGATTACCTTCGTAGTGGTGCCCATCGTCGGCCCGGTGCTGCTCGCCATGGGTGCCGACCCGGTGTGGCTCGGCGTGCTCATCGCCGTCAATCTGCAGACTTCGTTTCTCACGCCGCCCTTCGGCTTCTCGCTCTTCTACCTGCGCGGTGTAACCCCGGCCAGCGTCAGCACCGGACAGATGTACCGCGGCGTGGTGCCGTTCGTGGTGCTGCAACTGTTACTGCTCATCGGCCTGTGCATCTGGCCGCAACTCGCTACCTGGCTGCCTGAGATGCTCAAGGGATGAGCCGGATCGACGTACTGCTGCTCGACGCTGACGGCGTAATCCAGCGGCCGGCCGACGGCTGGCTGGATTCCATAACAGCGCTCACCGACCAAAACGGAGACGCCCTGCTGGCTGACATTTTCGCCGCAGAGCGCCCCTGTCTCACTGGCTCCGCTGATTTTCGCAGCGCACTGCAAGGGGTGCTGGACAGTTGGGCTATTGCCGCACCCGTCGACGAGGCCCTGGCCGCCTGGACCCGTATCGAACCCATCGAGGAAGTGCTTCGGCATACAAAGCGGCTGCAAGCAGCCGGCATCAAGGTCGCACTCGCCTCCAACCAGCAGACACATCGGGCTCGCTTCATGCGCGAGGCACTGGGCTACGAACAGCGCTTCGATCACCTGTATTTCTCCTGCGATCTCGGGGTGGCGAAGCCCGATGCCGAGTATTTCGAGGTGGTCGTTCAGCGATTGTCGTGCCCCGCCGCGCGCATTCTGTTTCTTGACGATCATGCGGACAATGTTGCCGCAGCGGCCGCCGTCGGGCTGCAGGCGCAACTGTTTCGAGCAGATGATCACGCCTGTGAGATCAGCGACATCCTCGCGTCCTACGGGCTGCAATCATGACTGTTTGCCTCACCGGTCTGCGCATATGGGATGGTGACGAGTACGTTGATGCCGATGCCCTGACCATCGACGGTGGCCGCATCGGCGCCATCGGCGACGCCGCGGAGCTCGCTCAGAACGCACAAACCATCCACTGTGCCGGAGCGACACTCATCCCTGGTCTTATGGATGCCCACGTGCACCTGGAGTTGAACCCGGAACACAGCGCAGCACCCACCGGCACAAGCGATGATGCCTATGAGCGCATGGCGGAACGGGCACTGGGCATGGTGCGCGCCGGCATCACCACGGCCCGCGACCTTGGCGGCGGCGCCTGGCATGAGCTGCGCTTGCGCGACGACATCGCACGCGGGGCGCGCGTGGGTCCGCGGCTGATCTGCGCCGGCCAGCCGATCACCTGCGTGGGCGGACACTGTCATTTCTGGGGAGGCGAGGCGGCAACGCTGACGGAGGCGAAGGCGGTGCTGCACCGTCAGCTCGATCACGATGTAGACCTGATCAAAGTCATGGCAACCGGCGGCCGTATGACGCGCGGGTCGGATCCGCGCAAGCCGCAGTTCAGCACCGATACGCTGCGCGAAATCGTCGCAACAGCACACGCCCACCAGCGTCCGGTGGCCGCTCATTGCCACGGCACCCCTGGCATCGAAGCCGCCGCACTTGCCGGTGTGGATACCATCGAACACTGCAGCTGGGTGGGCGAAGCCGGCTGGGCCAGCGACTATCAGGCGCCCATTGCCGAGCTGATTCTGGAGCGCGGTATCTGGGTATCTCCCACCGTCAACCGCGGTTGGCAGCGCATGCTCGACAGCGCCACCGGCACCGTGCTGGGCCGCGTGCGCAGCGCCTACCGGAAGATGCTGGACTTGGGCATTCCTTTCGTTGCGTCCACCGACGCCGGTATTCCAGGCGTTTTCCATGCAGACCTGCCGCACGCGCTGGTGGTCTTCGCCAGGATCGCCGAGCTCAGCAACGCATCTGCGCTACGCTGCGCCACCTCGGATGCGGCGCGCGCCCTCGGCATCGAAGGAAAAACCGGGCGCCTGCGACCAGGTCTGGCTGCCGATCTCCTGCTGCTGGATGGCGACCCGCTCACGGATCTGGCGGCGGTGACGCGACCCGTTGGGGTATGGGCGCGCGGCCGGCCTGTTATCCTTCCCAATTAGGTTTGCGTTTCTCGACAAAGGCGGCGACCCCCTCCCGGTAATCGGGCTCGCGCATCATCTGGTTGAGCAGCGCCTCCGACTCGATCACCGAGCTCGCAACGTCGCGATGCAGATCGCGGTACACCTGCCAGCGGGTGGTGCGCAGGGCGTTCGGCGACACCGTCTCAATCATGCGCTGCACATACGCATAAACTTCTGGCAGCAGATCATCCGCTGCAAACAAACCGTTGATGATGCCCAGCTTCTCCGCCTCGTCGGTGGTGAACACCCGGCTCGTGAGCAGCAGATCGTTCGCCCGTGCGAGACCGCACAGGCGCGGCAGCAGCCAGGACAGGCCGTACTCCGCCGGCAGGTTCAACTTACCGTGGGCGGTGGTGAGACGCGCACCCGGAACGGCAAACCGCAGGTCAGCGAAGCAGGCGAGCGCCAACCCAACTCCGGCGGCAGGGCCGTTGATGGCGGCGATCACAGGCTTGCGCAAACCGAAGTGGTAGGCAAACGAAGCATCAAACTCCGGTGCGGTACCAAATCCGGGCATGGCGATCTCGTCGCTCGTGCCGGGGTCGTACCCGCCTTTGCGAACGTGACCCTCGAGCGCTTTTGCATCACCACCCACGCAGAAACCACGACCGCGGCCGGTGACGACTATCGCCCGCACATCTGCATCATCATCGGCGCGCGCCAGCAGATGTCGGTACTCGGTGTGCATCCGTCCTGTCCAGGCGTTCATCCGCTCAGGTCGCGACAGGTAGATGGTGGCGATGCTGTCCGCAACCTCGTACTCGGTGGCTTTGAGCTCCATCAGCGGGCGTTGATGTAGGCTTGTTCTGACAGCGCGTGGTAGGAGCGCACGTTCTCGTAGAACGTCATGTAGGACTCGTATATTTCTTTCGCCAGCGGGTCATCACCGGCAGCCTCGCGAACCACCTCCTTGGACACATCGCGCAAGGCTTTGAGTACGTCATCCGGCAACCGCCGCAGCTCCACGCCATGTTCGTCCACGAGCGTACGCAAGGCCGCATTATTGCGCGCGGTGAACTCGGCGAGCATGTCGTCGTTGATGGCCTGGGAGGCAATACGCACCATTGCCTGAAGGTCTTCCGGCAGCGCGTCCCAAGCCGCTTTGTTGACAATGGCCTCGAGCGTGGGGCCCGGTTCATGCCAGCCGGGATAGTAGTAGTAGCGCGCAGCTGTGTGCAGGCCGAGCGCCAGATCGTTATACGGGCCTACCCATTCGGTGGCATCGATCACACCGGTTTCCAGCGAGGTGAAAATTTCTCCCCCCGGCAGCGCCACCGGCTCACCACCAACGCGTTTGAGCACCTCACCGCCAAGGCCTGGAATACGCATGTTCAACCCCTGCACGTCTGCAAGCGAGTTGATTTCCTTGTTGAACCAGCCAGCCATCTGCACGCCGGTGTTGCCACTGGCCAGCGGCATCAGGTTGAAGGGCGCATACAGTCGCTCCCACAACTCCTTCCCGCCACCGTAGCGCAACCAGCCGTTCATCTCCTGCGCCGTCATACCAAAGGGAACGGTGGAAAAAAACGCCGCCGCCGGTGCTTTGCCCCGCCAGTAGTAGGCCGCACCGTGGCCCATCTCGGCGGTGCCCTGACTCACCGCATCGAACACCTCCATGGCCGGTACCAGCTCACCGGCACCGTACACTTTGATCTTGAGCCGGCCCTGACTCATCACCTCGATGTCCCGCGCCATGCGTTCAGGCGCGGTACCGAGCCCTGGAAGATTCTTCGGCCACGTGGTCACCAGCTTCCACTTGAAGGTCTGCTGGCTCGCGGCATCGCTGCCGGCCGTGCTTCCTTGCTGGTCGCCCCCGCAGGCGGCGAGCATCAGGGCGCCAAAGAACAGGGCGATGCGGGCGGTGGTTTGCATGTTGTCTCCTTATAGGCTGGCTGAAGGACGGTCGTGCAGCGCGCGATCCAGTCCCTGCCCCATCAGGTCGATGAAGTTATCTCTGTAGAACTTGTCGAGTACTCGCGGGCTCTGGCCGCTCAATGCATCACCAAAGCGCTTGAGCGGATTGCGCCCGCCTTCCACGTGCGGAAAGTCGGAGGAGAACAGCAGCATATCCTCGTGCGAGTTGTCGATGATCCAACCGCTCGGCTCGTGCGGGTAGGGCGTCACCCGAAACTGCCTGGCGGCGATTTCGCTCGGCCGAGCCGACAGCTTCTGCAGCCGCTCCTCGCCTTTGCGGAAGGCATCGAACCCGGAATCCATGAAACGCAGCCAGCTCGGCAGCCACGACGCGCCAAGCTCGATAGCAGCGAATTTGAGGCGCGGGAAACGGTCCAGCACGCCATCGAATATGAGCGCCGCCATGGTTTGCCACACGGACAGCGGAATGCTCATGAAGCTTAGGCTCGTGAAGTTTTCATCGCCTCCGTGGAAATCCTTCACCGCAGGCAGGCCATTGTTCATGTAGGCCCTGCGCATTTTTTCTTCGCCGCCCACATGGGTGAGTATTGGCAACCCGGCTTCCTGCGCCAGCGCCCAGAGCGGGTCGAGCGCGGTGTGGCTCGGGCTGTGCCCGGGAGGTGCAACCGAGGGAATCACCAGCCCCTTACAACCAAGCGTAATGGCTTCTTTCGCCACATCCACGGCTGCCGCCATGTCCACCAGCGGTATGTACGCCGTCGCCAGCAGCCGCGCGTCCACAGAGCAGAAGTCGGCGTTCATGCGGTTATGCGCGCGGGCTGCAGCAACCGCCAGCGCCGGGTCGCCACCCTGATCCAGGCCGTAGTTGCTGAGCGCGACCGTGGTGAACACGAGCTGGCTGGAAAAGCCCAGCAGGTCCAATGCTTTGACCCGGTCGGCGCTGCGGAACGCGCCGAGGGCCAGGTGACCCTTGCGCAGCAGCAGCTCTCGCTCCTCTTCTGCGCGAAAGCTCGGGTCATCGTGTTTCGCTCGAAGGGCGGGCCCGTCCACACCCTTCTCGCTGATCAGGCTCGCCTTTTCGTTGAACGCATCGATGTAGCGCGCCTCCATGTACTGCACCAGCGTGCCCGGCAGCTCCATCACGTGCGCATCGGCATCGTGCACCGTGCGGTTCTCCACGTACGCCATGGTTCTTCTCCCCTTGAGCGGTCAATGATTCTACCAACTGCGCCAGGCGGTTCCGATGCTCCTGTTGCAGCCAGCATGCGCGGTTTGGCACCATCGGAGCATGCTGACCGGAACCTGCCATTGCGGTGCCATCGAGGTGCACGCGGAAGACACCCCCGACGAAGCCACGGTGTGCAACTGCTCCATATGCCGTCGCTATGCAGCCACCTGGCTGCACTGCACACAGGCCACCGTCACGATCATCGCCCAGCCCGACGCGCTCGATACCTATTGTTGGGGAGACGAGATGATCAACTTCCACCGGTGCGCCCGATGCGGCTGCCTCACCCACTACACCTGCACGGAGAAAGCCGGCATCGACCGGGTGAGTGTGAACCTCAACATCGTGCCTCCCGAGCAGACCACCGGCATCCGCCGACGCCGCTTTGACGGCGCGGACACCTGGCAGTTTCTGGACGACTGACGGCGCTAAACCGCTTTCGCGATGTCCGCCAGCCTTCGCAGCTGCGCTTCATAGGACGCAAGCGTGTCGTAACGCACCGCACACACCAATCGCTCGACACCCAGCGCGGTATAACGGCGTAACTGTTCACGGCTAGCACCCGCGTCTTCCAGAGGTAGACCGACCATCGCCGTCACAGGGCCTTCGAACCCGGCAAGCGCTTCAGCAAGTTGTTCCGGATTACGCACCATCGGCAACCAGCCATGCCCGAACCGCTGCGCCCGCGGCAGTGCATGCTTTGCCTGCCCGCCAAGATACACCGGGGGCATGGCGGGCTTCGGCTCGAACAGCATAGGCTGCCCGCGGGACTGCACCACGGTATCGCTGAAACAGCTCGCCAAAAACTCGAGGAACTCTTCGGTCAGCTGGCCCCGCTGTCTCCGATCTACGCCCAGCGCGCGAAACTCGGCATCCATCCAGCCAACACCAAGTCCAAGCAGCAGCCTGCCGCCGGTCAGCTCCTGCACCGTGGCGATGGCTTTAGCCGTTGGTAGCGGCGGCCTGTACGGCACCACAAGCACGCCAACACCGAGGCCAATGCGGGAGGTTGCACCTCCCAGCCACGCCAGCGTGGTGAAAGGGTCCGTATACCGGCCGCCGCTGCCCTCGGCGTCATCCGGTGGAATGGCGATGTGATCGGTGATCCACACCGAGTCCAATGCCAGATCTTCGGCAAGGCGCGCACCTGCCAGCATGATCTCCGGCTGGCTCTGCGGGCCCATGTTGCGCAGCGTAACGCCTACTTTCATCTGCCGCTCAATCCAGAGGTACGAGGTTGGCGTAGCCGAGCATCAACCACTTGGCACCGGCACCGCTGAAGTTCACCTGCACGCGCGCTCGATCGCCGCTGCCTTCGCACTGCAGCACCACGCCTTCACCGAACTTGCCATGGTGAACGCGCTGACCCATGCGCAAGGCGCCGTCGTCCGCGACCTGTTCCGCATAACCACCGCCACCGAAGTTGCGCTGCGCGACCCCGCCCACACGCACCTCTTCAAGCACATCCGGCGGGATTTCCAGTAAAAAGCGCGACGGACGATTGTAGGTATCCGTGCCGTGCAAACGCCGAGTTTCGGCATAGGTGAGGTAGAGCTGGCGCATGGCCCGGGTAACACCCACATAGGCCAGGCGACGTTCTTCTTCCAGACGCGCCGGGTCCTCCGCAGACATTCGGTGCGGAAACAATCCCTCCTCCACGCCTGCGAGAAACACCAGCGGAAACTCCAGCCCTTTGGCGGAGTGCAGCGTCATCATCTGTACCGCCGGGCCTGCGTCCGCCTGTGCATCCCCGGAGTCGAGCGCCACCTGATCGAGAAAGTCCGCTAACGGATTGCCTTGTTCGTCTGCCGCCAGCGGAAACACCTGGTCCTGGGAAAACTGCCGGCAGGCACGCACCAGCTCTTCGAGGTTTTCTTTGCGCGCCAGCCCTTTCTCGCCTCGCTCGCTCATGTGAAACGCCATCAGTCCGCTCAGCTCTATGCACTGCTCGGCGACCTCGTGCAACTTGGCATCTTCGACGGCTGCTGCGATGTCGTCGACCAGCCTGACAAACGCGCCGACGTTCGTATTGACGCGACCGCTGAAGACGCCGCTATTGATTCCTTCCTTGCTCGCCTGCCACATGGACACGCCACGCTGGCGCGCAAAGTCACGCACCGCTTCTACTGTCTTGTCGCCGATGCCACGGGTGGGAGTATTGATGACCCGCTCAAACGCGGGGTCCGAATGCCGGTCGTGCACCAGGCGCATGTAGGCAAGCGCGTTTTTGATCTCCGCACGCTCAAAGAATCGCTGACCGCCGTAGATGCGGTAGGGTATGTCGGCGCGCAGAAAGGCCTCTTCCAGCACCCGCGACTGAGCGTTTGAGCGGTACAGCACCGCCACATCCTGCGGGCTGCCTCCTTCATCGATCCAGCGTTCAGCGCGCTCGGCGATAAAGCGTGCTTCATCCAGGTCGTTGTACGCGGAATACACGCGAATCGGGTCGCCTGCATCGCCCTCAGTCCACAGCTCTTTACCAAGCCGTTCGCTGTTTCTCGCGATCAGCCCGTTGGCAGCTTTCAGAATATTGGCCGTGGAACGGTAGTTCTGCTCGAGCCGAATGGTAGTGACCGGTGCGAAATGCTCCGCATAGCGATGGATGTTCTCGATCCTCGCACCGCGCCAGCCGTAGATCGACTGGTCGTCGTCGCCCACTGCCATGACATGCGCTTTGTCTCCACACAGCACTCTGAGCCAGGCATATTGAATGGTGTTGGTGTCCTGAAACTCATCCACCAGCACATGTTGAAAACGCTGCTGATAGTGCGCAAGAAGCTCGGCATCGTTGAGCCACAACTCATGGCTGCGCAGCAGCAACTCGGCGAAGTCCACCAGCCCACCCTGCTGGCACAACTCCTCGTAGGCCTCGTAGATTTTCTTGTGGGTAATCTGAAACAGATCATCACCAGCCGGCACATCGCGCGCCCGACGGCCTTCATCTTTCTGGGCATTGATGAACCATGTTGCCTGCCGTGCAGGCCACTTCTGCTCATCGATACCCAGCGCACGCATCACCCGCTTCACCAGCCGGAGCTGGTCGTCGGCATCGAGAATCTGAAAATTCTCCGGCAGGTTCGCTTCCCTCCAGTGCATGCGCAGCAGGCGGTGGGCAATGCCATGAAAGGTACCCACCCACATGCTGCGCACGGAGAGATTCAACAGGCTTTCGATGCGCACGCGCATTTCCGCTGCCGCTTTGTTGGTGAACGTCACCGCGAGCACGCCGAAGGGGGAGGCGCCAACGGCCTCAATGAGAAAGGCGATGCGATGCACGAGCACACGGGTCTTACCGCTGCCCGCGCCGGCAATCACCAGATGGTTGGCAAGCGGCGCCATCACCGCTTCGCGCTGGCGGTCGTTCAGACCGTCGAGTATGTGGGTTACGTCCACGCTGGTGCCGTTGAATGAAACGGCACCATTGTAGCGGCTAGAAAGCGACCGGCTCTACGGATAGAGACCATCCGCCGCGCGAGCCGGCAAACATCGGTTACTCCACGGTCACCGATTTGGCGAGGTTGCGCGGTTGATCCACATCCGTGCCCTTGAGCACTGCCACGTGATAGGAAAGCAACTGCAGGGGCACCACGAAAACGATGGGGGCAAGCAGACGATGCACCTGCGGCACCTTCATCACCGCCACATCGTCTGCCGGGGTGAAGCTGGTGAGGCTGTCTGTGAATACGAACAGCTTACCGCCGCGAGCCCGCACCTCCTGGAGGTTGGACTGTACTTTCTCCAGCAGCTCGTCCTCCGGTGCCACGGCGACGACCGGCATATCTTCGTCCACCAAGGCCAGCGGCCCGTGCTTGAGCTCCCCTGCCGGGTAACCCTCCGCGTGGATGTATGAGATTTCCTTGAGTTTGAGCGCCCCTTCCATAGCCACCGGGAACATGGGCCCACGACCGAGGAAGAGCGCATGATGCCGGTCCATGAACTTCTCGGCCCATCCCTTGATTTCCTCGTCGAGCTCCAGCGTGGACGTCACCACATCCGGCAACGCATGCAGAGCATCCACGATCTCCGCTTCGCTTTCAGCGGAGAGCCCACGATAGCGGGCCAGCATGAGGCTCAGCAGCATCAGATCGGCAAGCTGTGCCGTGAAGGCTTTGGTAGAAGCAACACCAACCTCCGTGCCCGCTTGCAGCATCAGCGCAAGGTCGGATTCGCGCACCAACGAAGAAGTAGCAACATTGCAGATGGTCAGCGTGGTCTCGTAGCCAATCTCCTTGGCGATACGCAGCGCCGCCAGGGTGTCCGCCGTTTCGCCGGACTGCGAGATGGTAACGAACAGGCTCTTCGATAAAACGGACACCCGCCGATAGCGAAACTCGCTGGCGATCTCCACCTGGCAGGGAATTCCCGCCATTTCCTCGATCCAGTAACGGGCCACGGACGCCGCGTAGTAGCTTGTGCCGCAGGCAACGATGGTCACCGCTTGCACGTCTTTCAACAACGCTTCGGCGTTAGCACCGAAGGCCTGTTTCATGACTTTGTGCCGGCCCAGACGGCCTTCCAGCGTAGCGTTCAGCACTGCCGGTTGCTCGAAGATCTCTTTGAGCATGTGGTGGCGGAAATGGCCTTTGTCGGTGTCGTCGTGACCGAGCTCCATCTTCACGCTCGCCCGCACCACGGATTCGTCCTGAACGTTCCACACACTCACACTGCCGCGGGTTAGCTCAACCAGATCACCTTCTTCGAGGAAGATGAAGCGGTCGGTGACCGCTTTGAGTGCCAGAACGTCAGACGCCAGGAAGTGCTCACCGATACCTACGCCAATGACCAGCGGTGAACCCACGCGCGCGGCGATGATGCGGTTGGGATCGTCGTTGGCCATCACGCCGAGCGCGTATGCGCCTTCCAGCTCACCGATCGCCATACGCACGGCATCGAGCAGGTTGCCGGTCTGCTCCAGATACGAGTCGATGAGGTGCACCACCACCTCTGTATCCGTCTCGGACAGGAATTCGTAGCCCGCGCCCTTCAAACGTTCGCGCAGCTCTTCATAGTTCTCAATGATGCCGTTGTGCACGAGCGTAACGCGGCCATTGGACGTATGCGGGTGTGCATTGGCCTCGCTCGGTACGCCATGCGTTGCCCAGCGAGTGTGCGCGATGCCGATCCTGCCCGGCAGCGGATTCGCCTGAATGTCTGCCGCGAGCTCCCTCACCTTGCCAACCTTGCGGCGCACTTCGATGCGGCTGTCAGCGCCAGGAATAACCGCCATACCCGCCGAGTCGTAACCTCGATACTCGAGTCGCTGCAGCCCCTCGAGCAGAATCGGAGCAACGTTTCGATCCGCTACTGCGCCGACAATTCCACACATGCTTTTCGTTCCTTTTCCCTGGTTAGCCTCAGGCTTCGCGCTTGTCCGGGCGCGTCCAGCCTTGAATGTTCCGCTGCTTGCCGCGACCTACGGCGAGGTCTCCCTTACCGACTTTGCTGGTCACCGTAGAACCGGCGGCAACGAAGCTGTCGTCTTCCAGTTCTACCGGTGCTACGAGCGTCGAGTTCGAACCGACAAACACACCGTGGCCGATGGTCGTCTTGTGCTTGTTTACCCCGTCGTAGTTACACGTGATGGTGCCTGCGCCTATGTTGCAGCCGTCGCCGAGTGTCGTGTCGCCAATATAGGCCAGATGGTTGGCTTTGCTGCCACGACCGAAGCGCGCCTTCTTGGTCTCAACAAAATTGCCCACCTTCGCACCCTCGCCGAGCTCTGATCCCGGCCGGATACGGGCAAACGGCCCGAGCGTGCAGCCCGCTGCGATCGCCGCACCTTCGATCACCGTGTTGGGTTCTACCCGAACGCCCTCGCCGAGCGTCGAGTCGGTGATGACGCACCCGGAAGCAATATGCACACCCTCGCCCAGCACAACGTTGCCGACGAGCACGACGTTGACATCGATGAAGACATCCTGAGAAGCCTGTACGCGACCACGTACATCAACGCGCGCCGGGTCCGCCATGGTGACGCCGCCAGCCATCAGGTCTGCGGTAACCTGCGCCTGAAAGGCCCGCTCCACCTCGGCCAGCTGCATGCGGTTGTTCACCCCCGTCACTTCCATCTCCGACGCGGCAAACACACCCTCAACCGGAATGTTCTGCTGCACCGCAAGACCGATGATGTCGGTGAGGTAGTACTCGCCTTGGGCGTTGTCGTTGCCGACCTGCTCCATCAGTGCGCTGAGCGTACGCTTGGGTGCCGCCAGAATACCTGAGTTGATTTCGCAGATGCCGCGCTCCTCAGCATTCGCATCCTTGTACTCGACGATCCGCTGAATGATGCCGCCTTCCCGTACGATCCGGCCAAGCTCGGCAGGGTCTTCGAACAGTGCTGTAACCAGGCTGACCGCACCGGTGTCGGCAGCACCGGCACAAGCAGCCAGCGTTTGCGTGGTGACCAACGGCACGTCACCGTAGAGCACCAGAACCGTTGAGTCTTCATCGACCCCGGGAAGCGCCTGCGCTACGGCATGGCACGTACCGTTCTGTTCCGCCTGCTCCACCCACACGGGCGAACCGGTGATCTTTGCTTTCAGGTCGTCCGCTCCTGGACGCACGACGATGTGCGTGCGCGCCGCATCAAGCGCAGCAGCAGCATCCACCACATGCTGCAGCATCGGCTTACCGCCGACTTCATGGAGAACCTTGGATCGAGATGAACGCATGCGGGTGCCTTGCCCCGCCGCGAGGATGACCACTTCGAGCGTCATGAGATTGCGTGTCCGTGCCGCATGAAAGAGCACAATTATAGGCACCGGGCCATGAAAAAGGGTGATGCCAGTCACCCATTACTCACACCTGGCACACAAGCTACTTCTATCCTATCGAGTAAGTGAACACTTACTTTATAGAACGCTCTGCGGCACTGTTCGACTTCAGGAACGGGTAACGCTAGCCTTTCGCATCGCTAGCAGAATCGGATCTAACCCATGGCAACCGCTCAAGTAGTCAAAAAAATTGCCGCCCCGCTTTCAGCGGTCTGGGCGCAGCTCGGCAACTTCGCAGGCATTCGCGTGGGCGGCGCCGTCGAGTCTGTGCGATACGAGGGCGAGGGCGAAGGAATGGTGCGCACCATCGGCATGGGTGGCGGAGAGGTCGTCGAGCGTCTGGACACACACGACGAAGCCGGGCGCCGATTCAGCTACTCCATTCTCAACGACGACTCCCCGCTGCCGTTCACCGGCTATAGCGCTTCAGTACAACTGGGCGACAACGGCGACGACAGCACAACGGTGATCTGGACTGGCACGTTCGAACCCCGCGGGGTGCCGGAGGCCGATGCTATCAATGTCGCCACCGGGATCTACGCTGGCGCCATCAAGGGGGCGCGGGCCGCACTCGAGAAGTAGCGATCAGGCCGGACGACGACGGCGCCGACGACGGCGTTTCTTCGGAGCTGCCTCGCTGACCTCTTCAGGTCCTGCAGACTGCGCCGGCGGCTCACCGTCCGCCTGAATACGAAAGCCAATCAGTTTCTCGATGTCGCGCAGGTAGTCGCGCTCCGTCGGTTCTGCCAGCGACCAAGCAATCCCGGCGGCACCCGCCCTGCCGGTACGACCTATGCGGTGCACGTAGCTTTCCGGCTCGTTCGGCAGCTCGAAGTTGATGACGTGTGTGATGCCATCGATGTGAATGCCGCGCGCGGCAATGTCGGTAGCGACGAGCACCCACGCCTCACCGTCGGCAAGCGCCGCCAGCGCCTTCTGCCTGGCCCCCTGCCCTTTGCCGCCATGAATTGCCCGTGCACCAATGCCCGCCTTGTCGAGATGCCGGGCAACGCGATCCGCTCCGTGTTTCGTGCGTGTAAAGACGATGGCCCGACGTACCTCCGAGCGCTTGAGCAGCTCCGTAAGGCGCGCACGTTTGTCGGCCTTTTCCATGTGAAACACGCGCTGTTCGATGTCCCGCACGGTTACCTGGCGAGGTGACACATCCACCCGCAACGGGTCTTTGAGCACCTCACCAGCGAGTTCCGCCACAGCAGCGGGCATGGTGGCCGAGAAGAGCAGCGTCTGGCGCCGTTTCGGCGTCGCCTGCACGATACGCCGCACGTCTCGGATAAACCCCATGTCGAGCAGGCGGTCGGCCTCGTCGAGTACCAGAATGCCCACCTCACTGAGGTCGATGTATTGCTGGCCCATCAGGTCCAGAAGCCGGCCCGGTGTGGCGACCAGCACGTCCACCCCCTTGCGCATGGCCTGTATCTGCGGCGTCGGCCCTACACCGCCGAAGATGACGGCAGAAGACAGGCGAACGTTCTGCGCAAAATCAACCAAAGACTCCTGGATCTGAGTGGCGAGCTCGCGGGTAGGCGCCAGCACGAGCGCTCGCGGCCGCTTTGACGCTGGTTTACCGCTGAGCCCGTGCAGTCGCTGCAGCATTGGCAGCCCGAACGCCGCGGTTTTACCAGTACCGGTTTGTGCCAGCCCTATGAGGTCCTGGCCTTCGAGGAGCGGAGGAATCGCCTGGTGCTGAATCGGTGTAGGTTCGCTGATGTTGCGCGCCGCAAGCGCGCGGCAAAAGGGCTCCTCAATACCGAGCAGCCCGAAAGAATCATTAGACAAGAGATGTCCTGAGTGAGCGGGGCCGCGCACACTGATGCTTCCCCCGGGAGTTGTCAACCTGCACTGCGGGTGCAACCCTCACCGCAAGCAGGATTCGGGGAAACAGTATGGGTGATCACTTCGTAGTGGTGGACTTTCAGGTAGAAGAAGACGCTCAGGATGTGGCGCTGGAACTGATTGCCGGCTACGTCGAGAATTTCTTGAGCCGCCAACCGGGCTTTACGCGAAGCACGCTACTCAAAGGCAACGATGGCTGCAGCATCGTGCACTACGCACAGTGGGAATCCGAACAGGACTTTCTTGCCGCGGGTGCGAAGGCGCAGAACCACCCGGATCTGCCACGCCTGCGCGAATTCAACCCACGCGGACGCGGCTTCAGCAGCTGGCGAAAGTTTGGTAGCTAACGCGCGCCCAGACGCCGTCGATCAGCGACGGCGCTTGCGCAGCTCCTCCACCGTGCGAAGCTGAGCGGTAGCTGCCGCCAGCTGCGAAGCGGCAAGTCCAAAATCGAATTCGGCTGCCTGGTCGGCAAGCTGGCGCTCCGCCGCCTGGCGTGCCTCTTCCGCTGCCGCTTCGTCGATATCTTCCGCGCGCTGCACGGTATCTGCGAGAACAGTGACCACGCCCGGCTGTACCTCAAGGAAGCCGCCGGATGCGAAGAACAGCTCGGTTTCGCCGTCTTCGAACGTGAGCTCAACCGCGCCGGGTTGCACACCCGTGAGCAGCGGCGCGTGGCCCGGCCGGATACCGAGCTCGCCGATGGTGCCTCGCAGGGACACCATGACCACTTCACCTGAGAAGATTTCGTTCTCAGCGCTGACGATGTCGCAGTGCATGCTGGCCATGACTTAAGCCCGCATCCCCTTGGCTTTCTCTATCGCGTCTTCGATGCTTCCAACCATGTAGAAGGCATCTTCCGGCAGGTCGTCGTGCTCGCCCTCGAGAATGGCCTTGAAGCTGCGCACCGTATCGTCACGAGACACGAACGCGCCGGGTTGGCCGGTGAACTGCTCAGCCACGAACATCGGCTGCGAGAAGAACTTCTGCATCTTGCGAGCGCGATACACGAGCTGCTTGTCTTCCTCTGTCAGCTCGTCCATGCCGAGGATGGCGATGATGTCGCGCAGTTCCTGGTAGCGCTGCAGTACCTGCTGCACACGCTGCGCGGTGTCGTAATGCTCCTGACCTACCACATTCGGGTCGAGCTGACGCGAGGTGGAGTCGAGCGGGTCCACAGCCGGGTAGATACCGAGGTCGGTGATCGCGCGGGACAGCGTTACCGTGGAGTCGAGGTGCGCAAACGTAGTCGCCGGTGACGGGTCGGTGAGGTCGTCGGCAGGTACATATACCGCCTGCACAGAGGTGATGGAGCCCGTCTTGGTGGTGGTAATCCGCTCCTGCAGCACGCCCATTTCTTCAGCAAGGTTCGGCTGATATCCCACAGCCGATGGCATCCGGCCAAGCAGCGCCGACACCTCGGTGCCCGCCAGGGTGTAGCGATAGATGTTGTCGACGAACAGCAACACGTCTTTGCCTTCGTCGCGGAACTTCTCTGCCAGCGTCAGACCGGTGAGGGCCACGCGCAGACGGTTGCCCGGCGGTTCGTTCATCTGACCGAAGACCAGCGAGATCTTGTCCAGAACGCCCGCTTCTTCCATCTCGTAATAAAAGTCGTTGCCTTCCCGCGTCCGCTCGCCCACACCAGCAAACACAGACAACCCGGAGTGTTCGATGGCGATGTTACGAATGAGCTCAAGCATGGTCACGGTCTTACCCACGCCGGCACCGCCGAACAGGCCAACCTTACCCCCTTTCGCGAAGGGACAGATCAGGTCGATGACCTTCACGCCGGTTTCCAGCAGCTCGTTACCGCCGCGCTGATCTTCGTAGGAAGGTGGCTTGCGGTGAATCGGCGCGGTTTCGCGGGCGTTTACCGGGCCTTTCTCGTCGATGGGGTTGCCCAGCACGTCCATGATACGGCCAAGGGTTTCCTCTCCCACCGGAATGGAGATCGGTGCGCCGGTATTGGTGACTTCCAGGCCGCGCGACAAGCCGTCGGACGGACCCATGGCAATGGAACGTACCACGCCGTCACCCAGCTGCTGCTGCACTTCCAGGGTCAGCCCCGTGGACGTTACCGACAGCGCGTCGTACACCTTCGGAACGTTTTCCCGATCAAATTCCACGTCGATGACGGCGCCGATGATTTGTACGATTCGACCGCTACTCATGCTCAACCTCTTCGTTAGTTAGGAGCTCGGACCCGGCTAGACAGCCGCGGCACCGCCCACAATTTCTGCAATTTCCTGGGTGATGGCTGCCTGACGCGCGTTGTTGTAGATCAGCGTCAGCTCTTCTTTCACCTTTTCGGCGTTTTCCGTGGCGTTTTTCATGGCCACCATGCGCGCAGCCTGCTCACAGGCGCCGTTTTCGACGACAGCCTGATACACCTGCGATTCGACGAAGCGCGCCACCAGCCCTTCGATGAGCTGACGTGCATCCGGCTCATAGATATAGTCCCAACGGTGCGCGTAGGAGTCGTTGTCTTCCGGGTCCAGCGGCAGAAGCTGCTTGATCACCGGTTGCTGAGTCATGGTGTTCACGAAGTCGTTGCTGGCGATGTAGACCTTGTCCACCTCACCGTTTTCGAACGCGTCCAGCATGATTTTGATACCGCCGATCAGCTCGCTGACTACCGGCTTTTCGCCAACCGGCGCAAGCACCGAGCGCACATCGCCACCGACAGAGCGGAAGAAACCCGCCGCTTTGTTACCGATGAGGCCGAGCTGCGCTCCCACGCCCTTGTCGTTCCACGCCTGCATGTCGCGCACCAACGCGCGAAACAGATTGGAATTTAGACCGCCGCACTGGCCCTTGTCGGAAGATACGACGATGTAGCCAACACGCTGGACCTCACGCTCCTGCATGTAGATATGACGATACTCCGGGTTGGCGTTGGCCAGGTGACCAATCACCTGGCGAATGCGGTCGGAGTACGGCCGCCCTTCACGCATACGATCCTGGGAACGACGCATCTTCGAGGTCGCCACCATCTGCATGGCGCTGGTGACCTTCTGCATGTTCTCCACGCTCTTGATCTTGAGCTTAATCTCTTTGCCGACGGCCATGGCGCTACCTCTCTAGTAGGTGCCAGTCTTCTTGAACTGCTCAACGGCACTGCGCATGGTGCTGACGATCTCGTCGTTGTACGCGCCGGTGTCGTTGATCTGCTTCATGAAATCGCCGTGCTCAGCGTTCATGTAGTCCAGAAGAGCGGCTTCGAAGTCGAGAACCTTCTCTACTTCCACATCCTCGAGGAAACCTTCGTTGGCCGCGAACAGCACCACGCCCATATCGGCAACGCTCATCGGCGAGTATTGCTTCTGCTTCATGAGCTCCGTGACGCGCTGACCATGTTCGAGCTGCTTGCGTGTCGCTTCGTCGAGGTCCGATGCAAACTGCGAAAACGCCGCCAGCTCACGATACTGCGCCAGTGCCAGCTTGATACCGCCAGCGATCTTCTTCATGAAGGACGTCTGCGCATCACCACCCACACGGGAAACGGAGATACCCGGGCTCATGGCGGGTCGCAGACCGGAGTTGAAGTTCTGCGTTTCCAGGAAGATCTGACCGTCAGTGATGGAAATCACGTTGGTGGGTACGAACGCGGAAACGTCGCCAGCCTGGGTTTCAATGATCGGCAGCGCCGTCAGCGACCCGGTCTTGCCTTTCACCTGACCATTGGTCACCTGCTCAACGTAGGCTTCGTTGACTCGCGCCGCACGCTCGAGCAGGCGGGAGTGCAGATAGAAAACGTCACCAGGATACGCTTCGCGGCCCGGCGGGCGGCGCAGCAGCAGAGAAATCTGGCGGTAGGCCCAGGCCTGCTTGGTGAGGTCATCGTAGATGATCAGACAGTCTTCGCCGGTGTCGCGGAAGTACTCACCCATGGAGCACCCCGAATACGGGGCGATGAACTGCATGGGCGCCGGATCAGAAGCGGACGCGGCGACGACGATGGTGTATTCCATCGCACCGTTTTCTTCCAGCGTGCGCACGATGTTGGCGATGGTGGACATCTTCTGACCGATGGCCACGTACACACACTTAATACCGGAGTTCTTCTGATTGATGATGGTGTCGATGGCGATGGCCGTCTTACCGATCTGGCGGTCACCGATGATCAGCTCGCGCTGGCCACGGCCGATCGGCACCATGGAGTCGATACACTTCAGCCCCGTCTGCACCGGCTGGTTGACGCTCTTTCGCGCGATAACGCCGGGCGCGACCTTCTCGATGGGTGAGTTGGAAGTGGCGTTGATCGGCCCTTTGCCGTCGATCGGGTTACCCAGAGAGTCAACCACGCGGCCGAGCAGCTCAGGACCCACCGGCACTTCGAGGATGCGGCCGGTGCATCGGGCAGTCATACCTTCCGACAGGCCCTCGTAATCGCCGAGGACAACCACACCGACACTGTCGCGCTCGAGGTTCAGCGCCATCCCGTAGATGCTGCCGGGAAACTCGATCATCTCGCCGTACTGGGCGTCGGCGAGACCGTGTATACGCACGATACCGTCAGAAACACCGACGATGGTGCCTTCGTTCTGTGCCTCCGCCGCGACGTCGAGCCGCTCTATGCGCCCACGGATGATGTCGCTGATTTCGGAAGGATTGAGTTGCTGCATTGCTTCTTTCCTGATTTACGGGGGACTGTGGCGTCAAACCCGCTGTAACGTTTCGGACAACTTGTCTAACTTGCCGCGCACCGAGCCATCGATCACCGTGTCGCCTGCGCGGATGATGATGCCGCCGATGAGGTCACCATCCACACGGCTGGTGAGGTTGACCTCTTTGTCGAATTTGGCAGCCAGGGCGCGCGCGAGTTTTTGCGCCTGTTCATCGGACACCGGATAGGCGGAAACCACTTCCACCTCAAGTTTGCTTTCTTCGAGCGCCTTGAGCGCCTCGAACTCTTTGCTGATTTCGCTGATCAGCTCGAGTCGATCGTTTTCTGCGAGTACCTGCAGAAAGCGCTTGCCGCGATCATCGATGGCTTCGCCGCAGACATCAGCCAATTTGTAGGCTTTCTGCTGGTTTGCCACCTCAGGCGACTCCAGCAGCAGCTGAACCCGCGGATCCTCGGACACGGCGCTCAGGGTGCTGAGCATGCCCGACCAGAGGTCCAGGTTGGATTCCCGCTTCGCCAGCGCAAACACCGCGTTGGCGTAAGGTCTAGCGATTGTCGACAGTTCTGCCATGTTGCGCCTTTACAGTTCGGCTGCGAGCCGGTCGAGGATGTCGGCGTGCTTGGCAGCGTCTACCGACTCGCCCAACACCTTTTCAGCACCCTGCACGGCAAGCGTTGCCACTTGTGCACGCAGGCTTTCCTTCGCGCGGTTCACTTCCTGATCGATTTCCGCACGAGCGGCTTCTTTCAGTCGTGCACCCTCTTCGCGGGCCTCGTCCTTTGCTGCTTCGACCATCTGCTGAGCGCGTCCCCGCGCCTGCTCGATGATTGCCTGAGCCTCTTCTTTCGCCTTGGCCAGCTCGTCTTGTGCACCGCTCTTGGCTTCCTGCAGACGCCGATCGGCGTCCTCTGCAGCTTGCAGCCCTGCGGCGATCGCTTCCTGCCGCTGACGCATGGCTTCGATCAGCACTGGCCAGATGAACCGCATGCAGATCCAAACGAAGACGATGAAGACGACGGACTGCGCGATGAGCGTTGACGTTATGTTCATTGCTCGCCTCTTGAGTGACTGGTTTGCGGATCGCTTAGACGGCGAAAACCACGTAGAGACCGATACCCACCGAGATCATCGGCACGGCGTCTACCAGACCCAGCACGATGAACAGCTGCGTGCGCAGCATGGGCAGAAGTTCGGGTTGGCGGGCAACGCCTTCGAGAAATTTGCCGCCGAGTACGCCTACACCGACAGCAGCGCCGATAGCGCCCAGTCCGAGGAAAAGACCCCCGGCGACGAACTTCAAGATTTCTAGTTCCATGATGACTCCAAGTTGAGAGTGATGGTTAGCCTTAGTGCTCGTCCACTTCGTGGGCCTGAGCGAGATATACGATGGTCAACACCGCAAATATGAAAGCCTGCAGGGTGATCACGATGACGTGAAACAGCGCCCACACGAGCTGCATGGCACCGCCGCTCAGCATCAGAATGCCTTCGCTGAGGCCGAGCGCGTGTGCCGAGTACATCAGCGCGATGAGCACGAAGATCATCTCGCCGGCGTACATGTTGCCGAAAAGTCGCAAGCCCAGAGACAGCGGCTTGGCGATGAGGGTGACGAATTCCAGGATGAAGTTCACAGGAATCGCCCACACGCTCGGGAACGGGTGCAATGACAGTTCCTTAAGAAAGCCTAGCCCGCCTTTGCACTTGATGCTGTAGTAGAGAATGAGCACGAACACGCTCAAAGCCATAGCCATCGTGATGTTGGGGTCGGTGGTGGGCACGACCTTCATATGGCTGATACCGGCGGCTGTCGCCAGCATGGGAATCCAGTCGACCGGCACCAGATCCATAAGATTCATCAGAAACACCCAGACGAAAATCGTCAGTGCCAGGGGTGCGACGAGATCGTTTTTGTAATGAAAGATGCTCTGTGTGGTGTCCTGGATGAACTCGATGATCATCTCGATCGCATTCTGCAAGCCGTCTGGCACGCCGGAGGTGGCGCGTTTTGCGACCGATGCAAACAGCCACAGGAACAGCACGCCGAGGCCGATGGACCAGAACATGGAGTCGACATTGATCGACCAGAAGCCCATGGCTGTAGCTTCGTCAGCGGAGTGCGCGAACGTCCAGCCCTTCTCTGGCAGATAGCCGTAGGTCAGGTTGGTGAGGTGGTGCTGAATGTATTCGCCGGTGGTCTCAGCCATCGTGTTCTATCCGCCCTTAGCTTCTCGCCGTTTTTACCGTCATATCAACCACTGCACCGCCAACCGCGTGTGCAATCACCACGCCGACCAGCCCCGAGAAGAAGCCCAGCGGTGGCGGCTGAAACGCTTTCAGTGCGAAAGCAATCAGGGCGAGCCCAATCAGGAGCTTCACCACGCCATTCACCAGAACACCTTCAGCAGATTGCCTCCTGGTGGTGACCCAGGCGAAAAACGCGTTGGGTAGCACCATCGACAAACCGCCCATGAGCGCCGCTCGGCCCTGCTCTGCCTGCCAGACCCAGAGCGCGAGGGTCAGAATCATGGTCACCGCGAGCTGCAGGAGAACCACTTTGTACGCACCAGGCATGTTCTCTCCGACGATTCTCAAGCTGCTCGCTCGTCGCTTGAAACAGACGACGGGTGAAGATTTGTCTTTTCAGCCCGCGTCAAAAGCGGCGCGTATTATAGGGAGGGGTGGTATCTCGTTCAACGAAAAACGAGGTAATCAAAATGTATTTCAGCGGAAATGTCGCAATACGCCATCCAACTGTTCGAGATTACCGTAGCGTATCGTCAATGTTCCCTTACCAGAGTTCGCATGGTCGATCGTCACCTGCGCTCCGAGCTTTTCGCTGAGCTCTCGTTCGAGCACTCTCGTGTCGGCATCTTTCGCCGGTTTGGTCGCCGGCCGGCTGCTGCTATCACTCAACAGACGCTTCACCAGCTGCTCCGTCTGCCGGACCGAGAGCTTACGGTTCGCCACCTCCTGTGCAGCCTGGTCCTGCAAGGTATCCGGTAAAGCCAGTAGTGCCCGAGCGTGTCCCGCTTCCAGCGCGCCTGATTCCAGGAGCATACGCGCACGGGGCGCCAGGTTGAGGAGCCGCATGAGGTTGGTAACGGCTGCCCGGGACTTTCCAACGGCCTCGGCGACCTCTTCGTGAGTAAGGCTGAACTCTTCGCGCAGCCGCACCAGTGCTTGGGCTTCCTCCAGAGGTTTGAGGTCTTCCCGCTGAATATTCTCGATGAGCGCAAGCGCTGACGCCTGTTCGTCGCTTACCTGCCGGATCAGTGCCGGCAAGGCATCCAGCTCCGCAAGCTGCGCAGCCCGCCAGCGTCGTTCACCGGCAATCAGCTCAAAACCACCAGCCGCGCGAGGCCGCAGAACAATCGGCTGAAGCAACCCCTGGTGACGAATGGAGTTGGCCAGTTCTGCAAGAGCGGCCTGGTCGAAGGTTCTGCGTGGCTGGTACGGGCTGCGATGAATCTGATCGACAGGCACCTGACGGTGCTCACCCGCTGGCGTGCGTTCACCTACAACGACGGCAGCGGAGTCTCGTGCATCCTCAACGCCGGCTTTCTCACCACCAGCTTTCGTCAGCAGCGCATCCAATCCTCGACCAAGGCGTCGGCTGCTCATCGTTCAACTACCCCTGTTTCTGCTCTGCATATTTTCGCTTGATCTCGCCTGCCAGCGCCATATACGCCACCGCCCCGCGTGACTGCCGATCGTAGAGTATGGCCGGCAGGCCGTGACTCGGCGCTTCCGCTAATCGCACGTTGCGCGGGATAACCGTGCGAAACACCTGATCGCTGAAATGCTGAATGAGCTGGCGCGATACCTCACGGGTAAGCGAGTTGCGCGGGTCATACATCGTACGCAACAGCCCTTCGATCTCGAGCTGAGGATTACCATGGCGGCGCACCCCCTCTATGGTTTCCAGCAACGCGGTCAGGCCCTCCAGCGCATAGTACTCGCACTGCATGGGAATGAGCACACCGTGTGACGCCATCAGGGCATTGATCGTGAGGATATTCAGCGAGGGTGGGCAATCGATGATCACGTAGCGGTATTCACCCATGTCCGGATGCAGGCGTTGCTTGAGGCGGCTCTCACGGTCCTCCTGGCTGAGCAGCTCTATCTCCGCCGCTGTGAGATCCGTGTTACCTGGCACAACGCGTACGCTGCCTGCGCACTTTCGTGTTACATCGCTCAACGGCCGGCCTTCGATCAGCCAGTCGTACATATTCGGTACATCAGCATTCTTGTCTACGCCCAGTCCCATCGTGGCATTGCCCTGAGGGTCTAGATCCAGAAGCAGCGTAGGGCTACCGGACAACGACAATGATGCGGCGAGGTTCACAGCCGTCGTGGTCTTGCCCACGCCGCCCTTCTGGTTGGCAACCGAGATAACCCGAGTAGTCACGCTTATTCTGCCCTTACACCTTGATCCGTACGGTAACCGTCTCGCCGCCGGTCATGTGCAGCATTTTGCCTCCTTTCGCAAGCCTAGGCTCGGCCCATCGCCATACCACATCGGCGGGTGCCACAGCCCTGCTCGCCACGTAGGTAAACGCGTGCGGCGCCTCGTAGCTGTCTATATCTGCACACAACACCTGCGCGTTTGCGAGTTGGAGCTCTGCAGCAGCCTGGGCCAAAAACCTGCACTTGCGCTCTGACCGATCCAGCAGCACAACCGGGCGTTGAGGTTCGGCGATGGCAAGGACGAGTCCCGGCAGCCCGCCGCCGGATCCAATATCCAAAAGCGCTCCTGGTTCGTCCATCTCTACCAGCAGCCGCAACGAGTCATCCAGGTGGCGGCTTTCCAGCCGGTGGACGTCCTTACGGGATACCAGGTTGAACGCGCGGTTCCAACGTCTGAGCAGATCCGAAAACTGAAGCAGCCGACGTTGCGCCTCCTCATCCACCCAGCTGCGCCCGACGTTTGCTTTGCACGAGCAGCAGCGACAGCGCCGCCGGGGTCATGCCGGGTATGCGCGCGGCCCTCGCCAGGGTGTCCGGTCGATGGTGTTCCAGCTTCTCGCGCAGCTCGTTGCTGAGACCTTCAACCGACCGGTAATCAATGTCGTCAGGCAAGCGAATTTTCTCATGCTTGCGGATGCGTTCGATCTCATCCGCCTGGCGTGCGATGTACCCCTCGTATTTGAGCTCGATCGTAGCCTGCAGGAGCAACCCCACATCCACATCACCAAGGGCCAATTGCAGATCCTCCGGCCGCACCTCCGGTCGTTTGAGAAAGGCAGCAAGGCTCGTTTCCTTGCTGACGGATTGTCCACTGGCTGCAAAGAGCGTTTGCGCAAGATCTGATCCTGGCCGCACCAGTGTCTTGTCAAGCCGCTCGGAGAGCTCCGCAAGACCCCTCGTCTTTTGTTCGAAGGCCTGCCAACGCTTGTCACCGACCAGACCAAGATCTCTTCCCAGCGGTGTCAGACGCTGATCTGCATTGTCTTCCCTCAGCCGCAACCGGTACTCGGCGCGGCTCGTGAACATGCGGTAAGGCTCGTTGGTTCCAAGGTTGATGAGGTCGTCGATCAGTACGCCGATGTACGCTTCGTCCCGCCGCGGGCACCAGGCCGGCTTTCCGGCCACCGAACGGGCGGCGTTGAGACCAGCAAGCAGGCCCTGTGCTGCTGCCTCTTCGTAACCGGTCGTGCCGTTTATCTGACCGGCGAAGAACAGCCCCTCGATAGCGCGAGTTTCCAGCGAATACTGCAGGTCTCGCGGATCGAAGAAGTCGTATTCAATGGCGTACCCGGGGCGGGTGATATGCGCCTGCTCGAAACCACGAATGGAACGCACGTACGCGATCTGTACATCAAAAGGCAAGCTCGTGGAGATGCCATTCGGGTAAAGCTCATGGGTGCCAAGACCTTCCGGCTCGACGAATATCTGGTGGCTCGTCTTGTCAGCGAACCGCACCACTTTGTCCTCAATGCTCGGACAGTAACGTGGTCCGGTTCCTTCGATAGTGCCGGAAAACAGGGGTGAGCGATCTAAAGCGCCGGCAATGATCTCGTGCGTTCGCTCGTTTGTGTGGGTGATGTAGCAGCTCACCTGCCGCGGTTGGTCGGCTTGTGTGGACAGAAAAGACATCACCGGCCGCGGCTCGTCACCGGGCTGTTCTTCCATGACGTTGAAATCCACGCTGCGGCCATCGATGCGCGGCGGCGTACCCGTCTTCAACCGGCCGACCCGAAAAGGCAGCGCGCGCAAACGTTCAGCAAGCGCAATCGACGGCGCATCGCCCGCCCGCCCTCCGGCGTGGTTTGCTTCACCAATATGAATCTTGCCGCCGAGAAAGGTGCCCGTGGTGAGTACTACTGCACTGCCGATGAAGTCGAGGCCCATCTGTGTGCGCACTCCGCGCACCCGCTCCCCCACAACAATGAGATCCACCACGGACTGCTGAAACACATCGAGCCCCGGCTGGCTCTCGACGGCATGACGAATCGCCTGACGGTAGAGCGCTCGATCAGTTTGTGCTCTTGTGGCGCGCACTGCAGGGCCCTTTCGGGCATTCAACACGCGGAACTGAATGCCAGCCGCGTCCGCGGCTTTCGCCATGATGCCATCCAGAGCATCGATTTCCCGCACGAGATGGCTCTTACCTATACCGCCAATCGCCGGGTTGCAGGACATCTGCCCGATGGTTTCTACATTCTGGGTAAGCAGCAGCGTTTGCGCGCCAGTGCGCGCTGCTGCTAACGCAGCCTCGGTGCCGGCATGACCGCCGCCGATGACGATGACATCGTAGCTGTTAGGGTGTTGCATGCTCTCGGCCAACCAGGCGGCGAGGTTTACGGGGCGCGAAGTATAGCGCCCTACTTTCCGATGCAGAACGTGGAGAATATCTCGCCGAGCAGATCATCGGAGGTAACCTCGCCGACGATCTCTCCCAGATGCCGGTGGGCAAGGCGCACTTCTTCGGCAATCAGCTCGCTGTGCTGTCGCAGCACTGCAATGCCAAGGGCCGCCTCGAGCGCTGCCACACAAGCGCGCAGAGACTGCACGTGGCGCTGACGCGCTGTAAATGCCGAGGCGTCTGCCTTATGCCCAAGCGCTTCTGTGATACGCGCAGTGAGTGCCCCAAGCCCTGCTCCGGTCCTGACGGACACCATGCCGGCATCCGGCTCATCCACCAGATCTGCCTTATTCCAGACTTCCATCACCTGCAAAGCGTCTGCGAGCCACGCCGGCGGGATCTGCAGCAAAGGCGCTGAAGCGTCTCTCAAATAGATGACGAGATCGGCGTCTGTGAGCTGCGCGAGCGCTCTACGCACACCCTCTTGCTCCACTGGGTCTGTGGTTTCACGCAATCCCGCGGTATCCACCAGTCGAACAGGCAGCCCATTGAGCACTAGATCGACCTTCAGTACATCACGGGTGGTACCTGGTATATCCGTGACGATGGCAGCCTGCTCACCGCTGAGCGCGTTGAGCAGGCTGGACTTTCCCGCGTTCGGCGCACCAACGATGGCGACGCTCGCTCCCTGGGCCAATCGCACACCGCTTTGCGCTTCGCCAAGCAGTACGCCTAGACGCTCAAGCATCTCCCGCAACGTGCGCTCCACCTCCCCGTCTGCCAGCGCATCAACTTCTTCATCGGGAAAATCGATGTCAGCCTCAAGATATACCCGCAAACGCAGCAGAACATCACCTAGATCACGCACCCGGTCAGAAAACACACCAGACAACGATCGTGCGGCGCCCTTCACAGCGGCCGCTGACCCGCTGGAAATGAGATCTGCCACCGCTTCGGCCTGGGCCAGATCCATCCGGCCGTTACTGAACGATCGTTCGGTAAACTCACCTGGACGCGCGAGCCGAGCGCCAAACGCCAGACAGGTATCCACGATCATCTGCAACGCAACCGGACTACCGTGCCCCTGAAACTCCACCGTCTCTTCGCCGGTATAAGACGCCCCATCGTCAAAACAGAGTACCAGCCCGCTGTCGATGAGCTCTCCTTGCGCATCCCGAAACTCGGCCAGGGTTGCCTTTCGTGCCTCGAAGCGTCTGCCAGTAATCTCGACTGCAATACGCCGAGCATCGGATCCGCTCAGGCGAACGACGCCGACACCACCCACACCAGCGGCGGTGGCGACGGCGACGATGGTGTCGTCAAGCAGCTTCGGTTTGTCGGGTGACATACCACTGCTGAGCTACGCTGAGCACGCTGTTGACGAGCCAGTAAAGCACCAGGCCAGCCGGGAAGAACAGGAACAACACCGTGAACATGATCGGCATCAGCCGCATCATGCGCTGCTGCATTGGGTCACCCATCTGCGGGCTCAGGAGTTGCTGCACATACATCGTCCCGCCCATGAGCAGCGGCAGGACGAAGTAGGGATCCATGGCCGACAGGTCCTGAAGCCAGAGCATGAAAGGCGCTTGACGGAGCTCGACGCTTTCCCACAACACCCAATACAGCGCCAGGAACACCGGCATGGGCAGCAGCATGGGTAAACAACCGCCTAGCGGGTTGGCTCCCTCCTTCTGATACAGCTTCATCATTTCCTGCTGGAGCTTCTGACGGTCATCAGAGTAGCGCTCCTGAAGGCGCTTCATCTCAGGTGCGAGCTTGCGCATCTTCGCCATGGACTTGTAGGACACGTTAAAAAGCGGGTAGAGAACGATCTTCACCAACACCGTCAGCATGATGATCGAAACGCCCCAGTTGCCAAAGAAGCCATTCAGCCAGGCGAGGATCTCGAATAGTGGTACTGCCAGCCACCACAGAAAGCCGTAGTCCACCGTGAGATTGAGGTTCGGAGAAATCTCTTCCAGGCGGTGTTGATCTTTTGGACCTGCGTAGAAACTGGTCTTCCATACGCCCACATCCCCAACCGCCACGGTCTGCTTGGGCGCGGTATAGCCAAACACGAAAAGCCCATCGCTGCGTCGTTGGCCGAAGTACGTGTTCAGTTCGTCCGGGTTCGCTATCCAGGCGCTGAGAAAATAATGTTGGAGAAAGGCTACCCATCCGCCAGTCACCTGGTGCCGGGCAGCCCCGTCCTCCAGGTCGTCGAACTCGAGTTTCAGATACCGTTCCTCCGGCGTGGTGATCGCTGCACCGACGTAGCTCTGCGGGCCGAACGAGAATGCTTCTTCGCTGACCGGGTCTTTGTCATCGCGCTTGATCTGCGCGAACAGGGCTGCTTCCAGAGGCCGGTCCAGGCTGTTCGGCATCTCATAGGCAACATCCACCAGATAGTCTTCCGCACGGAAGGTGAAGCGCTTTTCCACCGACAAGCCGTTGTGCGTGGCTGTCAGCCGCAGCGTACCTGTCGAGCCTTCGGCAACCTCCAGGTTCGGAGTGGAAGCGGTGTACATCGGCCGACCCTGCCCTCGGTCGACCCCATCAGGCCCCATGAGCCCACTCTGGGCTACATAGGTATGACCACCACCGTTTTCCACCAGTAGATAGGGCACATCGGGGCGGCTGCTCTCCACCGGGTACTTTGGCAACTGTACCCGCACCACGTCGCCACCCAACCGGTCGATCCATACCTTGAGCGTGGGCGTGGTTACAGTCACCAGACGATCCGAACGCGCCTCGCTGGAGGCAACAACCGGCGCCTGCGGCTCGCCGCTCAGTAACGACTCATCTGGAATATCCGACCCGCCTGCAGCAATCACCGGCTCGATGGACGGCTCTACCGATCCGCCGCTGCTCAACTCCGGTGCGTCGCTGTAGGTTACCGGTGCTGCGTTGCGGATATAGTCCTCGTTCCAGGCCTGGATAAGCATGTAAGCGGTGGCGGCAAGGCCTATGAGCAGCAGGATGCGGAGCGCTTCGGGGGGCAGCATAACGTTCTCTGTTCTGGTGATTGGTTAGTGCGACTTGGGGGTTTGGTCGGGTACGAGATCAACGCCGCCTGGATGGAAGGGGTGGCAGCGGAGAATACGTCGTATCGTCAGGCGGCACCCCACTAACGACCCGTGCAGGGCAATTGCCTCGCTGGCGTAGTGGGAGCAAGTCGGATAGAAGCGGCACTGTCGGCCCATCATTGGACTCAGTACGATCTGGTACGCACGAACACCACGGATCAACTGGCGTGCGATCCAGCGGTCGATGGTTGTCAGCGTTGTGCCAGCCAGTCGAGCAGCCACTCGAGGTTCTCCTGAAGCGATGGTTCCGTTACGGGACCGCGCACACGAACGACGATATCGTAAGGTGCCAGGCCATACGCCCGGTGCCGAAACGCCTCGCGAATCACCCGCTTGACCCGGTTGCGGTCATGGGCTTTCGCGACGCAACGCTTTGGCACGATCAACCCCAGGCGAGCGACCGCTATGGTATTACGTGCGGCCAACAGTTGTAAGCTACCGCGCGCCTTTCGAAGCGGTGCGTTACGGAGAAGTTGCTGGTAGGCGTTTGAAGAGAGGAGGCGCTGATGTTTTGCAAACCGCGCACCGCCTTTGCAAGCCGGGTTGATCCCGGTCAAACAGCGAGACGCTTACGACCTTTGGCCCGTCGGGCATTGAGCACTTTCCGGCCGCCTTTGGTAGCCATTCTGGCGCGGAAGCCATGTGTGCGCTTGCGCTTCAAATTGCTCGGCTGGAATGTTCTTTTCATCGCGAACCTATCGTTTACCTATCGCCTGATTTTCGCTGGCCCAGAAGGGTTGCCGCCACAGGCTGGTTTCAAATGGGGTGCGAATCTTATGGATGGGGGCCGGTGGTGTCAAACGGATCGTCCTTGAAATGTGGGCCAGGTAAGGCTATCCACCGTCGCACCTTCAGGGCGGCTACAGGTCCGGTGGAGTTATGCACACCGCTCAAGTAATAGTTGGATTAAATAAGAGTTGTGATTGATTATTACTTGGTCTGCGCGAACCTTGTGGATAGCGGTTGAAACGCACTGTTTTATAAATAGTTTTTTGCTGTGAATTCCTGTGTATGAAATGGTGAAATCTCGGGGATCGGTTGTGCGTGGAAGTTGAGTAAAAAACTATCCACAGTTTGTACCCGCGCTTACCCCCAAGTTTAGCAAATGCTGCTTATTTGCTGATGAATCGTCTTTGGCCTGCAAAGAGCGAAGTAAGTTTCTGATAAACAAGCATTGCTGAAAAAAGTCACGTCTGGATATTTGTTAGTCGTAGCCAGGCGGTCGACAATGGCGCTATGATTTCCGCCCTTGCATCGACAGCCGCAGCCTGAGAAAAACCTCTCGATTCCGTTCCGAAATTCTGGTCAGACGACGAACTCAACCACTGTTCAGTTGAAAGGCTGGATGGAGACCAGCTGGAAGGCTAGTTAGGGGGGAAGGCGCACGGTGAAGGACGCACGGCGAGCGGCGCAGGCCAAACAAGAGGTATCTGCGGGCAGATTCAGGTAGAAGCAGGTAGAAGCAAGATAGATAGACAGGCCATCGATACTCGGTGCCGAGCGGTCTAGATCAAGTTGGCGCATGTTGAACATGCTGCCAGGAGTCGCGGGTGGGGCCGCACGATCAGAACACGGCTCGAGCGATGGCAGCGAAAGCAGGCAATATCGGGATGGCCTGCACAGAACAATGAGTACCTAAAGAGTAACTCAAGAACACATAAAGACTACGGCGCGCGAGGGCGCGTTCACTGGGGGCGTTAGCAACGTGGGACACTCTCTCTGGGAGAAATGTCTGGATCGTCTGGAAGACGAACTTTCATCCGAAGAATTCGATAAATGGATCAGCCCGCTGCATGCGAGGGAGCGTGGGAACTCGTTGGAGCTACTCGCTCAGAACCGTTACGTGCGTAATGAGGTCAAGCGGCATTATCTGACGCGGATTCTGCAGATATTGCAGGAAGAGTCGCAAGTCGAGGACAGTGCCGGTGGTGAACAGGTCATTGATGATGTTCGCCTGCTCATTGGCGGTCAGGATGAGGTTGAACCTCAACCCCTGCGGGCAGATGGTAGCGGTGGCCGTTCAGATCAGTCACTGCCTCAACTCAACGCGTCTTTCACGTTCCAGAGCTTCGTGGAAGGTAAGTCCAATGAGCTGGCAAAAGCCGCTGCCGCGCAGGTAGCGGAGAACGCCGGTCAATCTTATAACCCGTTGCTGATTTATGGTGGCGTAGGCCTGGGCAAAACGCACCTCATGCAGGCCGTGGGCAATGTGATTGCGCAACAGGATCCATCTGCTCGTGTGGTCTATCTGCATTCTCAAAGGTTTGTTCAGGACATGGTAAAGGCGCTACGCCAGGGCACCATGCAGGACTTCGTGCAGTACTACCGCTCGGTAGATGCATTGCTGATCGACGACATTCAGTTTTTCGCGAACAAGCTGCGATCGCAGGAAGAGTTCTTTCATGTGTTTAACGCGCTGTTGGAAGGCGGCCACCAGATGGTGCTTACCTGCGATCGCTACCCTCGGGAGATAGAGGGGCTGGAGGAACGTCTCAAGTCCCGATTCGTCTGGGGGCTGACGGTAGAGATCGAGCCGCCTGAGCTAGAAACTCGTGTGGCAATCGTCATGAAGAAGGCAGAGGAAGAGGGTGTGGAGCTCGATCCGGCGGTGGCTTTCTTTATCGCAGAACGCATCCGTTCCAACGTGCGCGAACTGGAAGGTGCACTGCGCCGTGTGATTGCCAATGCCCGCTTTACCGGTAATGGCGTATCCATCGATCAGGTCAAAAGGGCGCTGCGGGATCTCTTTGCCATTCAGCATCGGGCTGTAAGTCTGGAGAAAATCCAGCGCACAGTCGCAGAGTATTACAACATCAAGTTTTCGGATATTCTCTCCAAGCGCCGGAACAGGACCATCGCACGGCCCAGGCAAGCAGCGATGGCTCTGGCTAAGGATCTTACGAGCCATTCGCTGCCGGAGATCGGCGAGGCTTTCGGCGGGCGAGATCACACCACCGTATTGCATGCGTGTCGGAAAATCGCCCAACTGAGAGACGAAAGCCCGGAAATCGCGGAAGACTACAAAAACCTGACTCGGCTGCTTTCCGGTTAACCCCGGCCAGCGGCTCCAGGTCGCTAAGCTGAGGACGCCATGAAATTCACCATTAGCCGAGAGGCGCTACTCCGCCCGTTGCAACTGGTAACCGGAGTTGTGGAGCGTCGGCAGACGCTTCCGGTGCTTGCAAACCTATTGGTGGTTGCGCGCAACGGTGCGCTCGAGCTGACCGGTACGGACCTTGAGGTAGAACTCAAGGTGACAGTGGGCTCGGTGGATGTAGAGCAAGAAGGCGAAGCAACAATTCCCGCCCGGAAGTTGGCAGATATCTGGAGATCGCTGCCGGACGATGCGGAGGTAAAAGTGAGTGTCGAAGGCGACCGATCGATCGTTCGGTCGGGGCGCTCGCGCTTTACGTTGTCGACTCTACCGGCAGGGGACTTTCCACGAGTAGAGGGTGGAGCTGGTGATACTGAGTTTCACTTAACACAGGATAATTTGCATAAACTCATCGCGCAGGTGAGTTTTGCCATGGCGCAGCAGGATGTACGCTACTTTCTTAACGGAATGTTGCTTGAGGTGACGCCAGACCATGTTCGAGCCGTAGCAACAGACGGTCATCGGCTGGCGATGGCGACCCAACCTTGCTCCTCCGCGGTTTCCGGGCGCGTACAAGCAATTGTGCCTAGAAAAGGGGTCACCGAGCTGTCGCGGCTGCTCGAAGGCGAGGATGACGCCACTGTCATGCTTGGCAAGAATCATGTGTCCGTGCGGTGCGGCGATTACGTGCTCACCTCAAAACTGGTGGATGGGCAATTCCCGGACTACGAGAAAGTCGTGCCTAGAGACACCAATCGCTCGGTTGTAGGTGATCGAACGACACTAAAGCAGGCATTCCTGCGTGCCTCCATCCTGTCGAATGAAAAGTACCGCGGTGTACGTTTGAGTATCGAGTCTGAACAACTCACCGTGCGCGCGAATAACCCCGATCAGGAGGAGGCGGAAGAAACCGTTCCGGTTACCTTTGATGGTGAACCGCTTGAGATCGGCTTCAACGTCAGCTATCTCCAGGATGTGCTCAACGTAATCGAGAGTGCGGAGGTACATATTGGGCTGTCGGATACGAACAACAGTGCCTTAATAGAGTCTCCAGGACAAGAAGGCGTCGCCTACGTTGTAATGCCGATGCGGCTTTGAAAGCTGTTTAACGCCAGAAAATGTTGTTGAAGTCGCTCGATGTTCGGGACTTCCGCAATCTGGAGCGTGTGCATCTCGACCTGTCATCAGGCCTTAATCTATTCGTTGGTGACAATGGTGCGGGCAAAACAGCAGTGCTGGAGGCGGTTCACCTCCTAGGAAAGGGCCGGTCCTTTCGCACGCACCGCGTTCGAAACCTCGTGCGGCACGGTCAGCAGGAGCTGATTGTGCGTGGCGAAATCGAGGATAGTCATAGGCGCGACCATTCGCTCGCTATTTCGAAATCATTACGGAACGGAACGCAACTGCGCTTTGACGGCATCAGTGAAAAGAAGCTGTCACGGCTCGCACAAGAGTTGCCGCTGCAACTGATGTTGCCGGATGTGGCTGATCTGGTTTTTGGCCCTCCGTCTGAGCGCCGTCAGTTTATGGATTGGGGATTGTTTCACGTGAAACAATCCTATCTCGGGTGCTTGCGCGACTATCTGCGACTGCTTAAGCAACGAAATGCATGGCTGCGAAGCCAGCAGGGGAGTCGTATCGTCGACAAAGACCCCTGGAGTGTTGCCATGGTTCCTTTGGCGGTCGAGCTCGATGCGGCTAGGCGCTGGTACTGTCAGGAGTTAACAGCTGCTCTCGATAACACGGTTCAGAAGCTAGGGATGCAGCTTGATCTCGAACTGCACTATGAACGTGGTTGGAGTGGAGGCGATGGTCCGGAAAACCTCGGTAATTTGTTGGCTGACACGCTGCTGCGCGAGGTAAAATCAGGCACAACACTGGCAGGTCCGCACAGGGCGGACTTTGTGGTGACGGCCAAGTCAGTTCCAGCCGTACAGCACGTATCGCGGGGCCAAGGAAAAGTGATATCCAGCGCGCTTAATATCGCGCAGGCGCAGTTGCTGAGGCTGAAGACGGGTAAAGAGAGCATTTTTCTCATTGACGATCTCGGGGCGGAGCTTGACCGCAGCAGAAGTACTCGATTGTTTGAGCTTTTGGGTTCGTTGAACTGCCAGATATTGGCCACTGCTTTGGAGCCGCCAGGCGGTTTGATTGCTGCGATGAGTAAGAGCGCCATGTTTCACGTGAAACATGGGGCAATAGAAACGAGTTAAGAGGAAACCCTATGTCCAATTCGGGCGGGTACGATTCCGGAAGTATCAAAGTCTTGAAAGGCCTGGACGCAGTGCGCAAACGGCCTGGTATGTATATCGGCGACACGGAGGATGGGACAGGCCTTCACCACATGGTTCAGGAGCTGGTGGATAACGCCATTGACGAAGCACTTGCTGGACACTGCGACCAAATCGACATCATCGTGCACTCTGGCGAGGCTGTAACCGTTCGGGACAATGGGCGCGGTATCCCAGTAGATATCCACCCAGAAGAAGGTGTGTCCGCGGCAGAAGTCATCATGACGACCCTGCATGCAGGTGGAAAGTTCGACGACAACAGCTACAAAGTCTCGGGTGGACTGCACGGCGTCGGCGTCTCCGTTGTCAACGCACTGTCTGAGACTCTAAGGCTTACCGTCATGCGTGATGGCAAGGTTTACGAACAGGTGTATCACCACGGCGTTCCTGCTGCGCCCCTTGCAGAGGTGGGTGAATCAGATGGCCGTGGTACCGAGGTGTACTTCAAGCCGTCCGCCGCCACCTTTACCACGATCAAATTTCACTACGAACATCTCGCCAAGCGCTCCAGAGAGCTGGCTTTTCTTAACTCGGGCGTACGAATCCATCTTCTAGACGAGCGCGATGGACGAGAGGAAACGTTCTTCTATGAAGGTGGACTCCGTGCCTTTGTTGAATACTTGAACCACAACAAAACACCTCTGAACAAAGTTTTCCACTTCTCCACCGTGCGGGAGGAAGACGGCATAGGCGTCGAGATAGCCATGCAATGGAACGACAGTTTCCAGGAACAGGTGCTCGCCTATACAAACAACATTCCTCAGGGAGATGGCGGCACACACATCGCGGGATTTCGAGCGGCACTGACCCGCACACTCAACACCTATATAGAACGAGAGAACATCAAGGCACAGGCCAGTACCAGCGGTGATGATGCCAGAGAGGGCCTCACGGCCGTGGTGTCAGTAAAAGTACCTGACCCGAAGTTCTCTTCTCAAACAAAAGACAAGTTAGTTTCCAGTGAGGTCAAAACCGCCGTTGAACAGGAGCTCGGAAGGCTGTTCAGTGAGTATCTGGACGAAAACCCTCAAGATTCCAAGGCTGTCGCGCAGAAGATGATCGATGCTGCGCGGGCGCGGGAAGCGGCACGCAAGGCACGCGAGATGACACGGCGAAAAGGCGCCCTCGATATTGCCGGCCTTCCGGGTAAGCTGGCGGACTGCCAGGAAAAAGACCCTGCCAACTCAGAACTCTATCTCGTCGAGGGGGACTCTGCTGGTGGTAGCGCGAAACAGGGGCGAGATCGCCGAACTCAGGCAGTACTCCCGTTGCGCGGGAAGATCCTCAACGTAGAGAAAGCCAGATTTGACAAGATGCTTTCATCACAGGAGGTCGGCACGTTGGTCACCGCATTGGGCTGCGGAATCGGCCGTGATGAATTCGACCCCGATAAACTGCGTTACCACCGAATCATCATCATGACGGACGCGGACGTAGATGGCTCACACATCCGCACGTTGCTGTTGACGTTCTTCTTCAGGCAGATGCCTGAGCTGGTTGAGCGAGGCCATGTCTACATCGCACAACCACCGTTGTACAAGATCAGGAGAGGGCGCCAGGAAACCTACGTTAAAGACGACCAAGAGCTGTCACAGTACTTCCTCAACTCTGCTTTGGATGGCGCTCGGGTGCATGTGAACGCAGATGCGCCGGCCATGTCTGAAACCGCACTGGAGGAGTTGGCAAAGAGTTACGCTGCGGTAATGCTACGGTTGGAACGGCTATCACGCATTGTGCCGCTTCCCGTTTCCCGGGCTTTGATTCACATCGAGCCGATGGAGGCAGAAAACCTGCGAGATGAGCAGGCGGTAACCGCCTGGTGTGCTCAGCTCGAATCAGAGCTGGACGATGGGTCCCTGCCCAAGCCCCAGGTCACCGTTCAACATGACACCGAACGAGGGCTGTACCTACCTGTGGCCGAAATCACGCTACGCGGCATGAGCGAGCGGGTCGTACTGGGCCTCAACTTTTTCCAGGGATCCGACTACCAAAGCGTCGCTGCCCTTGCCGCAAGATTGCAGGGTCTGCTCGAAGCTGGGGCGCACGTTCGTCGCGGTGAAAAAGAAGCTTCGGTAGAGAACTTTGGTGGCGTGTTCGACTGGCTGATGGCGGAAGCACGACGGGGTGTGGATATTCAGCGCTACAAGGGCCTTGGCGAGATGAACCCGGACCAACTCTGGCAAACGACAATGGACCCGAATGTGCGCCGAATGCTGATCGTGACGATCGACGACGCCATTGCGGCGGATCAGATGTTCACCACACTCATGGGTGATCAGGTGGAGCCGCGACGGGAGTTCATCGAAAGCAACGCCCTGCACGTGGTCAATCTGGACGTCTAACGGCTGAGAGTCTGGACCGCGTCCATCAGGTTGTTATGCACCGCATCGGCGAGATTGCGGTGAGAGCGCTCGGTATTCGAGCCATTTCCTGTGCGCACCAGAATTGCACGGCATCCAGCCGCCTTGGCGGCTTGCAGATCTTTTGCAGAGTCGCCGATGAACCAGCAGCCCTCGGGTGTTATACCCAGGTAGCGGCAAACATCGAGAATCATAACGGGTGATGGTTTGCGGCACCGGCATGCGTCCCTCGGGTGATGAGGACAATAGCGGATGATGCGTACCTGTCCACCGGCAGCATCCACGCTGCGCAGCATTTGCGAATGAATACCGGATAGCGCCCTGTGATCAAACTTGCCCCGCGCGATACCAGCCTGATTAGTGCACACTGCTACAGGGATACCAAGGGAGTTCAGGTACGCGATCGCTTCCAGGCTGCCGGGAATAGGGTGCCACTCTTCGGCATTCTTGATGTATTCCGGCGAGTCTTCGTTGATCACCCCATCGCGATCCAGAAGCACAGCGTGCGGCAATGTAGTTGCAGTGTGCAAGTGAGGGCTTCCGTAGATTGCAGACAGTGTAATCCAACACGTTATGGAATGAACGGATGACAGAAAGCAAACGCTGTAGCTGGTGTACCTCCCACCCGCTTTACATTGAGTATCACGACAGCGAATGGGGCGTGCCTGAGAAAGACCCGCTGGCGTTGTTCGAACGACTCATTCTGGAAGGAATGCAGGCTGGGCTGTCTTGGTGGACTGTGCTGCAGAAGCGTGCGCGCATGCGGGAGCAGTTCTTTCAATTTCGCCCTGATAATCTGGCCAATGCGTCAGAGGGCGATCTGCAACGTTGGCTCGGTGATGCTGGACTGATCCGTCATCGTGGCAAGCTCGAAGCTATGGTGGGAAATGCTCGGGCGTTTCTGGAGCTCGAGAGCTTTACGGAATTTGTCTGGTCGGCTGTGGATGGCGTGCCGCGCGTCAACCAACATGCTCGACTACAGGAGGTTCCCGCTCAAACGGCTGAAGCAGCGTCGCTGGCCAAGCGGCTGAAAAGAGCGGGATTCCGGTTTGTAGGCCCAACTACCACGTATGCTTTCATGCAGTCCGCCGGGCTGGTCAACGACCATGTAACCACCTGCCCCTCACACAGCGTTTGTGCTGATAAAGCGCTTGGCTTCAGCCTGTGAGTGACCGCCTTGTGTCATGGCTTGTCCGCCTGGCCGTTTGGTTCGTAAGCTTGTTACCACTGACGGTGGCTCGAGGCATCGGTCGAGGCGTTGGCTCGCTGGTATTCATGGCTGGCGGTACTACTGCAACGACAACGCGCGAAAACATTCGTCGTTGTTTCCCCGATAAGAGCTCCCAGGCGCTGGAAGCTCTGGCCCGACAGAGCCTGAAGCACACCGCGATGCTCGCCATGGAGTCGGGTGTGCTCTGGTACTGGCCCGATCGACGCTGGCAGAAGTTAGTGCGGGAGCGGAAGGGATTCGAGCTCATCGAGCAGGCGCAGGCAGCCGGCCGGGGTGTGCTGGTGTTGGTTCCACACTTCGGAAACTGGGAGCTGTTTGCGCTACTGCTCGGGCCCTACGGATACACCTGTTTGTATGACCCACCGCGCGTAGCTGCACTGGAGCAACCGATCGTGCGTGCGCGCGAGCGCACCGGAGGTACGCTGTTACCCATCGGCCGACGAGGTGTTCGTGCGCTTGCCAAATCTCTGCAGGAAGGAGGTATCAGCGTGCTTCTGCCCGACCAGGTGCCTGATCCAGAGTCGGGGGTGGATGCGCCTTTTTTTGGCCACGACGCGCTGACCATGACCCTGGTGCAGAAGCTCGCCCGGCGTACAGGCCCGCTGGTGGTGATGGCGTCTATTATGCGCGTACCTTCGGGATTCGCGGTGGCGGTACACCCGCTGGGAGAAGATGTTGCCAACGCAGATGAACGTGTGGCGGCTGCGGCATTGAACGCCGCTGTGGAAAATATCGTGTTGTTGGATCCAGCGCAGTATCAATGGGAGTACAAGCGCTTCAAACGCCCTCGCGCTGGCAAGGCGCGGCGTATCTAACGGCGCCAGAAAGCGGGTGAAACGAGTACCAGGATGGTGAAGATCTCCAGGCGACCGAGCAGCATGGCAAAGATCAGAACCCACTTTACAGGAGCATCGAGCGCCTGATAGTTCAGAGCAACTTCCCCAAGGCCGGGACCAAGGTTGTTCAGGCACGCGCCTACCGCCGAGAACGCGGTAACGAAATCGATGTTCGACAGAAGCATCACCAGCACCGTCATCATCAGGAAAATGATCACGTAGGCGGCAAAAAAGCTCCATACAGCTTCGATGACCCGGTCGGGTACTGGCTGGTTACCAATCTTTATGGGGAAGACGCCGCTGGGGTGGATCAGCCGTTTTACCTCGCGCCAACCCTGCAGGTAGATCAGCAACACGCGGATGACCTTGATGCCGCCCGCTGTCGAGCCTGCGCAACCCCCTGCGAACGCTGCAAGCAACAGTATGACCGGTGCAGCGCCTGGCCAAAGGCTGAAATCTGCCGTCGTGAAGCCCGTAGTAGTGGCAATGGACACTGCCTGAAAAAGGCCGTCGCGTACTGGGGATCTGCTCGATTCGTCGCCATGCTGGGCGAGGATGGCAATCACCACGGTAGCTACTACCGCGAGCAGCAGCAGATAGCTTCGTACTTCCCAATCGCGAAAATAGTGCAGGGGATTACGTCGAGCAAACACGGTGAAGTGCAGGCCGAAGTTGATACCTGCCAGTAGCATGAAGACGATAGCCACGGATTCGATGACGCTGCTGTCGAAAAAGCCCATGCTTTGATCGTGGGTGGAAAAACCACCGATCGCGACCGTAGAAAACGCGTGGCACACAGCGTCGAAGATGCTCATACCGCCGAGGTAGTAGCACAGGGCACACAGCGCGGTGAGGGTGACATAGATGTACCACAGCGCTTTTGCGGTCTCAGTGATACGCGGCGTGAGCTTTGTATCTTTCACCGGCCCCGGTGATTCTGCACGGTACAGCTGCATGCCGCCGATACCGAGCATAGGGAGGATTGCCACGGCCAGGACGATAATGCCCATGCCGCCAAACCACTGCAGGAGCTGACGATAGAAGAGCAATGACTTCGGCATGTCATCGAGGCCGGTAAGCACGGTCGCGCCGGTAGTGGTCAATCCTGACAAAGACTCGAACGCAGCGTCGGTGAACGGCAGATCGGGTACGCTCATGCTGATGGGGATGGCGCCAAACAACCCGAGGCTTACGTAGAACAGCGCCGTTACGAGAAACCCGTCGCCGGCGCGTAGATCCTTAAAACGCCGGAGAGGCAGCCACATCATCAGACCGCTGCTGAGCGTAATGGCAAAGGCGATGACGAACGTCCGGATGGTGGGTTCGCCATATATGGCCGCGAGAAGCGCTGGCGCCAACAGCGTCAGGCTGAACACCGTGAGCAGAACGCCGGTGATGCGAAAAATAACCGGAAGGTGCATAGCTAGAAGAAGCTCACGCCAACCTGGAACAGCTTCTCCACTGCGGCCACGTGTTTCTTGTCCACGAGGAAGAGGATCACGTGGTCGTCCGCTTCCACGACAATGTTGTCGTGCGCGATCAATACCTGCTCACCCCGTACTAGCGCCCCAATCGTCACGCCTGGCGGCAGGTCGATGTCCGACAGAGCTTTGCCGACCACTTTGGAGCTCTTCGCATCGCCATGGGCGATTGCCTCCATCGCTTCCGCCGCGCCACGGCGCAGGCTGTGTACTCGAGCTACATCGGCGCGACGTACGTAGGTCAGGATGGAACTCGTGGTGGCCTGCTGCGGAGAAATGGCGATGTCGATATCGCCTCCTTGTACCAGGTCGACATAGGCCGGTTTGCCAATCAGGGTCATTACCTGACGCACGCCCAGGCGCTTGGCCATGAGCGAAGACATGATGTTCACTTCATCGTCATTGGTCACTGCGCAGAACGCATCCGTCTGCTCAATGTTCTCCTCGAGCAGAAGCTCTCGATCGGTGGCGTCGCCGTTGAGTACGACTGTCCGGCGCAATGTGCCCGCCAGAACGTTACAGCGCGCACGGTCGTACTCGATGACTTTTACCGAGAAATTCGATTCGATGCTGCCGGCAAGCCGCTCGCCGATGTTGCCGCCACCGGCGATGGTGACACGTTTAAACGGTCGCTCGATGTTACGAAGCTCAGCCATGACGGAGTTAATGTGCTCCCGAGCGGCGATAAAGAAGACTTCGTCTTCCGCTTCGATCACCGTATTCCCCTGTGGAATGATGGCGCGTCCACGGCGGAAAATGGCGGCAACCCGTGTATCTGCGTTCGGCATATGTCTGCGCAGAAAGCTGAGTTCCTGGCCAACCAGCGGGCTGCCGTAGTAGGCGCGTACCGCAACCAACTGCACCCGTCCTTCGGCAAAGTCGAGCACCTGAAGCGCTCCGGGGTGTTCCAACAGTTGGCGGATGTTATCGGTTACCACCTGTTCTGGGTTGATGAGCACATCGATGGGCATGTGCTCTTTGCTGAAGAAACCCTCACGGGTCTGGTAGCTTGCCGAGCGGATGCGGGCGATCTTGGTGGGTGTTCGAAACAGCGAGAAGCACACTTGCGCTGCGACCATATTCACTTCGTCGCTGGAGGTGACGGCTATGAGCATCTCGGCGTCGTCGGCGCCCGCCTGTTTGAGCACATCCGGGTGCGAGGCCCAGCCATGCACGGTCTGGATGTCCAGACGGTCGCGAAGCTCCCCCAGCCGCACCTCGTCGGTGTCTACGAGCGTAATGTCGAAAGCTTCGTTGGCCAGGTGTTCAGCCAGTGTGCCACCGACCTGGCCTGCACCGAGGATGAGAATCTTCACGGCCCGTGGTTCTCCGGCTGCGCTTTCACCAACTTTGCGTAGTAGAAGCCATCCGTGCGCAGATCCGTAGGCAGCAGCTGCCAGCCGTGGCGAGTCGGCTGTCCGGTGGGCAGGTGCAGGGGCACCAACTGCGCATCGTCAGCGTCTTTCAGAAATAGCTCAATGATGTCGTCATTCTCCTGCCGGAGGATTGAGCAGGTGCAATACAGAAGACTACCGCCCGCCTTCAACATAGGCCAGAGATTGGCCAGTAACTGCGACTGCAGAGATGTGAGCTGTGCAATGTCTTCATGGGAGCGATGCAGTTTGATATCCGGGTTGCGACGCAGGGTGCCGGTGCCGGTGCATGGGGCATCGAGCAAAATCGCGTCGAACAACGCGCCATCCCACCATGATTGGCTGGTGGCGTCGCCAATGTGCAGCGTGAAACGCTGGTTGTGACCCAGTCGAAGGGCCTGTTCATCGAGCACGGTGGCACGGCGCTCGCTTATCTCAACCGCCGTTGCGCGGGCGCTCGGGTGCTGCTCCAGCACGTGGAACAGCTTGCCGCCAGGCGCTGCACATGCATCCAGAAAGGTGCCGCCTAATGGCACATCAAGCAGGTGAGCGGCCCACTGGCCGGCAGCGTCTTGCACTGAAACGAGCCCTTCGGCGTAGCCGGGCAGATGCAGTTGGGGAACGGGGGCGTGGAGGAGCAGGGTCTCAGGGTGCCAGAGCGGCTGGCAATCAGCGTCGAGCTTCGCTGTATACTGCTCTGGGGTGCCCTTCATGGAGTTGACGCGCAAGCACATGGGCGGGCGCTGTGTGAGCGAATTGAGGATTTCCAATCCATTTGAAAACTGTTCGAACACGCTTTCTCCGAGCCATTGTGGTGCCTCAAACGATTGTTCGGTTGCCACGATGGGTTCTCGATTGGCGAGCTTTCTCATCACTGCGTTTATGAGCCCCTTGGCCCACGGTTTGCGTAGTGACATCACAGCCTGAACGGACTCATCAACCGCGGCATGTGCCGGTATGCGCAGCTTATCGAGTTGATAAGCGCCAACTAACATGAGGTGAAATACGTCCAGGTCCTTCTCTCGCAGGGGCTTTTCGAGCAGCACGTTTACGCGCTGGGACAGCATGAAGTAGTGGCGCAACACACCGTGCAGGAGTTCGGATTCAAATGCGGTCAAATGCTTGTTCGACAGATACCAATCAATCGTTCGGTTGGGACTCTTGGCTATTTGTGCGAGGAACTGCGCTGCGCGCGCGCGCTCGTTGCGGGCGCTCACCCGAGTAGACTGCCCACGGCGAACCAGGCTCGGTAGCCATTCAGCGCTTGCGCCGCGTCCATAATGCGGCCCTTTCCCGCTGCCAGCTGCAGCGAAGTGATGCGAAGTGCACCGTCCCCGCATCCCACAATCAAGCCGCCCCGGTCTGCGCGCACAATCTGTCCGCCGGTTCCTCCAGATTCAGCATCAATGGCTTCGCTATCGAGTATTCGAAGGCGCACGGCGTTGCCCTGTTCGTCCAGTATGTTGGTCCAGGCAGTCATTCGCCCGCTCACTGCCCGGATCTGGTCGTGAATCTGCTTGGCGGGACGATGCCAGTCGATTCGGGCATCGTCTGGAGACAGCTTATCGGCGTAGGTTGCCAGTGCCTCCGTCTGCGGCATGCGTTGCAGCGCCTCCAGGTCCGGAAGTGCCGCGGCGAGCAGGTCGCACCCCAAACGGGCGATCTCTTCAGCCACTTGCGTTCCCGTGCGGGGGCTGTCAATGCTGCAGGTTGCCTGTGAAAGGATGTCGCCGGTATCGAGGCCCTCGTCCATCTGCATCAAGGTGGCGCCCGAGATGGTGTCGCCAGCCATGATGGCGCGCTCTACCGGAGCTGCGCCGCGCCAGCGGGGCAGCAGTGATGCGTGAACATTTATCGCGCCGTGTTTTGGGTGGTCCAGCAGCCTGGCAGGAAGAATAAGCCCGTACGCCGCGACCACGAGCAGGTCCAATGGCCGGCCGCAGATCTCTTCGAGAGCCGCGGCGCCTGATGCGCGCGAAGCTCGCAGTGTCGTCGGTTGCATCACCTCCAACCCATATTGCTCTGCCAGCAGTTTGACAGCGCCAGGCATCAGCTTTCGCCCCCGTCCGCTTGGGCGATCTGGCTGCGTCAATACAAACTCGGGTCGGTACCCGCCATCGAGCAGACCTTGCAGCACAATGGCGGCAAACTCAGGAGTGCCGGCAAACGCCAGTTGCATGCGGAGTCAGGCCGATTGCTTTTGCAGCTTCACCAGCTTCTTCTTGATGCGGGTGCGCTTGAGGCCGGATAGGTAGTCGACGAAGAGCTTGCCTTCCAGGTGGTCGCACTCATGCTGAATGCAAATAGACAGCAAACCTTCCGCCTCCAGGGAGAACGCGTTGCCGGAAGCATCGAGTGCATCTACGCGCACGAACTCATGTCGGGTCACAGGTTCGTAAAATCCTGGTACAGAAAGGCAACCCTCTTCCGTTTCAAGGATGTTCCCCGACAGGCTCAGCGATGGATTTATGAACACGTGAGGCGCATCTTTCGATTCCGTCACATCGATGACAATAACGCGCTCATGCACGTTTACTTGCGTAGCGGCGAGCCCTATACCGGGCGCTTCGTACATCGTCTCCAGCATGTCGTCAACGAGTTTGCTGATGCGCCCGTCAACCTTTTGAACGGGTTTAGCCCTGGTTCGCAGGCGCGGGTCGGGGAATTCGAGTATTGGGAGAATAGCCATAAAAAACGTGGGTTTTCGCGAGTCGGCCAGCGTGACCTATCTCTAGTATTGGTGTAATTCCTGCTGCTAAGATTGCGAAGGTTATACCTTTTTTCATACTGGTCTCATCTCTTTTCGCGCGTGCGTCATTCAGGTTCTGGGCTGATGTGCGCCGCACACGGGCCCGACGCCTGGTGCATCGCCCTCGGTTGGGAGGCCTGGGCGGAAATTGGCGAGGCATCTTCCGGGAAGAGCGGATGCGATCAGAGTGGGGTTGGATGAAGTTGCCGAGAGGGGTTTGCTGAACATGTGCCGAACTGCCTATGTGCCCTACGCGCACATCGCCTGCGTACTGCGCGCGCTGAGATTCATCGTCGGGTGCTTCACCGCACTGCTCCTGTCCGGTGCAGCCGCCGCCGACACGCTGGCGCAATACCTGAAACCCGGCCACCCGGACGTGTACACGGTTGTCAAAGGCGACACCCTCTGGGACATTTCCGGCCGCTTCCTCGACAGGCCCTGGCTGTGGCCGGAGTTGTGGCAGGTCAACCCTCAGATCGACAACCCACACCTGATCTACCCCGGGGATCGCATCAGCCTGGTGTATGTGGACGGGCAGCCGAGGTTGCGCCTGGATCGCGGAGACGCCGGCCGTACGGTTCGACTGACACCCTCCGATACCGTGTCGCTGCATCCCGAAGTGCGCAGCACACCGCTGGAAACTGCGATCCCTGCTATTCGCCTGGATGCCATCCAGAGTTGGTTGGTGCAGAACCGTGTGGTGAGTGAAGCAGAGATGAGTGAGGCACCGTACGTCGTTCAGGGAGCGAGCGAGCGCATCGTGCTTGGCGCCGGAGATCGTCTGTATGTGCGCGGTGTCCTGCCGGACAGCGCAAGCTATAACTTCGTGCGCAAAGGCCCGCTCTATGTTGACCCGGAGACAGAAGAAGTCCTGGGTAGAGAGGCCACCTACATAGGCCTTGGCCAGACAGTGGCGCAGGATGACGATATCGCCACCTTCCTCGTGCAGAGTACCCGCGAGGAAGTGCAGATCGGCGATCGCGTACTACCTACGGAAGAGCGGCGGCTGGAGTCCACCTTCTTTCCGAGCGCACCCCGCGATGAGACCGAGGGCGTCATCATTTCCGTTTTCAGCGGCGTGACGCAGGTTGGTCAGTATGATGTGGTGGTGCTCAATCGTGGCGGTCGTGAGGGTATCGAGCCTGGCAATGTCATGGCCATCTACAAACGCGGCGCACTCGCACGCGACCGAATTGCCAAAGAAACCATCCGGCTGCCCAGCGAAAGGGCCGGGCTGCTGATGGTCTTCCGGGTGTTCGAGAAGTTGTCATACGGCCTGGTGCTGGAGACCGAACGGCCGCTTGCGGTGTATGACGAAGTGCGAAGCCCCTGAATCGCACAACCACTCGGGCTACCGGCGCACGCTGAACATCGGGCCCTTGCCGCATCCTGTGGACCGCACCTCAGGATGTAGAGATGACAGAAACCATAGGAGTCGTCCGGCTGGGTGAAGCGGGCTTCCCGCCGCTCCTCACAGTCATCGACGGCCCGCCGAAGCGACTCTTCTATCGCGGTCAGCTGGATGCCCTGGAAAGGCCCTGCGTGGCTGTGGTGGGTGCACGTAACTGCACCCGCGACGGGCGCGCCGCCGCCGAACGGTTTGCCGCTCACCTCGGAGAATGTGGGGTGACGGTGGTTTCGGGGCTGGCCCACGGAATTGACACGGCAGCCCATCAAGGTGCGCTGGCAGCTGGCGGACAAACCGTGGCGGTGCTGGGCTGCGGCGCAGACCGGATTTATCCAGCGAGAAACACGAGCCTCGCACACCGTATTCTGACAGGTGGTGGTGCCCTGCTGAGCGAATACGAACCAGGCACGCCGCCGGCCAAACACCGCTTTCCGGAACGGAACCGCATTATCAGCGGGCTGTCGACGGCGGTGCTTGTGGTCGAAGCGTCGGAGCGAAGCGGCTCGTTAATCACGGCGCGTGTGGCGCTTGAGCAGGGACGCGACGTGCTCGCGGTACCGGGCGCCATCGGTAATGCAACCAGTGCCGGATGCCTCAGGCTGATCCGTGAGGGCGCAGCGCTGGTAGACAGCCTCGAGACACTGCGATTCGAGCTGGGGCTCACCGCACCGACACGGGAGTTGCCGGTGCTGACGGATGCGCAAAGCCGGGTGCTCGGGTCACTTGAGAACGGCCCGGTAACCGTTGACGACATTGCCATGCGGGCTGGTCTAGCGGTGCCTGAAGTGCTGATGGCCCTGGCTGAGCTGGAGCTCGAGGGGTTTGTGGCTACACATGCTGATGGGTATAGTCGGCGCCCCGTTTTTTGAGCGAGGTGCATTCATGGCATTCGTGGCAATTCTGATGGGTTCGGAGAACGATTGGCCCGTCATGGAGGCAACAACGCAGGTGCTTTCCACCTTCGATATCGCGTTCGAAGCGCGGGTCAGTTCGGCGCACCGGACGCCGGCGGAAACGCAAGCCTATGTGGCTGACGCCGTCGCTCGTGGTTGTAGCGTGTTCATCTGCGCCGCCGGCCTGGCGGCCCACCTGGCAGGGGCGGTTGCCGCCCATACCGTGCGACCGGTGATTGGCGTGCCCATCGATGCGGGTCCGCTATCGGGATTCGATGCGCTGCTTTCTACCGTACAGATGCCAGGGGGCATTCCAGTTGCAACCGTCGCCATCGGCAAAGCGGGTGCCAAAAACGCTGGATATCTGGCAGCGCAGATGATGTCGCTGGCCGAGCCGGCACTCGCAGACAGGTTGCTGAGCGAGCGAGCCGCCAATCGCGAGAGCATTGCCGCGCAGAACGGGCGGCTGCAGGACAAAATAGCTGGCTGAGAACAGTTCCTGGCGAGGGTGATATGAGGCGCTTTGGAGTCATCGGTCATCCGGTGCAGCATTCGTTGTCGCCGCGAATACACCAGGCGTTTGCCCGTCAGGTCGGCATCGCCTTGACCTACGAGAAGGTAAATTGCGACGACGACGCCTTTGAGGCGACGGCCCGGCGCTACTTCGAGGCGGGCGGCGCAGGATTGAATGTCACGCTACCGTTCAAACTCCGAGCTGCTGCGTGGGTGAACGAGCCCGTCGAAGATGCGGCAGCGACTGGCGCAGTGAACACCATTGCGCGGGATGGCGAGCGATTGATCGGGTACAACACCGATGGTGTGGGGCTGATTGTAGACTTGGAGCGTGTCGGTGTTGACCTGGCTGGCAGTCGCGTCCTCATGCTGGGCGCTGGCGGTGCCGCGCTGGGCGTGCTGCCAGCGCTGCTTCGAGCCGGCGTCGCTGGAGTGACAGTTGCCAACCGCACCTTGTCGCGGGCACAGGCCCTGGCCGATCGCCTTTGGGAGGCGAGGGTGGACGCCTGTGGCATGGAGGACATCAACGGAGTGTTTGACGTTGTAATCAATGCCACGTCCTCCGGTGTACGAGGAGAACGCGTGGCCATCGCGGAGCGGGTCGTTCACGATACAGTGTGCTACGACATGATGTATGGGCCGGGTGCCGTGTTCCATCAGTGGGCACGGAGCCTCGGCTGCGAGTCGCACGATGGCCTCGGCATGTTGGTGGGTCAGGCGGCGGCAGCGTTCGCCATCTGGTGGGGTGAACGCCCAGACCCGGAGCCCGTACTCGAAAGCCTCAGGGAGACTACGCAATAGTGGTCAGACGATTCATTGCTGGTGCCGTCTGTCCAGGTTGCGGCGAGCAGGATACGACGGCGGTAGAGCTAGTCGACGGCGTGCCGCAGTCGCGGTTTTGTGTGCGTTGTGACTTCAGCGATGCGACACCAACTGTTGCTGCGAGCATGCCACGTGGGCGGCTTGAGAAGCCCAGGCTGCCGAATGATGCCGATGAGATCCCGCTGCAGGTGGTACAGATTCGTGACGATCGCTGAACCGATGACTCACGTTAGGCAGCTAACATCCTGAATTGGCCTTCTTTTCGGCCGGATTCTCGTTGGAGATGCCATCTGGCGTTGCTATACTTCTGCGGCTTTTTCGGGAGCAGCATGGGAGCGCGTCGGGAAGCTGCGCAGAGGAAAGTTGCGCACAGGGTAGCTGCGCAAAGGAAAGTTACGTAGAAATACGTAGGGATTCCTCTGGGCGTTTCCGCGTTTCCTATCCGTTCGCGAATAAATTTTGTTGCCGCGCTGCGATTACGCGCAACGAACAAGAGCACAAAGCGAAATAATCAAGGTGTCAATGTGAGAGTGAACAAACTCAACGCCGCAGGTTGGCGTCGCGCCGCGCTTGGCGCGCTGCTGATGGCTGCAGCCGGACTCGCGTCCGCGGATGAGCTCAACATGCCCGTGGGGGTAACAGAGATCAGCCGTTCCGTGTATGACCTGCACATGATCATCCTATGGGTGTGTGTAGTGATCGGTATCGTCGTGTTTGGGGCGATGTTCTGGTCGATCATTCACCATCGCCGTTCACAAGGCCACGAGGCGGCGCAGTTCCATGAGAACACCCGCCTGGAAATCGCCTGGACCATCGTGCCGACGATCATTCTGATCGCGATGGCGGTGCCGGCCACGAGCACCTTGATCAAAATGTATGACACCGGTGGTGAAGACATGACGGTCGAGGTTCGGGGTTACCAGTGGAAGTGGCAGTACAAGTATCTGGACGAAGATTACCAGAGCACTTTCGGGTTTATGTCGACACTGGCGACGCCGCAGGACGAGTTCTATAACCGCTCGGCGAAAGGCGAACACTACCTTCTCGAGGTCGACGAGCCGCTGCGCATTCCGATCAACAAGAAGGTGCGCTTCCTGCTGACATCGGAAGATGTGATACACGCATGGTGGGTACCGGATTTCGGCATCAAGCGTGACGCGGTGCCTGGCATCCTCAATGAGCTTTGGACGATTGTTGAAGAGCCCGGTGTGTATCGCGGCCAGTGCACGGAGCTGTGCGGGAAAGATCACGGTTTCATGCCAGTCGTGGTTCAGGCTATGGAGCAGGAAGACTTCGATGCCTGGTATGCCACCAAACTGAAAGAAGAACAGGAGCGCAAGGCGCTCGAAAGCATGGTTTTCACCACCGACGAGCTGATGGCGCGTGGCGAAGAGGTGTACACCAAGAATTGTGTATCGTGTCACCAGGCCAACGGCCAGGGCGTGCCACCGGTGTTTCCCTCGCTCGTCGGCAGCCCGGTCGCCACTGGTGATCGTGATGCGCACATCCGCATGGTGCTCAACGGCGTGCCCGGAACGTCCATGCAGGCGTTCGGCGCCCAGCTCAGCAAGGCCGAGATTGCCGCGGTGGTTCACTACGAGCGCCACGCATGGGGCAACAACGCCGAAGATATTACGCAGCCCGTCGACGTGGCCAACGTCGAAGCCGGTCAGTAAGGGGGTATGAAATGAGCGAAGTAGTCGAAACGCACGCAGGTCACGACGACCACGACCACCACGGCCCGGACAAGGGCCTGGCCCGTTGGCTGTTCACCACAAACCACAAAGACATCGGCACGCTGTACCTGTGGTTCAGCTTTGCAATGTTTCTGATCGGCGGCATGATGGCGCTGGTAATTCGCGCCGAGCTGTTTGAGCCAGGGCTCCAGTTCGTTGCGCCGGAATTCTTCAATCAAATGACCACGAACCATGGCTTGATAATGGTATTCGGGGCGGTGATGCCGGCGTTCGTCGGTCTCGCAAACTGGTTGATTCCCATGATGGTTGGGGCGCCGGATATGGCCCTGCCGCGCATGAACAACCTGTCGTTCTGGATTCTGCCCTTTGCGTTCGGAATCATGATCTCCACGTTGTTCATGGAAGGGGGCGGTCCGAACTTTGGTTGGACGTTCTACGCACCGTTGTCCACCACTTATGCACCTGACAGCGTTACATACTTCATCTTCGCGGTGCACCTGATGGGGGCTTCTTCGATCATGGGGTCTATCAACGTGATAGCTACCATCCTGAACATGCGTGCACCGGGCATGACGCTGATGAAGATGCCGCTGTTCGTCTGGACCTGGCTGATTACTGCGTATCTGCTGCTGGCGGTGATGCCGGTGCTGGCTGGTGTGGTCACCATGATGTTGTTCGACATCCACTTCGGCACCTCATTCTTCAACGCCGCTGGTGGTGGCGACCCGGTGATGTTCCAACACATCTTCTGGTTTTTCGGTCACCCTGAGGTGTACATCATGATTCTGCCGGCGTTCGGCGTGGTCTCGCAGATCATTCCGACATTCGCCAGAAAGCCGCTGTTCGGTTATGACTCGATGGTGTACGCGGTAGCGTCCATTGCCTTCCTGTCGTTCATCGTCTGGGCACACCACATGTTCACCGTGGGTATGCCGCTCGCGGGACAGCTTTTCTTCATGTATGCAACGATGCTCATTGCCGTGCCAACTGGTGTGAAGGTCTTTAACTGGATCTCGACCATGTGGCGGGGCAGCATGACTTTTGAAACACCGATGCTGTTTGCTATTGCGTTCGTCATTCTGTTCACTATCGGCGGCTTCTCCGGCCTGATGCTGGCAATCACACCTGCTGACTATCAGTACCACGACACCTACTTCGTGGTGGCGCACTTCCACTACGTGCTGGTACCAGGGGCGATCTTCTCGATCATCGCCGCCGTGTACTACTGGCTGCCAAAATGGTGCGGTCGCATGTACGACGAGACGCTGGGTAAGATCCACTTCTGGCTGTCGTTCATCGGCGTGAACGTTACGTTCTTCCCGCAGCACTTTTCCGGTCTTGCCGGTATGCCACGCCGGATACCTGACTATGCGCTGCAGTTTGCTGACTTCAACATGCTGTCGAGCATTGGTGCGTTTATCTTCGGGTTTTCCCAGGTGTTCTTCATGTTCGTGGTGATTCATGCGATTACCCGGGGCAAGAAGGCTACCGATCGGGTGTGGGATGGAGCGCATGGGCTTGAATGGACGCTGCCTTCGCCGGCGCCGTATCACTCTTTCACCCACCCTCCCAAGGTAAGCGACGCAGAGGCGCACAGCTAAGGGCGTTGTCATGCAGCAGGCAGGATCCAACAAGCGTACCGTTGCCAAGCTGAGCCTGATCGTCTTTGGGATGTTCGGGTTCGGCTTTGCGTTGGTGCCTTTGTACGATCTTCTCTGTGAGATCACAGGCCTTGGTGGCGACACGGGCGGACAGTATGCCTACGACCCAGCTACTCAGCAGACCGACACCAGCCGTTTGGTGCGCGTGAATTTTGTCACCAATACCAACGGCGGCATGCCATGGAAATTCTGGTCTGAAAAGGGTGGTGTACGGGTGCATCCTGGTGAGCTGAAAGAGGTGAACTTCTATGTCACCAACACCACCGATCGGGTGATGGTAGGTAAAGCAGTGCCGTCACTGGTGCCCATCTCGGCTACGGAGTATTTCCACAAGACCGAGTGTTTCTGTTTCGAACGCCAGCTCCTCCAGCCGGGCGAAACCATGGAAATGCCCATGCGTTTCATCGTCGGCTCGGAACTGCCGAAAAATGTTGAATCGTTGAGCCTGAGCTACGCGCTCTTTGACGTCACCGACTTCGCTGACGAAAAAGAGCTTGCGGCCGCAGGGTCTATCTCTGGATAAGTAACAGGAGTTCGCTATGGCCAACGCCAAGGCCGATCCATCAATCTACTTTGTTCCGCACAACGGCTGGTACCCGGTTGTGGTGGCATTGGGCGCAATGCTCATGGTCACCGGCTTCGGCTCGTACCTCAATGACGTGAAGGGTGGCGGCGACGGGAGTTGGGTTCAGTTTTACACCGGTTTGACCATCCTCGCGGTGACGCTGTTTTTCTGGTTTGCCAAGGTGATCGAGGAAAACTCGCAAGGCCTTGCGAATGCACAGCTGAAGCGGTCCTACGTGTGGGGCATGGGTTGGTTCATTTTCTCAGAGGTGATGTTTTTCGCCGCGTTTTTTGGCGCGTTGTTCTACGCGCGGGTCTTTGCGGTGAGCTGGCTGGGCGGTGAAGGTGGCAAGGCGATGACCGGCGACTATCTGTGGCCAGATTTCTCTGCTGAGTGGCCGGTCATGCAGAACCCGGACAACGCACTTTTCCAGGGGCCTGACCAGAGTATGGCTTCCCCCGGAATTGCAAACTGGTTTGCTCCGGTCTATCTGCCGTTTCTCAATACGGTTCTGCTGCTGGCTTCCAGCGTCACCGTGCACTTTGCGCACACTGCCATCAAGAACCAGGACCGCACCAAGCTGATCACCTGGTTGGGTATCACATTGGTGCTGGGTTTCGCGTTCCTGTTCTTCCAGGTGGAAGAGTACATTCACGCATATCAGGAGCTCGGACTGACGCTTTCCAGCGGCATCTACGGTTCAACGTTCTACATCCTCACCGGGTTCCACGGCTTCCATGTGACGATGGGTGCGTTCATCCTGACCATCCAGTTCTTCCGTGCGCTGAAAGGGCACTTCAAGCCAGATGATTGCTTCGGTTTTGAAGCAGCGTCCTGGTACTGGCACTTCGTAGACGTGGTCTGGGTGTGCCTGTTCATCTTCGTCTACATTCTGTAGATCAGCGATCTGGCGACACCATCTGCTCATCGGAGTGGATGGTGTCGTGCCAGGGCGCGTTGACCCCCAACCGCAATTCGCCCGAGTAGATTCCGTATCCGATGGTAGCCAGCAGAGCCGCGGCTAGGGTGATACGTACACCCAAAGCATGCAGTAACCTTCTCGATTCCGGTGCTTCGGCATCCTTGAATAAAAAGGTCAGGCCGCTGAACAGGCTGATCAGAACGCCGATAAACAGTACAACGATGATGACTTTGAGCATGCCGCACTGTAGCGCATGCCCGCGACGATGACACGGGTGCCATTGCCGCTGACGTTGTTCGTTGTGGTCATGTTGCCGGTTGTGATGAGCCTGGGCAGTTGGCAGTTGCAGCGGGCGGAAGAGAAGCTGGCGCTGGAATCAAGCTACCTGGAAAGCCAGGGCAGGCCAGCAGTGTCGCTCCGCGACGCAGAAGCGTTTTCGCTGGTGCGGGTACAAGGTACGTTTGATCAGCCGCTGTTTCTACTGGATAACCAGGTGCGTGATGGCCAGATCGGCTACTGGGTTTTGCAGCCGTTCAGCACGCGGGAAGAGCAAAGGGTGATCGTGAATAGAGGTTGGGTTGCAGCACCGTCGTTCCGGGACAGGCTCCCTCAGGTGGCTACGCCGGTAGGTTCTGTAGAACTGGTTGGTATCGTCTGGCCACAACTCGGTCTGCCGCCACTGCTGGAAGAGGATGCGTGGGATGCCGGACAGACGGTTATCCGCGTGCAGAGGCGCAACATCGAACGCATGGCCATATTCGCTCAGACTGATGCGATAGAATTACGGCTACTTCAGCATTCGCCAGGTGTGCTGCTGGCCGCGCCAATACAGCCGAAGTTCTCGAGAGAAACGCATCTCGGCTACGCCTTGCAATGGTTTGGGCTGGGCGCAGTGCTAGTGATTGGATGGGGAGTAATGTTCTGGCGAAGTGAGAAAGCAGGGAGTCGTCGTGGCTGATCAAGCGAAAGCCAGAAGGCAGTTGTTGTGGATGTTTGGCATTGCCTTTGCGGCGTTGGGGATATCCTACATTGTCTATTACTACGCGCAGAGCTCGGGTGGTTGGGGGACGACAAACCATGGTGCGTTCGTCGTGCCGCCGACCAATGCACAAGATCTCGGTGTCGATGGCTTCGACACGCAGGAGAAGTGGTGGCTATGGGTAGCCACATCGGATTGCGACCAACCAGCATGTCGCGACACGCTTGAATCACTTCGCGCGCTGCATATCCTTCTGAATCGAGACGCTCGGCGAGTCATGCGAGCGGCTTTACTCGAACACCCCCTCGACCATGACGATGATCATCTGCATACGTATGCCCTACCAGAAGATCTGACTCCCGGGGTGTACATCGTTGACCCCCTCGGCAATCTGGTGCTGCGCTACCCGCTGGATACCGAGCCGAAACCGGTGCTCGAAGACCTCAAGAGGCTCCTGAAGCTCTCCCAGATCGGGTAAACTAGCGCGCTTTCCAATTCAGCCGATCCGGGAGCCTGACGTTGAGCGAGGTTATGGTCGCTCGCGCCACATGGCGTGACTATCTGGAGATGTGCAAGCCGCGCGTCGTTGCGCTCATGCTGCTGTGCGCGGTTGTGGGCATGTTTCTGGCAACACCTGGGATGGTGCCGCTGCAGGTGCTGATTATCGGCACGCTGGGAATCGGTCTGGTCGCAGGTTCGGCTGCGGTGGTTAATCACCTGGCAGATGCCGAAATTGACGCTCGCATGGCGCGCACGCACAACCGTCCGGTCGCCACGGGGCGAGTGAGCCTCACCCAGGGGCTCATGTTCTCCGCAGTCACCGGTGTGCTTGGCTTCGTGTTGCTCTATGTCTGGATCAACCCGCTCACAGCCTGGCTCAACCTGGCCTCCTGGGTGGGCTACGGTCTCATCTACACGATGTTCCTGAAGCGGGCGACGCCGCAGAACATCGTCATCGGCGGCCTTTTTGGTGCAGCACCGCCGCTGTTCGGATGGACGGCGGTGACCAACAGCGTGGATCCGGGCGGAGTGCTGCTGGTGCTCATCATATTTGCCTGGACGCCGCCGCACTTCTGGGCCCTGGCCCTGGATCGCAAAGCGGAATACGCGTCTGTGGACATACCCATGCTGCCGGTGACCCACGGTGATGCGTTTACGCGCCTGCACATTCTGTTGTACACGGTCATCCTCGTACTCTCGACCTTGTTGCCGTTTGCCATCGGCATGAGTGGCTTGATCTATCTTGCGGGTGCACTGGCGCTGGGTGGAGGGTTTCTCTATTGGGCGATCGTTCTGCTACGTAATAAAAATCCGCGCGCGCCGATGGAGACTTTCAGGTATTCCATTGTCTACCTGATGGTGCTGTTCGGTTTTCTCATGGTGGACCACTATTTTCACATCTCAGTCAGCTAACGAAGGTTCCGTTCGCACGACGGTTCTACTATGCCTGGCCCTGATCGCCGTGGTGTTGGGCATGCTGTTGTACAAGGTGAGCCGTGTGCCCGTTCTCAGCGAAGAAGCACTGCGGGAGCGCGGGGTGATCGTGTTGCCGAGGCCTCGTGAGCTGCCGGCGTTCGAGCTCAAGACGCACGAGGGAGATCCTTTTACCGCGGCAAGCTTTGAGGGTCGATGGAACTTTGTGTTCTTCGGCTTTACACACTGCCCGGATATCTGCCCCACCTCCATGTCGGTGATGGCGCAAGCACGCCGACAGATCGAGGAAGCCTACCCGGATATGGTGCAGGACTTCAGCGGCGTGCTCGTGAGCGTGGATCCGGAGCGGGATACCGTAGACGCCATGGCGCGCTATGTGGGCGCGTTCTCACCGAGCTTCATCGGCGCTACAGGCACACGCGAAGAAACAGCCCAACTGGCAACCGCCGTCAACGTCGCCTTTGGCAAAGTACCGGACGGGCAGGGAGGTTACACCGTCGACCACACAGGCAACATCGTCATCATCAATCCGTACGGTCACTATCATGGCTTCATCAAGATGCCACATGACCCTGATACCGTGCGTGAAGCATTTCTGGCGCTGCGGACCACGTTTTGATTGAACGGTTCCTGGCGGTTCGAGCGCAGAGCGAGGCGCTCACCGCCCCACTCGAGACCGAGGATTACGGCCTGCAGGCGATGCCGGATGCAAGCCCGCCGAAGTGGCACCTCGCGCATACCACCTGGTTTTTCGAGACATTCATTCTGCTGCCCTTCGCGTCTGGCTATCGTGTCTTTCATCCGTTGTATGAGCACCTGTTCAACTCCTACTACAACGGTGTCGGCCAGCCTTTCTCGCGTCCGGAACGCGGCCAGCTGTCTCGCCCCACTGTTGCTGAGGTGTATGCCTATCGTCGTCATGTGGACGATGCTCTGGTGGCGCTGCTGGCGGAGCCTGGAGATGCGACACATGATGAGGTCTTGCGCCGCGTTGAGTTGGGCCTGAATCATGAACAACAGCACCAGGAGCTGCTGCTCACGGATCTCAAATACAGCTTTTCCCGCAACCCGTTGGCACCGGCCTACCGCACGGATCTTGAGCCGGCGGCACCATCGGAAGATGCACAGACCCAACGCGGAACGATGGGTTTCGACGGCGGTCTGGTGCCCGTTGGTGCCGCATCGGGGTTCGCCTTTGATAATGAAACGCCGCGACACCAGGTATACCTTGCGCCGTTCGCACTTGCCGACCGGTTGGTTACCAACGGCGAGTATCTGGAATTCGTGCGGGCGGGTGGCTATGCACAACATGAACTTTGGTTGTCCGACGGATGGAGCGCGGTGCAGTCCCGCGATTGGCGTGCGCCCATCTACTGGCGCTCGGAGGGTGAGGACTGGTTTGAGTTCACGCTTGGCGGCGAGCGGTCGCTGGACCTTGCAGCACCGGTCGTGCACGTCAGTGCGTACGAAGCTGATGCCTACGCCCGTTGGGCTGGTGCCCGCCTGCCCACGGAGTTCGAGTGGGAGCATGCGGCGTCGTCGCGAAATGATGCCGGCGGCAACTTCGTCGAGAGCGACCGGCTGCATCCCGTGGCCAGCGGTGGCAGTACGCAACTGTTCGGCGACGCCTGGGAGTGGACGAGTTCGGCCTACGGGCCCTATCCCGGGTTCAAATCGGAAGCAGGGGTGCTCGGTGAGTACAACGGCAAGTTCATGGCGAACCAGCTGGTGCTGCGTGGCGGTTCCTGCGTGACGCCGGAAAGCCACGTGCGTGCGTCGTACCGCAACTTTTTTTATCCACCGGATCGGTGGCAATTCTCTGGAATACGGTTGGCTTACGATGGCTGAGTACGCTTTTTTTGATCACCACCCGCCGCAAACGGACATACTGGATGAGGTGCTTGACGGACTGCGCGGCGAACAGAAGACGCTGTCACCGAAGTTTTTCTACGACGAAGATGGGTCTCGGCTCTTCGAGGCGATCACTCGGCTGCCCGAGTACTACCTGACGCGTACCGAGCTTTCCATCTTCGATGCGCATGATGCCGACATGCGCGTACGGCTCGACCACCGTGAATGCATCATCGAGTATGGCAGCGGCTCCAATCTGAAGATTCGACGCTTGCTGGAGATCGCTCAGCCGCGGGCCTACGTGCCCGTGGATATCTCCAAGGAGCACCTGGCAGAGAACGCTCGGGAACTGCATGAGGCGTACCCACAGATCAGCGTGTACCCGGTGTGTGCTGACTTCACGCAACCGATTCCATTGCCGCCGCAGGTTCGCGGTATGGAAAAGACGGCTTTTTTCCCAGGCTCCAGCATCGGAAATTTCGAACCCCCAGCGGCGGTGGAATTTCTGCGCAACGTTGCGCAAACGGTGGGTCCCGGCGGACAACTGCTGATTGGGGTGGATTGCGCCAAGTCGGCGGACGTACTCGAGCCTGCGTATGATGATGCGGCTGGCGTGACAGCGGAGTTCAACCGCAACATGCTCGTGCATCTGAACGAGCGTCTGAAGGCAGATTTCGATGTCGATGCCTACACGCATCAGGCGGTGTACAACGTCGAGGCCGCGCGTATCGAAATGTACCTCGTTGCGCGCAGCGAACAACGCGTGCGCATTGGTGGTGAAGTGATACGCATCGCGGCTGGTGAGCGTATCCACACTGAGCATTCTTACAAATATGCGCCTGACGCGTTTGTTGCCTTGGCCGAGCAGGCGGGCTTTTCGTGTGCTGATGTGTGGCAGGACGAACGGAGCTGGTTTGCGATCTACCTGCTGGAGGCATGAAGCGGGAGCAGACCTTCAGCCGTCGCCGAGCAAGCGTTCGTCAATGTAGAAAGGATGTGCTTGGTGCCGGGCAACGATGCGTTGGAACTCGTCGGGGTTTTTCTGCCGTACGGGCTGCCCCTGACGAGCACGTATCGCACCCTGGAGGCGCGATAGCCAGAACGCCGTCGCGGCGTAGAGCGCAAACAGCGGGAAAAACCACAGCTCCGGGCGCGTGAGGGGCCGCACGGTCGCGTAACCGCGCAGCAGTGCCAGTGTGCGCTCCTGATCCAGGAGTCCTTGCGTGTCGCAGCACCAGTCGTTGGCTACTACGCAGATGTCATACAGCCAGATACCTCGCGCGGCGTGATGAAAGTCGAGCACGCCGCAGAGGGTGCCGTTTGCGAACAGAACGTTGTCGCGAAACAGGTCACCGTGGATCGCGCCGCTGGGCAGGCCCTGAATGTCCTGTCTGTTCAACAGGCTCGTCAGCGCTTCCAGGGTTTCTTCCAGCAGGCTCGCTCTGGAATAGGCGAGATGCGGGATCACCCGCCCGGCGGCAGCCTCCAGCCATGCCAGATTGCGCGGATAGCTCGGAAGATCGCTGGCCACATCAGTGGCTGCCAGGTGGATGCGCGCGAGTGTCCGCCCCACCGCTTCCAGGTGGGTGTGCGTTGGGTTGTGAATGTGGCTGCCGGGCAGCCGGTTTTGCAGCAGAGCCTTTTTACCGCCGACTTCTGTGAAACGTTTGTTCTCAGTGGTTGCCAGAGGGCAGGGTACGGGAAGGCCGTGCGCCTGCAGCGCATCCAGCAACGCAACGTAAGCATCGCCGGCAGCAGGCGGTTGTTCGAGCACGGTCAGCACGTACTCGCCTCGGGAGGTGCTGACAAAGTAGTTGGAGTTCTCGATGCCGTTCGCTGCAGGCCAGTAACGGCGCAGCGTGCCCACGTCGTAGCGATCGAGTGCCAGCGCCAGTGTGTCGGCTTCAATCTGCGTGAGTGCGTTCAAAACTCGACCAACACCCAGGTGGGGAGCAGCATGTCGGCGCGTTCCAGATCGCCGAAGCCTCGGGTGCCGTCGCGGGGTGTGAGGTAGTACGGCTTGCCGACTTTCGGCACCACTTTCACCATGCGCAGCTGCCCGTTCTGCCAGTACTCGTACACCGTGCGCTGCTCGCCTGCGATGATGGTAACGTCAGGTCCGTCGAGGCTGCGTTCGGCACTGATCGCCGATACGCAGCAGAACAACGTAGCCGCAGCGGTCAGCAGGCGCCGTTTCACTGTGGCGCCTCTAGCAGGGCGGCCATGAACGCTTCCTGCGCTGCCAGGCGCTCCGGGTCCGGCTCTCCGAAGGCGCCCAACAGTGCCTCTAAGCGACCTGCGGCGGAGGCTTTGAGCTCAGGGTGCGGAAAAAGATACAACCGGTTTTCCTTGATGCCCTGCACCACGAGTTGGGCCACCTCATCCGCTTCGATGCCCGCGCCCATGGCCAGGTGCATGATCTCGCTGTGTGCTGTTGCGGCCTGTTCCGCCGCGGTATCGGTTGGATCGAACTGCGTTGGTCGTGTGCGCTCGCTTTCAAGGATGCGGGTACGCACCATGCCGGGACACAGCACCGACACGCCAATGCCATGTGGCTCGAGGTCCATGCGCAACGCTTCGGATAGCCCGACCACCGCGAACTTGCTGGTGTTGTACACGCCCAGGCCAGCAGATGGAACGACGCCGGCCATGGACGCCGTATTGACGATGTGGCCGCCGCCCGCGGCTTTCATGCGCGGCAGCATGGTCTGGATGCCATTCACCACACCGCCCACGTTCACGCCCATCACCCAGTCCCAGTCCGCATAGGTTACCGCGTCCAGCGTGCCGCCGCGGTACACCCCTGCGTTGTTGCACAGCACATGCACCGGGCCCAAAGCGTCAGCAACGGTGTCGGCAACCTCAGCGAACTGGCTGCGGTTGGTGACGTCGAGCTGAACTGCCATCACCTGGGCGTTACTGCCGCTTGCAAGTTCCGCCTGCGCGATGGCGAGCGCGTCAGCGTCGACGTCGGCGATGACCACATGCATGCCTTCGGCGAGTAGTGCGCGCGCCATGGCCAGGCCAATGCCGCTGGCGCCGCCGGTGATGAATGCGTTCTTACCGATCAGGTCCTGCATGGGTGTCTCAGTTGCCGAAGATATCGGCATACACCGACTCGTTGAAGCCGACCAGCAGCGTGCTGCCCGTATCGATGGTGGGGGCGCGCAGGTTGCCGGTTGGTCCGAGCATCGCGTTGGCCGCTTCCTCGTTGCCGGAAGGCTTGTCGAATTCGCTGACTTTCTTGCCCTTCATGACGATCAGTTTGCCCGCGTTCTGCAGGAGCTCGGCTGCATCTTCCAACTGCAGCTTGCGGCTTGCCGGTACGGTTTCAACCACTTCTATATTGCTCGCTTCCAAAAACTTGGATGCCCGGGTGCAGCTGGTTCAGCCTTTGCGGTGGTAGTACCACAGCGCCTTGGTTTTCTTGCCCATGATTGGTGCTCCTCAGTTCGCCGGCCATGGTTCCCGGATGCCGGGAGCCTGTCAACGGGTGGCGCGCGTTCCGGGGGTTGTGGATACTACGGACCAGGCTGCACACCCCAGCCTCCCCCCTCCGCTTCAGGGGCAGCATCTGCGTGCAGGGTGATTGGAATTCGACAACCACTGTCCGGGCCGGACGCACAAGGAGGGCTTGCGCCGATCGCCCGTGATAGGAGGTTTTCATGAAGCTACAACTATCTGCTCCCGTCTTTGTGCTGCGCCAGCGTGCGCGACAGCTCGCTCGCAGTGACGGTATCCCTCTGCATCAGGCGCTGGATATTCTGGCGCGTGAGGAAGGCTACAGCCGATGGAGCCTGTTGGTGCGTCGACATCCGGCGAAGCCTGCTCAGCGCATTCTGGCTGCAATGCAACCCGGGGAGATGCTCCTGCTCGCCGCCCGGCCGGCGCAGGGTAAGACGCTGCTCGCCCTCGACCTTCTGGCGGAAGCATTGGCCGAAGGAAGGGCAGCGTATTTCTTCACGCTCGAATACAACGCGCCGGATGTTGCGCGGGCATTGCGGGAGCTGGGCAAGGAGGCCGTTGCGCAAGCGTTGCACTTCGACAACTCCGATGACATCTCGGCACCCTATGTGATCGACGCGTTGCAGGGCGCACCTTCAGGATCGCTGGTGGTCATCGATTACCTGCAGGTGCTGGATCTGGACCGCCGCAAACCGCCCATCGAGGAGCAGATTGTGGCATTGAAGCGCTTTGCTGCGGCACGGCAGATCAACGTAGTGCTGATTTCGCAGGTGCATCAGGGCTATGAGTTGTCGGAGCAGGCGCTACCGACGCTGAACGATGTTCGCAAGCCGAACCCGTTCGACATCGGCCTGTTCGATCAGGCTTGCTTCATGCACGCGGGCCGGGTTGAGCTTACGTCCCTCGCTCACCCATAGACATCATCAGAAATCCGGTGAAAGCGGCGTTGTTGGGCGCAAGGCTCGGGTCCACCGTCGCTTTCATCTCGGTGATCACGTCGCGGTAGCGGGCGTAGAACGACCAGGAGGGGCGCGGCTTGTACTCGAGCCCTTCCAGATCGAAAAACGCGATGGCATTCTTCGTGGTGGTGGGCTTGATGAATACTTCCACCTCGGGCCGTAGATAAAACAGGCAGATGGTCATGAGGCTCCACTTCGCGAGCTTGGCCTCGGCGAGCACATCGAGCACCTCGTTGAAGCCTTTTTCCTGGTTGCCGTGCAACAGTTTGCGAAACCCTTCGCTGAGTTCCGCACGATCCGCACGGCTTGCGCCGTTGACGTAGTCGCGGAACTTGGGCTTTTCGAACAGCGACACCATGGAAGACCGGGTAACGATGCGCACGATGTTGTCCAGTGCGGTGGCTTGTTGTTTGAACACCTTCGGTGCGAGCAGCTCCTGGGCCTGCTCGGCGAGCTTGCCTACACGGTGTTTCTTCGCGATCTTTTCCATCTCCGGGTCGGCAAATCCGCCGGGGTACTGACTGAGAAAGGCCGCTTCGGCTTGTTTGAGTCGCTTGACGTTCATCGGCTGTAGTACATTGGCCCGAACACCCGCTGAGCCTGCCGTATGGCTGAGAAAACTGCAAAACATTCCGCCGGCGATGAGCCTCTGCTGCTGGTCGATGGCTCCTCGTACCTGTTCCGCGCCTACTTCGCGCTGCCGGACCTTTCCACGGCCACGGGCTTTCCTACCGGCGCCATCCGCGGCGTGATCGGCATGCTGCGCAAGCTTGCCAAAGACTACGAAGGCAGCCCCATTGCGGTGGTGTTCGATGCGCCCGGCAAGACTTTCCGGGATGCGCTCTACCCGGAGTACAAAGCCAACCGTGAAGCCATGCCGGAAGATCTGCGTGAGCAGATCGCGCCGATCCACGACATCATTCGTGCCATGGGCCTGCCGCTGCTGCTGGTACCTGACGTGGAGGCAGACGACGTCATCGGCACGCTGGCAGCGCAGGCCACACGGGACAAGCGCCACGTGGTGATTTCCACCAGCGACAAGGATATGGCGCAGCTGGTCAGCGACCACGTGACGCTGGTGGACACGATGAAGGAAGTCGCCATGGACCGTGAGGGCGTGATCGCCAAACACGGCGTGCCGCCGGAGCTGATCATCGACTACCTGGCGCTGATGGGCGATACGGTGGACAACATCCCCGGCGTGCCGAAGGTAGGCCCGAAGACGGCGGCCAAATGGCTCAATGCTTACGGCTCCCTCGATGAAGTGATGGCGCGGGCAGACGAGATAAAGGGCAAGGTAGGCGAGAACCTGCGTGAGAGCCTGCACTTTCTGCCCCTGTCCCGCGAGCTGACCACCATCAAGTGCGACGTGCCGCTGGATCTGGGGGTGCACGATCTCGTGCCCAATGAACCGGATGAGGATGTCCTTCGGGAGCACTTCGAGCGGCTCGAGTTTCGCAGCTGGCTGGAAGAGATCGGCGGCGGTGCGGGGCCTGCGCTGAGCGAAGACCGGGACTACACCTGCATCACGGATGCATCGACGCTGGCCGACTGGGTAAAACGCTTGGCCGCGGCAGAGGTCTTTGCCTTCGACACCGAAACCACTTCGCTCGCTTACATGGACGCGCGCCTGGTGGGTTTTTCTTTTTCGGTGCAACCCGGTGAAGCTGCGTATGTACCGGTCGGTCATGACAGCCTCGGTGCGCCGCCGCAGCTCACGCTGGATGAGGCGCTGGAGCAACTCCGGCCGGTGCTCGAAGACCCGAACATTCTCAAGGTAGGGCAGAACCTGAAGTACGACATGAGCGTGCTGGCCCGGCACGGCGTGACGCTGCGCGGCGTGGCGTACGACACCATGCTCGAAAGCTATGTGCTCAACTCCGTGGCCACTCGGCACAACATGGATGACCTGGCCACCAAGTACCTTGGGCTGGCCACCGTGCACTACGAGGACATTGCCGGCAAAGGCGCCAAGCAGCTCACCTTCAATCAGGTGGATGTGGAAACGGCTACGGACTACGCCAGCGAAGATGCCGACATCACGCTGCGCCTGCATCAACGACTGTGGCCTGAGCTCGAGGCGGATGACAAGCTGGCCGACGTCTTTCGCAACATCGACATGCCGCTCATCGGTGTGCTGTCGTCCATGGAGCTGCACGGTGCGCTCGTGGACGGTGGGCTGCTGGCCGACCAGAGCAAGGAGATCGATGCGAGGCTCACAGAGCTCAAAGAGGAAACCTGGGCTATCGCCGGAGAAGAGTTCAACCTCGACAGCACCAAGCAACTGCAGGAGGTGCTCTACGACAAGCTCGGCCTGCCGGTGCTGAAGAAGACCCCGGGCGGCAAGCCGAGCACCGCCGAGCCCGTGCTCGTGGATCTCGCCCGCGACTACGAGCTGCCCAAGGTGATCATCGAGTACCGCAGCCTCGCCAAGCTCAAGTCCACCTACACCGACAAGCTGCCGCTGCAGATCAACCAGAAAAGCGGCCGTATCCACACCTCCTACCATCAGGCGGTTGCGGCCACAGGCAGGTTGTCTTCATCCGACCCGAACCTGCAGAACATCCCGATCCGTACCGCGGAAGGGCGGCGCATCCGTCAGGCATTCGTTGCTCCGCAGGGTATGAAGATTCTCGCCGCGGACTACTCGCAGATCGAGCTGCGCATCATGGCCCACCTGTCGGGAGATACGACACTCAAGCGTGCCTTCGAGCAGGGCCAGGATATTCATCGGGCAACCGCCGCGGAGGTGTTCGATGTGTCGCCCGCGGATGTCTCCGACGACCAGCGGCGCAGCGCCAAGGCCATCAACTTCGGGTTGATCTACGGCATGAGCGCGTTTGGTCTCGGTAACCAGCTCGGCATTTCCCGCACGCTGGCCGGTGAGTACATCGACCGGTACTTCGAGCGCTACCCAGGCGTTCGCCAGTACATGGATGAGACCCGCGCGCTGGCCCACGAGCGTGGCTACGTGGAGACGGTGTTCGGCCGCAGGCTGTATCTGCCGGAGATCAACTCGAAGAATGTGCCGCGCAGACAAGGTGCGGAACGCACCGCCATCAACGCGCCCATGCAGGGCACGGCGGCGGACATCATCAAGCGCGCGATGATCGGCGTGCACGCGTTCCTCAAAAACGCCGATCTGGACGCCACCATGATCATGCAGGTGCACGATGAGCTGGTGTTCGAAGTTGCGGTGGCGGACGTTGAGGCGCTTGATGCCCAGGTGACGCGCATCATGGAAGGGGCTGCTGAGCTGGCTGTGCCGCTGGTGGTAGACCGAGGCGTGGGGGCTAACTGGGACGAAGCCCACTGAGGCGGCGCAGGTTGTACAGGTGTGCCGCCGCCAGGGTGAGTGCGCCTGCCAGGGTCAACGCCACCTGAAGCAGGTGGCCGTGCACCAGCACGCCGCACAGCAACAGTCCGAGACCGACGCCTACCGCGACGGTGAAACCCTGCGGTGCGCCGGCCTGATGGGCGCGGTAGGCTGCAAGAATGCTCACGGGGGCCGCCAGCACCACGAACAGCCAGTGCCAATGGTTCTCCGCCAGACTGCCCAACGCCCCAAAGGGAAGCAGCGCCGCAGCAACTGGCAGCGCCAGACAATGCAGCATGCAGGCGATGGAGATACCCACCGCGCCGCGATCCAGAGCTTTGCTACGCCTGTCGATAGTTACATCAGCCCTTGATGGGATTACATCAATCCCTGCTTGCGCAGCAACGCATCCGGCGATGCGTCGCGTCCGCGAAATTGTCTGTACACCTCTTCTGCCGGAAGGCTGCCGCCAAGGGCCAGCACGGTGCTTTTGAAATGGCCCGCCACCTCACGCACCCCTTCCGCGTTGTCGAGACCCACTTCCTGGAAGGCGCCGAAGGCATCCGCAGCCAGTACCTCGGCCCACTTGTAGGAATAGTAGCCGGCGGCGTATCCGCCTGCGAACAGGTGCGTGAACGCGGGCAGCAGCGATTCGCCTTCCAGTGAGGGAAGAACCTGGGTTGCCTCCGCTACCTGCTGCTCCATATCCATCGGCGAGCGGTTCTCGCCTTCTTTCCCATAACGCTCGTGGATGAGGAAGTCGGCCTTCGCGTACAACACCTGTCGCAACGTAGCGTTGCCGGCCATGAAGTTGGCGCTGTCGATGATGCGGTTGATCAGCGCATCATCCAGGGGCTCGCCCGTTTCCACGTGCCTGGATAGTCCCTTGAGGAACGGTGGGTGGTCCATCCAGTACTCGTTGAACTGGCTTGCGAGTTCCACCGCGTCCCACTCCACCAGATCGAGGCCCGAGGCGCCGCCGTCTTCGATTTCGGTGAACAGTAGCTGGGTGGCATGGCCAAACTCGTGAAACAGCGTGCGTACCTCATCGAGGGACATCAGCGCGGGCTGTCCTTCGGCCGGTGGGCGCGCATTCATGACGAGGAGGGCTACCGGCAACGATGAGGTACCACCTGCCGGCGCTAGAAGGCGCGTGCGATCCACCACGGTGTTCATCCAGGCACCGCCGCGCTTCTCACCGGCTCTGGCGTAAGGGTCAAGGTAGAAACCTGCCACGACGGCGTCGTTCTGGCGAACCTCGAAGAACATCATGTCGTCGTCCCACAGCGGTGCCCTATCCGTTGCCGGGGTCACTGTGGCGCCGTACAGCTTCTCTGTGAGCGCGAACAGCCCGTCGAGCACCACCGGGAGCTGGAAGTACTGGCGCAGGCCCTCGGAGTCGTAGCCGTAACGGGACTCCTGCAGCTTCTCCGACCAGTAGGAAACGTCCCAGGGCTGCAGGTCATCGGCTTCTTCGGCGCCCTGTGCGCGCATGAAGGCAAGTAGGTCGTCCTGCTCGCTGCGTGCCACGGGCTTGGCGGCGGCCTCAAGCGCGTCCAGGAGTTCCCACACGGCTTCCGTGCTTGGCGCCATTTTGGCGTCGACGCTGAGTGCCGCGTAGCTGTCGAAGCCCACCAATGCTGCCATCTCCTGACGCAGAGAGAGGATTTCCTCCAGCACCGGCCGGTTGTCCAGTGTCTGCGAGGTTCCGCGCGCTCGGTAAGCGCGATAGAAGGCTTCTCGCAGCGGTCGGTGCGCGCCGTGGGTGACCACGGTGTAGTTCACGCCGTTGACCTGGAAGTGCCAGGGGCCGTCTTCGGTGGATGCGCCATCTACACCGTCTTCCCGCGCGGTTTTGGCGGCCATCTCCAGAATGGCGGCTGGAATGCCTTCGACTTCATGCTTTTCATGGGCGCGGACGCGCGCGGTCTTTTCTTCCTTGACCAGGTTGGTGCGAAAGGTATTGGACAAATCCGCCAGCCGCGTCTGAATCTCCTGATAACGGGCTTTTGCCGCGCCCTGCAGATGTACACCGGCGCGCTCCATACCGCGAATGGACTCGCTCAGAATGCGCTTCTGTGCGGTGTTCAGCGTGGCTGCCTCGGCGCTGTCCGCGAGCGTCTTCATGGCCTCGTACACGGCGCTGCTTTGTGCCATGCGGTTGCTGAAAGCCACCAGATCCGGGCGTACGGCATCGAAAGCGGTTTGCAGCGGGTCTGCGTACTTGACGCTCAGCAGGTGGCTGATAGGCCCGAAAACCCGCCCGAGGCGTAGGTTGATACGCTCCAGCGGCACCATCAAGCCAGCCCAGGTGGGTTCGGGTGACTGCTCGATGGCGGTGAACTGGGCTTCCAGCTCCGCCAGAAGCGCCTGTACGCCAGGCTCCACGTCGGCGGCCTCGATGCCTGTCCAAACGGGAAGGTGGGCAAGCGCGCCGGCAGCGCTGGTGCGCTCCAGCGCCTGCAGATGGGAGGCGTCGGGGGCAGGCATAGGGGTCTCCACGGTAGGGGTTGAACAGGCCGCGATGAATGCAGTGGCGACCAGCAGGCGTAACTTCATGTCGTTACCGCTCGGCACATGAGGGGGGCGGATATTAGATGTTGGGCAGCCAGGTTGCCAGCCAGCCGAGCAGCTCGTCGTGGCCGAGGCCAGTCTGCGCCGAGAACGCCTGAACGCTCACGTTCGGGTGTGCGGTGAGCTTCTTTCGCACGCCAGCCACCGCCTTGCTGCGGCCGTTACCGCTGAGCTTGTCGGCTTTGTTCAGCAGCACCCGCAACGGCAGCTGCGAGGGTGTGCTCCAGCCGATCAGCTCCGTGTCAAAGGGCTGCAGCGGGTGGCGGATGTCCATGACCAGCACTACCGCCTCCAGAGCCTGGCGCTCTGAGAGATATTCGTTGACGGCAGATTGCCAGGATTCTTGCGCACTCCGGGTGGCTTTGGCATAGCCGTAGCCAGGCAGGTCAACCACACGGCCGCCGTGTGCCACGTCGAAGAAGTTGAGCAGCTGCGTTCGGCCAGGCGTCTTGCTCACTTTCGCCATGCGGCGGTTGCCGGTCAGCCGGTTGAGTACGGATGACTTACCGGCGTTGGAGCGGCCGGCGAAGGCGATTTCGGCGCCGTTTTCCGGCGGGCAGGCACGCAAATTCGGTGCGCTCAGCACAAACGTCATCGGCAGGCGCCTTGGCTCGGCCATTTTGCTCATCATTGCCTGCGTGATTGGTTATAATGCGCGCGCCTTGGCGGGCGCTCGTGGCGGATTAGTCTAACATTCGCACGAGCCGCCCGAGATATCCCGTAAGCGAAGGACGATGACAGTGTTGCGCACGCGAGTACTGATGTTGATTGCCGTGATCACGGCGTTTGGAACCACAGTTGCCCACGCTGGCGGTGATGTCGAGGCCGGCAAGGCCCAGGCAGCGCCTTGCGGTGCGTGTCATGGCCAGGACGGTGCGACTGGTCTGGATGGCACCTATCCGAACCTGGCCGGTCAAAACCAAAAGTATCTGCTGCGCCAACTGGAGATGATTCAATCCGGTGCGCGCAACATCCCGCTCATGGCGGGGCAGCTTAACGGCAAATCGGAGCAAGATCTGGCGGATCTGGCGGCGTACTACGCGTCGCTGCCCGGCAAGGTAGGTCAGGCGCAGGGCGACGACGACAAGATTGCCATGGCGCGCCATCTGTATCGCAGCGGCGACATCGATCGCGGTGTGCCGGCCTGCACTGCGTGCCACGCACCGTCCGGAGGCGGCAACGCGCCTGCGGGTTTCCCGGCACTCACCGGTCAGCCGGCACAGTACACGGCGGTACAGCTCACGGCGTATCGCGAGTCGCAGCGTGCAACCGATGAGGATTACGGCGGCATGATGCGTGCCATCGCGCATGGGCTGACAGATACCGAAATCGCCGCGCTTGCCGACTACCTGCAGGGTCTGCATTAAGTCGGGCACTTTTACGGCGCTTTTACGTCCAACAGCAGTACGTCGCAACCAGACGATCCATAGTAGCCCGGCAACGGGTGCGTAACAGGCGGTGTTATGAGCGGTTTAAAAACATCTAAGCGTATGAGAGCGCTCCTGCTGAGCCTTGCTTTCTGCATGTGGGGTGCGCAGGCGCAGGTTTTTGAGGCGGGCGAGCATTACGAAGTGCTGCCCATCCCGGTGAAGCCCGTGGTTGAAGGCAAGGTGGAGGTGGTGGAGGTGTTCTCCTACGGCTGTATCCACTGTTTCAGTTTCGACCCGCTCATCGAAGGTTGGCTCGGCGCGATTCCGGACGATGTACGTTTTGAACGGCTGCCGGCTATTTTCAGTCAGGACTGGGCGCTGCTCGCTCAGCTCTACTACACCGCTGAGGTGCTGGATGTGCTCGGTAAAGTGCACACACCGATCTTCAACGGCATTCACGTGGACCGGTTGGACCTTCGAGATCCCAATGTAGCCGCAGAGCTCTTCGAGCGCGAAGCAGGTATATCCAAGGATCAGTTTCTGGAGGTCAGCAACTCCTTCAGCGTGCGCAGCCGCTCGCAGCAGGCCATGGGCCGTACGCGTGCCTATCGGATCACCGGTGTGCCGACGATGGTAGTCGCCGGTAAGTACCGCGTAGACGGGCGCATGGCGGGCAGCAACGGCAAGATGCTGGAGATCGTCGACTTCCTCGTCGAGAAGGAGCGCAGCGCCCAGCTTGGCGACCAGCTCGACAACAAGACCGACGAAGTCGCAGCAGACGAACAGGCGGCGGAGCAGTAGAGCGCCCCGCGGCGCGCGCGCAAAATGCCAGGCAGTACGCAGTTCAAATTCTCAAAGCCTTCTACACTTGTGCAGAGGGAAAATGATGAGGATCTCATGCGATCATGGGCAAGGCGCACGGAACGTGCGGCAGTCGTTGCACCGGTCGTTAACCAGCACCTTCGCCCGTTCGTGGGGGAGGAGCACACGGCACCGCTGAAGCTTCTGTCTTTCAACATCCAGGTGGGCATTCAGACCCGCAAATACCGACACTACGTTACCCACGGCTGGAAGCACGTGCTTCCACATACCAATCGTGCGCACAACCTGCGTCAGATTGCAGACGTGGCGAGCGAGTACGATGTGGTGGCGCTGCAGGAAGTGGACAGCGGCAGCCTGCGCAGTGGCTTCATCAACCAGGTGGAGTACATGGCGGATCGCGCCCAATTTCCCTACTGGTACGCGCAGCTCAACCGCGACCTGGGCCCGCTGGCCCAGCACGGTAACGGCGTGCTGTCCCGCATCGAGCCGAAAGGCATGGAAGATCACAAGCTGCCCGGTGTCATACCGGGGCGCGGTGCCATCGTGCTGCGGATCCCCTATGCCGGCCAGGAAATCATGGTGGTGCTGCTGCACCTGTCGCTGGGCGAGCGCTCGCGGCAACAGCAGCTCGAATACGTGGCCAACCTGATCGACGGCGTGCAGCACGTCGTCGTCATGGGGGATATGAACAGCCCGGTGAGCAAGCTCCTGCTGGAGTCACCCCTGGCCGACACCGAGCTGATGCCGCCGGAAGAGATGCGTCCAACCTATCCTGCCTGGCAGCCCTCACTGGCGCTGGACCATGTGCTGTGCAGCCCGAGTCTGCGCGTGCACGACTACGATGTGCTGGACTGCCAGGTGTCCGATCATCGACCGGTGGCAGTCCAGCTCTCGCTGGCCGGCTAGCGCGCCGGCCGCGTGCAGGCCGTATCCAGAAGCTCCGGATAGTTCTTGCGGTACTCGCTCTCACACAGGCCAATCGTGCCTTTGAGGGTTTCCACCACGTAGGCATGAACCGCGTGCGCGTCGCCTTCGCTGAGCACGTGGTCGAACTTCGGCATGCCTTTGGACGTGAACGCCCCCTGACGCACGATGGCATCCCACGCAGCGTGCACCGAGGCGCTCGCGTAGCGTAGATCGGGCAGCGTGCCGGAGCTCAGTACGCCGCCGCCGTGGCACACGGAACAGTACTGGGCATAGAGTGAGGCGCCCGCATTCACCTGCTCGGTGGTGTACTCGAGTGCGGGGGGGTCCGGCAGCTTCATCAGTGTGACTTCGGTCTTTGGCAGCTCCGCCTTGCCGCCGAGCTTGAAGGTGAGGAGTCGCCCTTCTTCCAGCACGTTGTCGCGGTGCCGCGGTACGCCGGATGCCAGCGCGTAGGCGCCGCCCCAGCCGGCCACCACGGAGACGTACTGCTCGCCGTCGATGCTGTAGGTAACGGGTGCGGCGATGATGCCGTTGCCCACGGGGAACTCCCACAGCAACTCGCCGGTGTCTGCCGCGTAGGCCGCGAACACGCCGTCCGCGCGCCCCTGGAACACGAGATTTCCTGCCGTGGAGAGCAAGCCGCCGTTCCAGGACATGTCGTGTTGAATGCTCCAAACCGGCTTCTGCTCTACCGGGTCCCATGCGGTGAGGTGGCCTTTCACGTCCTTCAGGTCGCTGATCACCACGTCGGGGTCAGCACTCGGAATGGTCGTGTCGAAGTCCACGCCGGTGTTCCACTCGCCAGGGTTGTACTTGAAGGCGTTGTCCTGCGCGTACTTGAAGGGCAGGTCGAGCACCGGGATGTACACCAGCCCGGTCTTCTGGCTGTAGGTCATCGGGTGCCAGTTGTGGCCACCGTAGGGCGCCGGTCGGATCTTCTTGGTGTCGTTGGCGTAGTGGGCCTCCGGGTTTTCCACCGGGCGACCTGTTTCCGGGTCGATGTGTGTGGCCCAGTTCACCGGCACGTAGGCTTCTGCGGAGATGAACTCGCCGTTGGTGCGGTCGAGCACGTAGAAGAAGCCGTTCTTCGGCGCCTGCATGATCACTTTGCGCATGGCGCCGTCGAGCTCGATGTCGGCAAGAATCATGTGCTGCACGGCGGTGTAGTCCCAAGTGTCGCCAGGGGTCGTCTGGTAGTGCCACACGTAGCTGCCGTCGTCTGGGTTCAGCGCGACGATGGAGGACAGGAACAGGTTGTCGCCGCCGCCGGGGCTTCTGATGTAGCGGTTCCACGGTGAGCCGTTGCCCACGCCGATGTAGAGCAGGTTCAGGTCCGGGTCATAGGACATGGAGTCCCACACGGTGCCGCCGCCGCCCACGCTCCACCAGTCGGTGCCGCGCCAGCTTGCTGCGGCCATCTTCATGGCATCGTTTTCGAACGGCTGATCGGGATTGCCGGGCACGGTGTAGAAACGCCACTGCTGTTCGCCGGTGGCGGTGTCGTAGGCGGTGATGTATCCGCGTACACCATATTCGGCGCCGCCGTTGCCGATGATGACCTTGCCTTTGACGATGCGCGGTGCGCCCGTGATGGTGTAGGGGCGCTCCTTGTCGATGGTGAGCACATCCCAGGCCACTTCGCCGGTGGCCGCGTCCAGCGCGATCAGGCGGCCATCGATCGTGCCGACGTAGATCCGGCCTTCCCAGGCGGCCACGCCGCGGTTGACGACGTCGCAGCACGCGTACTTGCCCCAGTCGCGGGGCACCTGCGGGTCGTACTCCCAGAGCAGCTCGCCGGTCTTCGCATCATGGGCCCACACCACAGACCAGGAGCCCGTGGTGAACATCACGCCATCGACGACGATGGGGGTGGCTTCCAGGCCGCGCGTGGTGTTGGTGTCCCAATGCCAGGCCAGGCCGAGGCTTTCGACGGTCTCCTGGTTGATGGCGTCCAGCGGGCTGTAGCGCTGCTCGTCGTAGGTGCGACCGTGCGCCATCCAGTTGCCGGGCTCTTTGTCTGCCGCCTGAATACGCGCGCCATTGATGCCGGCGGCGGCATTGCGTGTGGTAGGCGCGCTCTCCTGTGGTGCTGTGGCTTCTGCCGCCGTGCTATCGGCTTTCTGAGAAGCATCTTCCTGCGAGCAGGCCGCAACGAGCAGGCCCACGGCAATCCATCCTGTCCACTTCAGATTCACTTCCTTCCCCCAGTAGAAATCGTGACGCGGGAGTGTATCAGCGTCAGTGGCTTTCGCGATCATGCTAAAAAAGTAGCATTTGTGTTTTCGGTATGCTAAAAAAGCAGCATGTAAGGCTGGAATCGGAGCAGCAAGTGGTTACACGCGAACATGTACATCTCACACGGCGTGAGCGGCAAATCATGGATGTGCTCTACAGCGCGGGGCAGGCGACGGCTTCCGACATACACCAGCGTATTCCGGACTCGCCGAGCTACTCCGCGGTGCGCGCCCTGCTTAAGAAGCTCATGGACAAGGGGCATGTGGTGCATCACCGCGACGGACCACGCTACGTGTACACGCCGGTGCTGCCAAAAGACGATGCGCAGAAAGGTGCTGTGAGCCGGTTGCTCGATACGTTCTTTTCCGGCTCGGCAAAGGATGCGGTGGTCAACCTGCTTGGCTCGAAACCGCTGACGGGCGACGACATCGACGAGATCGAAGAAGCGTTGAAACGCCTGCGCAGCACGCGCAGCACGAAAGGCAAGCGCAATGCCTGACATCGGCGGCGTCACCGACGCATTCGGTGTGCGTGAGCTGGTGCGCCTGGTCATGCTGTCAGGACTGTCTACCGTTGTCTGTATGTTGGTGTACCCGAGGAACGCACCAACCCGCAGGCTGCTCGTGCTGTGCGCGGTAGCGGTCCTGGCAGCACTCCCCTGGTTGCTGGTGGGCCACCCGTTAGTCGTTGAGCTGCCCATGGCGGCCCCCTGGGAATGGAGCAACGCGGTGCCAGTGTGGCTGCTGATGCTATGGGCTTTTGTTGCCTTGATGTTGATGCTGCGGACCGTGCTGCGCGCCTTGCGATGTCAGCATCGACTGCTCGCAGAAGCGCCGCATGCGGATGCCGGAATCGTTGCGGCTGCTCAGAAACTGGCCCGCGAGGTCGGGGTCGACATCGCCGTGCGTGCCGGTTCCAGTATGGTTCCGGGTCCGAGCTCCGGCACGCTGCGCAGGCCGCTGCTGGTGCTACCGAACGACGCAGGATCGTGGCCTGAGCGCACTTTACGTGCGGTAATATGTCACGAGCTCGTACATGTTCGCCGGCGGGATGATCTGTGGATGCTGGCGGCGCGCCTGCTGGCCGATCTTTACTGGTGGATGCCCTGGCTGCACTGGTTGCGCGCCGAGCTCGAGCGCGCAGTGGAAGAAAGTTGCGACGACTACGCCAGCGAGCACTTCGGTGAAACCCTTGGCTATGTGGACGGCCTGGTGGATGGCGCCGGACGCTGTGTGGCCGGCGTTGCGCCCAGCGCTGCGCTGACCCATCTCGGCCGGCACCCGCTGGTTGCGCGGGTGCAGCGCTTCGGCGCGGCGCGGGCCATGGAGCTCGACAGCCGCGGCGCCTACTGGGCGCTGGTAGGAATACTTGCGGTGGTGCTCTGTCTTACCAGCCTGCAGCCGGTGGCGCTGAGTATCGATCTGCGCGACGAACGCCAGACGCCGATGCGGCTCGTCCGCGCCGATGCGCACATATCGGAAGCCACACCGGTTACGGGATTTCTTCCGTCCGTTCGCTCGCTCCTTGCATTCCCCGCGGGTCGGCACGCCGAGGCGTTGTCGCCGCAGCCTCTGCCCATATATCCCGGTGCTGCGCTCCTTGCCGGGACGGAAGGGCAGGTGACACTACGTTTTGAGCTCGGCCGCGATGGCAAGGCCTATCGCATATCCGTACAGAGTGCCGATGGCGGTGAGCCGTTCGTCAACGCCGCGCTGGAAGCGCTCAAATCAACAACCTACCGCACGGCGTCGCCAAGTCCGACGCTGGCAACTCGACCGCAGCAGGAGCCGCTGATCCTGACGCAGACCTATCTGTTCAGGCTGCAGCGCTTATGACGAAACTGTGGAGAAACAACAATGCACACATTGAGACGATATGCGCTTGCCTGCGGGTTTGCCTCAGGCACCACACTTGCCCTGTTCTGGGTGATGCAGGGCATGATCGAGCCAGGCGGAGAGATTATTGAAGACCCGCCGTCAGCCTTGCCGCTTGAATTCGTGCGGCTGATCGAAGATGAGCCGCTCGTGACGACTCCGCCGACAAAGCCCCCCGTAAAGCCGGTCGAGCCTCCACCCACGCTTATTCCCGTAACCGTTGAAGTCGCAGGAGGCGGTACCGGTGAGGCGATTGGCTTCGAGCCGCCCCCCGTCGGCGGCACGCCGCAGCTTCCGGGCCGCAACGACGGGGAATACATCCCCGTGCTTACCGCAGCGCCGGACTACCCGGACAGCGCCGCGAGGAAAGGTCTGGAGGGTTACGTGATCATCGAGTACACGGTGGATGAGAAAGGCAGCGTGCAGGACCCGCACGTGATCTTCGCCGAGCCCATGCGCGTGTTCGACCGCGCAGCGCTGAAAGCGGTGCAGCGCTACAAGTACAAACCGCGGGTGGTGGACGGTCGTGCAGTGCAGGTGCACGGCGTGCGCCAGCGCATTACTTTCGAGCTTACCGGCTGACGGTAGGCTCGCCACGGAGCGGTCTTCCCCGGCGTCCAGCCCTCCTTCGGGAGATCGGTGCGCCGGGGCTTTTTTGCGTTTCGATTGCCACTGACAAAACGTTGTCAGCAGGGGGGTGCGACAATTCCTCACTTCGTTTTCGTTGGATGTCGCATGAAGCACTACTACCACCCGATGAGCCGCGCCGTTACCACCGACTGGCTGCTCACTGAGCTCGAAACCGAACACGAGCGCGTCGTTGTCGACTTTCTTGCGGGGGAGAACAACACGCCCGAGTACCGACAGATCAACCCCATGGGCAAAATTCCTGCGCTGGTCGACGGCGATGTGGTGATCACCGAAACCGCAGCCATATGCGCCTACCTTGCGGACAAATTTTTGGAGAAGGGGTTCGCGCCGCCGCTCGGTTCAAGCCAACGAGGTGCCTACTACCGATACCTCTTCTATCCGGGCTCGGTGCTTGAGCCGATGTTCACCTTCCAGCAACTCGACGGCGCAGAGGTTTCACCGCAATCAGCGGGCTGGGGAGACCTCGAACGGTGTCTCGCCACAATCGAAGCGATGACGCCGGAAACCGAATGGGCGTTGGGTTCTCAATTCACCGTGGCAGATGTGGTGTTCGGCGGCACGCTGGACTTCGCCATGCAGTTTGGCTGGCTGGCGTCACCCAGCGCCAGGGTTGCCGGCTACGTTCGTCGCATCAAGGATCGCCCAGCCTATCGGCAGAGTCACGACCCATCCTGGCACTAACGCGAGAGAAGCTCATCAAGCCGCTGGTGGAAGTGCTGTAACGCAGGCTCATTGCGGCCGAATGTCAGGTGGGTCTGTGCATCGGCCGCGAAGCCGCGTTGGATGCTTGCGGCCGTGCTGAAGTCTTCCTGATCCGTCACCTCCACCAGAAGCTCGAAATTGCGTTGCCAGTGGCGGTCGGGTACTTCGCTGGTGTCAGGTACATACAGGCTGATCTGCAGGTGTGCCTCGCCAGGGGTGTTGCCGGGTGTTGCCTGGTAGAGCTGCGCGTGGTCCTGCTGGTAGATGAGCACGGTGTTGGGTTGCAGGAACCAGAGGATCGTCGCGTGCGGCAGCAGCGACCAGGTGTGGCGTTGCACATCGTCGAGCGCGCTGACAGATTTGCGCACGGCCACCATGCGGCCGTGATCGTCGAACGCGTCGAACAGCGCAAGATCGCCATGAATCATCGGGCTCAGCGTGTCGCGGTGTAGTGCCGGCACGTGGTACGCCTCACAGAAAGTATCCACTGCAAGCTTCCAGTTGATCGGGCGCGAGAAGGACGTGGAAGCAAAGAGCCGGAAGCCGCCGAAGCCAAGCGGCGCCAAGCACAGCGCCCATCCAGCTCGTAGGTCCAGCCGTGGTAGGGGCACACCAACCGGCTGCCGGTACCTCGGCCAGTGGCCAGTGCCGCACCGCGGTGGCGGCACACGTTGAGCATGGCATGCACTATTCCATGGGAGTCCCGCGTGAGCAGTACCGGCACACCAGCGACGTCGATGGCCGCCAGCGTATTGGCTTCAGGCAGCAAACCTGAAAGGCCGGCAACCACCGGCGCGCGTCGTAGCAGCGCCAGTTCCTTCGCGAGGCGCGCCGTATCGGTGTATGCGGTTGTCGTGATGCGCATGGAGTGCGCGCATGTATCGGTGCCGCGCCCAGCGCTGCGGTGTTTCATGATGCGGTCGATCAGTGCCCGCTGGCGATCTGGCTGCATAGGCTTCGCAGGCTGCTGAAAAAGCAGCCTGGTATCCCGGCCAGGGAGGGACGGGCCGCGAACCAAGCACGTAAGTGCTTGATTCGGCGTGAGCGGGCGACAGCCCGCGGTCGCTGTAAAAGTACAGGAAGTACTTTTACAGCACCCTGTTAGCGTATCAAGTCAGGCCCAGCTCTTCGGCGTACTGATCGCGCATGATGAACTTCTGCATCTTGCCGGTGACCGTCATGGGAAACTCGTGCACCAGCTTGATATAGCGCGGCACTTTGAAGTGGGTGATCTGGCCGCTGCAAAATGCCTGCACATCCTCCGGCGTCAGGGTGGCACCGTCGCGCGGTTGCACCCACGCGGCCACCTGTTCGCCGTAGCGATCGTCTGGCACGCCAAATACCTGCACTTCGACGATGTCCGGGTGTGTGTAGAGAAACTCCTCCACTTCGCGCGGATAGACGTTTTCACCGCCGCGGATGATCATGTCCTTGATGCGGCCAGTGATCTTTACGTAGCCCTGTTCGTCCATCTCGCCCAGATCGCCGGAGTGCAGCCAGCCTTCCTCGTCGATGGTATCTCGGGTTTTCTCCTCGTCGTCCCAGTAACCCTGCATCACACCGTAGCCGCGCGCGCAGACCTCGCCGGTCTCACCCACGTTGGCGACGCTGCCATCCTCCCGGCAGATTTTGATTTCCCAGTTGGTATGCGCCCGGCCCACCGTGGTCACACGCGCCTCAAACGGGTCGTCAATAGCGGTCATGGTGTCGATGGGGCTGCATTCCGTCTGCCCGTAGCCGATGACGATCTCCGTGAGATCCATGTCTTCGATGAGACGTTTCATGAGCTCGATGGGGCAGGTGGAGCCTGCGATGATGCCGGTACGCAGAGAGCTCACGTCGTAGTCCGCAAAATTCGCTGCGTCCAGCTCGGCGATGAACATCGTCGGTACGCCGTGCAGCGCCGTGCAACGCTCGGCCTGTACGGCAGCAAGCACCGCCTGCGGCTCGAACACCTCGCACGGCAGCACCATGGTGGCGCCGTGGCTCACGCAGAGCAGGGTGCCGAGCACCATGCCGAAGCAGTGATAGAGCGGCACCGGAATGCACAACGCATCGTCGGCGCTGAGACGCATGGTCTGACCGGCGTAATAGGCGTTGTTGAGAATGTTCGTGTGCGACAGCGTCGCACCCTTCGGCATGCCGGTTGTGCCGCTGGTGAACTGGATGTTGATCGGGCTGGAAGGATCCAGCTTTAGATCGCGCAGGCGGGCGTACTCGGCCTCGGTGCCCATGGCGCAGACATCGGTAAAATTCAGCATACCCGCCGAAGCTGACTCGCCCATGCGAACGACGGTTTTCAGGTGCGGTAGTCGTTCGCTTTGCAGCGTGCCGGGATCACAGGTGTCGAGCTCCGGGGCAAGCTCCCGCAGCATGCCCAGATAGTCGCTGGTCTTGAATCGCTCGGCAGTGACGATGGCTTTGCAGCCCACCTTGTTCAGGGCGTACTCGAGCTCGAACAAACGGTAGGCCGGATTGATGCACACCATAATGGCGCCGATCCTGGCGGTGGCAAACTGCGTGAGTACCCACTCGTAACGATTGGGCGACCAGATACCTACCCGGTCGCCGGTGTCGATGCCGAGTGCCAACAGGCCGGCTGCCAGGCGATCGACCTCATCTCTAAACTGGCCATAGGACCAGCGGATGTTCTGGTGCGGCATGATCAGCGCCGGATGATCCGGGTTCCGGTTGGCTACCGCGTTCAGACAATCGCCGATGGTGCTGCTGAGCAATGATTGTGTGGGGCCCTGAGCAAGCGCGGCTGTTAGCGCCATGGTGAATCCTCCCTCCCTCGTCCATGCGAAATCTACGCTGGCCTATTGTGCGCGTATGTTCGTGGTCAGCCACGTGTGGGGCCGGTCAAATTTCGGATATTTGCGGACACGGGCCCCATATTGCACAGCCGGCAGAATGCGACGCTGATCACGTACCCCTGCACGCCCCGGGGGCAGAATGCGGAAGGCTTCATTACTTTCGCGCGACATGGACTCCCGGTTCGAAATCATCACAACCACCACAGCGTTCTACCTGTGCCTCGGCTTCGTCTGCATCTTTCTCGAAGCAGGACAGATCGAGCGCCAGATCGCTGTAACCACGCGCGAAGCGGCTGCAGAGGCAGAGTTGCTGTGGGTTGCCGCCGAAGCGGACGGTCAGCATGTGGCACTGCGCGGTGCTGCCGAGACAGAGAGTGCCCGTCAAGAGGCGCTGGCTTTGGCGCAACAGGTAGCAGGCGTTGCCTCGGTCACCAATCACATTGAATTGGTGGAGGATGCTGCGATGTGCCAGTCGGCGCTGAATCACAAACTGCAAACCGGCATTGCGTTTGATGCGGGACGCACGGAAATCAGCGAGGAGAGCTTCAGCGTGCTTCAGGATCTCGCCAATGTGGCAGCGCAGTGTCCGGGAACCCTCGAGGTAGCAGTGCACACGAGCGCGCGGGGGGATGCCGAGGTTAATCGCAAGCTCGCCCAGCGCCGTGCAGACAACATCGCCCGATATCTGATCCGCGCCGGTGTACCGGCATCGAAGCTCGCTGCCAGTGGTGTCGGCGAAGATCAGCCGATGGCAGGTGCGGTGGACGACGTCAACGAGCGTATTGAAATCCGTGTGCGGAGCAGCCTGGCATGACCTTTCTTGTTAGCAAAATTTTTGCCTATCTCGCCGTCGCACTTGCCGGCGGTGCAGGCGTTGGCTGGATGCTGCGCGCACGGGTGAAGGCGGAAGAGCAGGTGGATACCAGCGAGATGGTCAGCCTGCAGGGTCGCGTGGATCAGCTCGAGCGGGCACTTGCGAGCCGTGATGAAGAGATTGCCACGCTCGAGCGCAACGCCGCTCCTGCCGAAGAGACGGAACGACAGGCGGCGGAGCTGAACGCCAAGACCCACCGCGTTGTGCAGCTTGAGGAACAGGTACGAGCGTTGCACGTGCAGTTGGAGCTTGCGGGCTCGCAGCCGGCCAGCGATGAAGCCGATAGCCTCATATCCGCGCTGCACAATGAGATTGCCCGTTTGCGGGATGCTCTGGTCGAAGCGCAGAGTGCACCGGGGCGGTCTGCCGCGGAGCTGGAACGCGCCTCCAAAGAGCTGGAAGCACGGCTGGTGCGCAAAGCGGCTGAGCTCGACCGGCTGGAGCAGGCGCTGGCCCGAGAGGAACGCAAGGTGCGGGAGCTGGAACGGGAGCGCGAGCTCCAGAATAAGTCGCTGCACGTACTGCACCAGCAGCTCGAACTCGAACGGGATCGGCCACGTTCCGCGCACGGCTGAACCTCACCGCCAGGAGTTTCTGTATGTCTGATGTTTACGCAGCGCCACAAGCCGACCTGACCACGGATTACCGTTCTGTTCCGGATTACCCAGGCCTCACCCGTATGCCGTACTTTCTGTGGATGATGGGCGTGCAACTCGGGGGCACGGCGATCATGGCGGCGCTGGCTGCTGCCGTGGATCCGGCCCTGGGAGTGGCGGCGGGTTACGCCCTGCTTCTCGGCGGTTTTGCATACCTCAACGTGCTGCGTTTTCGCAATCAGGGGGCCAGTGGTTGGTGGGCGCTCGGGCTGTTCGTACCGATCCTCAACTTCTACGTTGGCATTCGCGCGCTCGCCTACCAGGAAGGGTACTGCGATGAGGGCCGCCTGGATCGTACCGGCAAGATCATTGTGTATCTGTATGTCGGCAGCGTGCTGCTTGCGGTTACGGCAGCCATTTTTCTACCGATGTTCGCCGCGGCAGTGGAGCCCTGACAGACAGCTTCTTCCGCAGTCAGTGTATTCACGTATCCTGTACTCCAAGCGTTCTGGGTGCAGGTCTTCATGTTTCGTTCTCTGAGCATTGCGCTTGCGAGCCTGCTGTTCTCCTTCGGCAGTCACGCTGCAGCCTTGCCACCGCTGGTCGTGGTGATCTCCATGGACGGAGTTCGGTGGGACTATCCCGATGAACCCGGCCTGGTAGCGCTCAGCCGCATGCAGAGGGAGGGTGCGCGTGCGCAAAGCCTGGTGCCGGTTTACCCGTCCAACACCTTTCCCGGCCATGTGTCGCTGGCGACCGGCGCGCATCCGGATGTGCATGGCATCGTCGACAATGTCTTCAACGACAGGCAACGGGGTCGTTACGTGTACTCATCGGATGCCAGTTGGCTGCGTGCCGAGCCCATATGGATTGCTGCCGAGCGCCAGGGCTTGAAAGCGGCAACCTATTTCTGGGTGGGTTCGGAGTCGGACTGGCGTGGCACGGGTACGAGCTATCGCATTGCGCCCTTCGATGGCACGCGTGCGGAGTCGCTCAAGGTGGCGCAGATACTGGAGTGGTTACGTCTGCCCGAAGCGGAGCGCCCGCGCCTGATCATGAGCTATTTCGCCGGTACAGATAATGTGGCGCACAACCGCGGGCCCGATAGCGCCGCGATGCGCGAACAGCTGCTGGCGCAGGATGCGCAGTTGCTCTTGCTCATGCAGGGTATCGATGCGCTTGCGTTGTGGCCGCGCCTGACGCTCATCGTCGTCAGTGATCATGGCATGACCGCCATGGGGGACTTCGTGTCGCTGGAGGATGCGCTGGTGGAAGCTGGTGTCGCGGCGCAGGTGGATGGCTCCACGGTTGCACATGTTTTTCTCGAAAATTCGGGTGCGATGGAGAAGGCTCGTGCAGTACTTCAAGCCCAGGATGAGCGCCTCACGGTCATGACCGGCGCTGAAGCTGCTTCCCGCTTTCGCTTTGCCGCTGCGGGTCGAACCGGCGATCTGGTCGTGCTGGCGGAGCCGCCGGTGTTGCTGCAACGGCCCGACGGTGTGGAGGGCCTGCTGATGGGCGCGCTGCGTTTCTTTGGCTGGGACTTTGGCGGCCATGGCTATCTGCCGAGCCATGGGGACATGCATGGTGTGTTCCTGGCGATGGGCGGGGTGGTACCGGCAGGCGAGCAGCTGCCATCCGTGCATCAGGTGGATGTGGCTCCCACCGTCGCGCGCCTGCTCGGCATCGAGCCACCGCTGCAGGCAGAGGGTCAGGCCATCGAGGCGTTGTTTACTGGCCCTGCCGTCGCACCTGCGCAAGGTCAGTAAACAAAGCAAGCGACGTCGTCACCAGCAGCATCCCGGTTACCGGTACCCACACGGCCTGATGCACGCCCAGATGCTCCACGCACCAGCCGAGCAGCGCGCTGCCCACAGGCATTCCGCCCATGAAGCCGAGTGAGTACACACTCAGCAGGCGCGCGCGGGCGTCTGCCGGAGCTGCCTCCTGTACGATGCTGCGCGACATCGTCATGCTGATGCCGCCGCACAGACCCCACAGATACACCACCGTGTAGAAAGCCCAAATGGGTAGCTCCTGGGTCAGCACGCTCAAAACAGAGAGACTCACGGCGCTGCCGATCAGCAGCGCCCGGCCCGGGCGTTCCAGGCCGCCGCGCCGCATCAGCCAGAACACGGTGGTGCAGGTGCCGAGCATGTTGGCGGCGAAGGCGGCAGCGATACCGCGAGACGTGCCGCCGTAAACGTCGCGCACCATGAGTGGCAGGACGACCACGTAGGTTCCGGCGAAAAAGATACCCACGGAAAACGCCTGCATCACTGCCGGACGGATGGTGGAAGAGCGCCACGCGAGCCTTACGCCCTCTGCGATCTCTGCAATGGCGGCGCGCCGCGGAGCGCTTGGCTTTGCCGCTACCGGAATGCGCCGTGTGGCGAAGGTTGCCAGCAGTAGCACCAGCGACTGGGTAATGAGAATGGGGATGATGCCCGTGAGGGAAGCCATCGAGCCGATGGCGAAGCCGACGATCTGCACGCCGTACTGCACGCCGATGGACAGGATCACCACCCGCTGCACCTGATCACCGGCGATGCGGTTGAGCAGCGCATCCCTCGCCGGTTGGGCAAAAGCGCCAAACGTGCCGCCCACCAGCGCCCAGCCGATGAGCACGGCATAGGTGAGGGAATCCATGCTGGCCAGTGCAGCGATGACCAGGGGTGGTGCCATCATGCCGAACTGCAGCGCGATCAGAAGCCGGCGCTGATCGAATCGGTCGCCCACCACCCCACCCCAGAGCAGCAATACCAGCATGGGTAGTTGCGAGGCCATCTGCGCCAGGCCGACCCGGGTGGGGCTTTCATGCAGGTGCACCGCCACCAGGTAGGGGAACAGCACGATCTGGATGCCGCCGGGAATGAGGAACAGTGCGGTGCTCGTCAGGTACCAGCGCAGACCTTGCGTCATGGGCGCAGCTCCGCAGACGGCTTCTTCGCCGGTGCAGTGCCGCACTCCTGGTGCACAATGGCAGTATGACGGCGCATGTGGGTGTGATCTTTCAGGCGAGCTACCGGGTTCAGCACGGGCGGCCGGTAGTGTACCTCTACGGGCGGCTGCGCAGCGGCGCTACCTTCCTGGCGCGGGATTTTCGCCAGGTACCGCACTTCTACATCCGCGCCGCCGACGCGCATCGGTTGCGCGGTGTGGTGGCACAGCCAAGCAGCAAGCACACCATGTCCGGCGCGCCGGTTCTGCGCGTCGATGTGGCGGTGCCGAGCGACGCGCCGCCGCTCAGAGAGCAGCTGCACGGTGCAGGTGCGCGCACGTTTGAGGCCGACGTGCGTTTTGCCATGCGCTATCTCATCGACCGCAACATTCGCGGCGGTGTGGAGATTCGCGGTGAGCCTCAGCCGGGGGACGGTGTGGACTGGGTGTTCGACGACGCGGAACTGCGGCCAGCGCGTGTGCAGGTGGTGCCGCGAGTCCTGGCCTTCGATATCGAAACCAACCCTTCTGCGGAACGCCTTCTTGCCATCAGCGCCTTCGGGCTCGGCGTGGATGAGGTCGTGGTGGTCGACGGCTCTGGCAGGCCCATGCCCGATGGTGCCCGCGCGGTGGCAGACGAGTATGCCGCACTCGAGTGGTTCTGCCGGTTGCTCGAGCGCCTGGACGTGGACGTGCTCACGGGTTGGAACGTGGTGGATTTCGACCTGGCGTTTCTGCAGCAGGTCGCCCGCCGGGTAGGCCATGCGTTCCGTCTCGGGCGGGGTGCGGGCGAGTTGCGGCTGCGCAAAGCGGAAGGCTATTTCGGCAGCGGCCAGGCCACCATTCCCGGGCGTGTGGTGCTCGATGGGCTCGACCTCGTGCGCGGCGCGTTTGTGCGCATGGACGACTATTCGCTGGAAGCGGTGGCGCAACAGGTGCTGGGTGAAGGCAAGGCGGTGCAGGGCGCGGTGCGCGACCGCGTGCAGGAAATCCTGCACAACTACAATAACGACCTCGCGGCGTTCGCACTCTACGCACGCACAGACGCGCGCCTGGCGCTGCAGATCATCGAGCGTCTGCAACTGGTGCAGCTCGCCTTTGCCCGCTCTGCGCTGACCGGCATGATGCCGGACCGGGTGGCGGCGAGCATCGCTTCTTTCGACTTTCTCTACCTGTCGGAGCTTTCACGGCGAGGTGTAGTGGCCCCCACCGTGCGCTCAGATGACGCCCGTGTTCACGTCAGCCAGGCGGGCGGGCAGGTCTTCGAACCGCTGGTCGGAGTGCACGCCAACGTGTGGGTGTTCGACTTCAAGAGCCTGTATCCGAGCATCATCCGCACCTATGGCATCGACCCTTTGCACTATGTGAGCAGCGAAGACCACATGGCTGACGCGGTGCAGCTCGCCACCGGCGCACGCTTCCGGCGTGGCACCGTCCAGGCGCCGGCGATCCTGCCGGGCATGCTGGATGAGCTGTTCGAGCAGCGTGAGCAAGCCAAGCGACGAGGCGATGAGGTGGCATCTCAGGCCATCAAGATCCTCATGAACAGTTTCTACGGTGTCTTGGGCACACCGGCCTGCCGTTTTCACAATCCGGCGATCGCCAACGCCATCACCGGCCAGGGGCGGCACCTCCTCAACTGGCTGAAAGCGTGGTTCGAGGGAGAGGGTTTCGTGGTGCTCTACGGCGACACCGATAGTGTGTTCGTGCGCAGCGACATCGATGATGCCGAAGCGGCCGATCGCGCCGCGCAACAAGTGGTGCAACGGGTGAATGCCGATCTTGCAGACTTCGTGCGCGAGCAGGCAGGCGTGCGGAGCCGGCTCGAGCTCGAGTACGAAAAGCTCTACACCAAGTTGTTTCTGGCATCGGTCCGGCACGGTTCGAGCGGCGCGCGTAAGCGCTATGCCGGTATGCGCTTCGGCCGTCAGGAGCCTGAGTTCGTTGGTATGGAGGTAGTCCGGCGGGACTGGACGGAGCTTGCCAAGGAAGTGCAACGCGAGCTCTACCAGCGGATGTTCGCCGGCACCCCGGTGCATCAATATCTGGAATCGGTGGTGCGGGAGCTTCGGTCGGGCCAGCGCCAGGCGCAGCTCGTGTACCGCAAGGGGCTGCGCAAAGCACCGGAAGCGTACACCGCCAGCAGCCCGCCGCACGTGGTTGCAGCGCGCAAGGCGAAGTCGCCGCCCGGCCGCATCGTGTCCTACGTGATGACCCATGCTGGACCGGAACCCATCGACAACATCACGGCTGCATATGACATCGAGCACTACGTGGAAAAGCAGATACGCCCGGTTGCAGAGCCCGTGCTTTCGGCCCTTGGCCTCGAGTTTGCCAAGGTCATTGGCGACGATAGGCAGCTTGGACTGTTCTGACGGTTGGTGCGCTGCGTTACGACGGTGTTGCAGAGAAGAAGGTCGATCTGTCTGATGAAGGGGTCTGACTAATTTCCACTTGAATGGAAAAAAGTTTTGACTAATTTCCATTTGAAGAGAAAATAGTCGAATGGACAGATATCTCAGCAAGGCGATTCGCGAGGACCTGACGAGCAGGATTGTGATCCTCACGGGCCCTCGACAGTGTGGCAAAACCACATTGTCGAAGATGCTGCTGGATGACTACGACTACCTCAATCACGACCTGGCTGAGCATCGGCTGCTGTTTCACGATAAGGCCTGGGACCGGAACCGACCGCTCGTCATCTTCGATGAGCTCCACAAAATGCCGGACTGGAAATCGTGGTTGAAAGGCGTCTACGACGTGGAAGGTATTCCGCCGGCGATGGTGGTCACCGGCAGTGCCCGACTCAACGCCTTTCGAAAAGTCGGAGACTCCCTGGCAGGCAGGCACTTCAACTTCCGCCTGCATCCGCTGGATCTGAAGGAAGCCCTGGCTTTCACCAACGCCGCTCCTGGTGAAGCATATGAGCAGCTGCTGAAAGTGGGGGGGTTCCCAGAGCCCTACCTTGCCGGGACCAGGCGTTTTTACAACCGTTGGAAACGGTCGCACATCGACCTGATTCTGAAGGAAGATCTCACCACTCTGACAGCGGTTCGAGATATTCAATCTATCGAGACGCTGATCGAGCTGCTCAGGCGACGTGTGGGAAGTCCCGTTTCGGCAAACTCACTTGCGCGGGATCTCCAGAAAAGTCCGACCACAATACAGAACTGGCTCCAGCTCCTTGTCGACCTGTACGTGATTTTTCGTGTCTCCCCGTACCACAAAAACATCGCTCGAGCGTTGCTCAAAGAGCCGAAGTACTACTTCTACGACAACGCAATGGTGGAGGGTGACGAAGGCGCAAGACTGGAGAACCTCGTCGCATGTGCGTTGCTCAAGGAAGCGCAGAGGGCGGTAGATGTGGAGGGAGCCGACTATGACCTTCAATACATCCGGGACAAGGAAGGCCGGGAGACTGATTTCCTTCTCACCAATCAGTCAAAGCCTTACTCGCTTGTGGAGGTCAAATGGAGCGATGAAAAACCCAGCGCACATTTTTCAAGGTTCCTTTCCGACCTCCACATTCAGCGTACCCAAGTGGTTGGAACGATGCACCGCGCACGTTCTTATCCGAACGGGCTCCGCGTTGAGCCGGCGATAGAGTACCTGGCGAACCTGACGTTGCCTGGAGTGGACAACTGAAGGCAGCGGCTTCGAAAGCCTACGAGGCCTCGGCAGTGGGTCATCTCAGCGCAAAAAGACTGGGCGAAAAGCCGCGAAAAACCGCGCGAATCACTTCACAACCGGCTTCCGCGCAGAATTCGTGCCTTCTCTTCTGAACAGGAGCGTACCAACGGCGAGACCTGTGACAAGCGTGTACACGAATATCGCTGGGGTGCCCATCCAGGCGGCGGCTGCGGTGATGAGCGCTATGCGCAATAGTTCCGCCCACACCGCTTGCGGCCGGCCCTCCAGGAACGCGCCCTGGGTATAGAACCCGAGCGCGATCAGCCCGGCACAGGTGAGCGTCTGGGTTTGGGGCAGGTCCGCGCCCAGCAGCGCGAAGGTGGCAGGCACGTGCAGGGCAAACTGCGCAAACGCGTACCACTTTACGGCGGGCTCGATCGCCGGGTCGTACTTGGCCGCAGTCCACGTGCCTGCGTACGGCGTCACACCCTCCGGTTGCCAGCCTGGGCCTTTGAACCAGAGCTTCAGCTTGTCCACAGGACGGCGCGCCCGGCGCATGTCTTCGATACCCTCAGCGTAGACGTGCAGGTTGGCCCAGAGCGGATTGAAGCTCTTCAGCTGGCGCGTCATGCCGTACACGCAGCGGTCCTCGTCGCGCTCGTCGGTGAACGTGCCGAACAAGCGGTCCCAGAGAATGAACACGCCGCCGTAATTTCGGTCGACATAGCAGGGGTTCCTGGCGTGATGCACGCGGTGGTTGGACGGCGTCACGAGAACGTAGTCGAGCCACCCCAGACGCCGAATATGTTCGGTGTGCACCCAGAACTGGTAGATCAGGTTCAGGCTGCCCACCGCAATAATCATCTCAGCCGGAAAGCCGATCAGGTACAGCGGAATGTAGAACACCGCGTTCAGAAAGCCGGTGCTCGTCTGCCGCAGAGCGGTGGATAGATTGAACTCCTCGCTCTGGTGGTGGGCCGCGTGTGCTGCCCACAGAATGCGCCATTCGTGCCCGAAGCGGTGGGAAAAGTAGTAGCACACATCGTAGAGCACGAAGGCGGCCGCCCAGGCGATGGCGCTGCCGGTGTCGATCTGCAGTATTGCATGCTCCGCGAGGAGCGCCTCGAAAGCCGCGGCGCCAAGCCCGATCTGCAGCACTCCGCGTAGGCGCGACAGCGTACCCATGGCAAGGCTGGACACGGTGTCGTTCAAGCGGTATTGATGGCGCCCTTTCGCCCTGGCGTAGACAAACTCGGCAACGAGGGCGAGGATAAAAAATGGAATGGCGTAAGGGACGAAATTCATGACGACGCGCGGACGCGGATTCGCACTGGTGTTGGCCGCCTATCTTGCCGCGCTCATCGCTGCGGTTCTAGCGGGCAGTTATGCAGCGAGCCAGGGGGCGTCGGAGCTCGTTGCGGCAGCGGTGGGGGATGCCGTTGCCACCGTCGTCGTGTTCGGCGCAAGCGTAGCGTTCCGTAATTCGAGCTTCTACGACGCGTACTGGAGCGTTGCGCCGCCGATACTGTTCGCCTTCTGGATCATCGTTGGCAGCGGCTTCGATGTGCGCGTGGGGATGGCCTGCCTGGTGGTTCTGCTGTGGGCACTGCGGCTCACGTGGAACTGGGCGCGCGGCTGGGAAGGACTCACCCACGAGGACTGGCGCTATGAAGATCTCAAGGCCCAGACGGGAGGTGCTTACTGGCTGGTGAACTTCCTCGGCATCCACTTCTTCCCGACGGTGCTCGTCTTCATCGGCTGTGTGCCGTTGTGGGTGGTATCGCGGAGCTACGAGCCGCTGTGGTGGCTCGATGTGGCTGCATTGCTGGTGGGTCTTACGGCGGTCTGGCTGCAATGGGCCTCTGACAATGCGCTGCACAAGTTTCGCGCCGAACGCAGCAGCGCCGAAGAGGTACTGCGCACCGGGCTCTGGCGCCGCTGCCGTCATCCCAACTACCTTGGAGAGATCCTCTTCTGGACCGCACTGGCGCTCTTTGGCGTTGCTGCGGGCGGTGCCTGGTGGGTGCTCAGTGGTGCAATGCTGATGGTGCTGTTGTTCCTCGGCATCAGCATCCCGATGATCGACAAGCGCATGCTGGCAAACAAGCCAGCCTACGCTGAGTATCGGGCCACAACCCCGGCGCTCCTGCCGAGGCTCGTCGGGTGAAGCGAATCTGCTATCTGTTCCTGCTGCTCGCTGCTGCTCCCAGCGTCGCCGGCGAGATGCTGGTGATTGCCCATCGCGGCGCAAGCGGCGAGTTGCCGGAACACACCATCGCAGCCTACACGCGCGCGATTGAGCAGGGGGCAGACTACATCGAGCCGGATCTGGTGGCGACGCGGGACGGCCACCTCATTGCCCGGCACGAACACCTGCTAGCCATGCAAGGCGGCGAGGCCACGACGAACGTGGCAGAGGTGTTTCCGGAGCGAGTTCGCGATGGTGCGCTGTATGGGCAGGCGGTTCGAGGTTGGTTTGTGGAGGACTTCACCCTCGCCGAAATCGGTCGCCTGCGTGCTCGGGAGCGCATGCCGGAGGTGCGGCCGGCGAGTGCTGCACACGACGACCGCTTTTCCATCCCGACGTTTCAGGAGGTGGCCGCCCTGGCAAAGCGGGCAGGCGTCGGCCTCTACCCGGAACTCAAGCAGCCTGAACATTTCGCTGCACTCGGCATCGATGTGGTGGCACGTTTCCAGGAAGAGCTGCAGCGCGCCGAGCTGGACCCGCACGGTGCGCTGTTCGTTCAGTCGTTTCATCCGCCCACCCTTCGGCGCCTTCGCGAGGCGCTGGGGCCGCGCGTCAAGCTCGTTCATCTGGACCGCGAGGCGCCCGACCTTGCAGATGTGTCGACCTACGCCAACGGTGTGGGTGTGCCGATGACGGTAGCCATGGAGCCTGCGTTCATCATGTCGGCGCACATCTACGGCCTCGCGGTGCATCCCTACACCTTGCGCGCCGAGGCGCGATTTCTGCCGGATGGGATCACGTTCGAGCAGGCGCTTGATGCGCTGCGCGCGGCCGGTGCAGATGGGGTATTCACAGACTTTCCAGGGCGTGCACGTCGGCATCTCGGCGGCGGCTGACGGAGGGTTATTCGATACCAGGCTTGCGGCGGGTCCTCTTGATCTGGCCGTCGCGCTTCTTGCTGTCCAGTCGTGCTGCCTTCGCGGCACGTGACGGTTTCGTGGGGATGCGCTTTTTCGGTACCTTGCGAGCCTGCTCGATGAGCGCTGCCAGGCGCTCCAGCGCCAGCTCGCGGTTGCGCGACTGCGTGCGCGCGGTATCGCAGAAGATGACGATGTCGCCCTCCCGCGTGGCGCGCCCACCGGCAATTCTGCGCAGGCGCGCGACGACGCGGGCACTCTCGCCAAGGTGCTCCGGTTGCACGCGAAGCTGCACGGCGGTGGCCACTTTGTTGACGTTTTGCCCGCCCGGCCCGCGAGAGCGGACGAACTGCCAGGACAGCGCCGCTTCGGGTATCTGGCTTATGTCCATCGGGTGTCTTCTCCAATCTGTGCGCATAATAGCGGCATGAAGCACTATTGGTTGGTTCTGCTGCTGGGCGTCCTGGTGACGCCGGCATGCGCAAGCGAGGCGTCATCGCGGCGCTTTGACGTAACACACGAGGCGCACTTCGATGCCGCGACGCGCACGGTGCAGGCGCGTATCGTCCTGTCGAAAGGCGCGGACCTTGTTTATGGGTTCGATTTCAACGCGCCAGAGCCCCGCTTCAGCGCCTTTGAGGGCGACGGGTCGGTGGTGCGCGACGGCAAACGTGTGCTGTGGCAACCGCCGAAGGACGGCGGCACCCTGCGGTACCTGGTGCAGGTAGACCACAAGCGCGGCGAACGGTTCGATGCGGTGTTCAAGGAGCGCTGGGCGTTGTTGCGGGTGGGTGATCTGTTCCCCGCGGCCAGGGTGCGTCTGGAGTCCGGTGCGCGATCCCGCTCGACGCTCAAGCTATCGGGTCCGGATGGCTGGTCTTTCGTTACGCGTTATGGTGACGAGAAAATCACAGGCGCCCGCCGGTATGTACGGCCCACCGGCTGGATGCTGGCAGGAGAGCTCGGTGTGCGGCGCGAAGAGATTGGCGGGCGCCAGGTGGTGGTTGCGGCACCACGAGGCCAGGGTGTACGTCGCCTCGATATGCTCACTTTTCTGCGCTTTACCTTACCGTCGCTCGAAGAACAGGTCGCTCACCTGCCCCAGCGGCTGCTCATTGTGGCCGCCAAGGATGGACTGTGGCGTGGGGCGCTTTCCGGCCCAGGGTCGTTGTATGTACATGCCGACCGACCGCTGGTGAGCGAGAACGGCACCAGCACGTTGTTGCATGAGCTGGTGCACGTGGGGGGTGGCTTCAGTGGCGACGACTGGCTGTTGGAGGGGCTCGCTGAGTACCTTTCGCTGCGCGCGCTCAAAGATAGTGGCGGCCTTAGCGAGGCCCGTTTTCAAGGTGCGCTCGAACATCTCGGTGCCTGGGCTGAACGCGAAGGTGGCCGGCTGACCAACCCGTCTACCGGCGCCAACACGGCATGCGCTGTCGTGGTGCTGGCGGAGATCGACCGGCGCCTGCCGGGCGGGCTTACCAGTTGGCCCGCCATGCAATCCGGCGAGGTGCGTGAAGCATCACTGCGGCAGTTTCTGAAGCGGTCGGACACCGCCTTTCCGGAGTGTGGTTAAGACACTAGCACCGCTTTGCCGATCACCTCGCGATTGATGATCAGGCGTAGCGCTTCCACCGTCTGCTCCAGCGGCAGGCTGTGCGACACGTACGGGCGAATGCGGCCCTGTGCGAGCCAGTCGACCAGCACACGGTTGTTGCGGGCTGCCCACTTCGGGTCGTGCCGCATGAGCGCTCCCACCGTGTAGCCGATGACCTCGGCGTCTTTGATGAGCAGGTGATTGGTCTTCGCCAGGCCCGGCTTGCCGCCGGCAAAACCGACGATGAGGATCCTGCCGAACGGTGCAATGCAGCGCATGGACTCATCGAACACCGCATCACCGACCGGGTCGTAGATCACATCAGCGCCGCGTCCATCGGTTAGCGCCTTGACCTCGTCGCGGAATCCCTCGGAGTAGTTGATGCAGTGATCCGCGCCCATGGCTTTTACGACCTCGAGCTTTTCGTCAGTGCTGGCGGTGGCGATGACGCGTGCGCCCATGAGCTTGCCCACATCGACAGCGGCAAGGCCCACGCCACCAGCGGCGCCGTGCACCAGCAAAGTTTCGCCGGGCTGCAAACGGCCGCGCTGCAGACCGTAGTAGGCCGTGTGATAGTTGGCGCGGAACGAAGCAGCCGCCACCAGGTCGGTTCCCTCCGGTAGCGGTGTCACGCGGTCTGCATCCACGAGCACTTCCTCGACGCATCCACCGGGAGTGAGGACCGCCTGACCGACCTGCAGGCCGGCAACGCCTGGACCTACCTCGGCGATGATGCCGGCACCCTCGCCGCCGACCACGAATGGCAGCTCCGGCTTCACCTGATATTGCCCCCGAGCCATCAACACGTCTGTGAACGCAACGCCGCGAGCCTTGATCTGCACCCGCACCTCGCCGCCGCCCGGCGGGCCGGGTGGATCAACCTCGCGCACCACGAGATCGTCGATATCGCTCAGCTGCTCGCAGTACACTGCCTTCATCGTTGTCCCTCGCTGAATGGTTGATGCATTGTGCCATCGACCGCGGCAGGTTGTTGCGGGCGGCATCGGAACCATTTGAGTACTGTAGTGTCCGACCTGCTTTCGTAGCTGACCCGGGGGGAGTCAATGACCAGCGAATTCGCTGCCACTGTGTTCAACATCGCTGCCATCGCTTTTGTCTGTGCGTTAGGTCTTGGCCTGGTGCTTGTGGTGGTGCTCTATGTTATCGATGTGCTGCAGACCAAGCATGCGGTGCGCCGCAACTACCCGGTTGTCGGCCGTTTTCGCTACCTGTTCGAGCATCTCGGCGAGTTTTTCCGCCAATACTTCTTTGCCATGGATCGCGAAGAGTTGCCGTTCAACCGGGCAGAGCGTTCTTGGGTGTACCGGGCGGCTAAGGGGGTGGACACCACGGTTGCCTTCGGGTCGACCCTGGATCTGCGCCCCGCGGGTAGCGTGTTCTTCGTCAACTGCCCCTACCCGACCCTCGAAAAAGATCATCAGCCGCCGCAGCCGATCACCCTCGGCCCGGGCACGCGCCACCCCTACACCACGACGTCCGTTTTCAACATCTCAGCCATGAGCTTCGGCGCCATCTCGAAACCCGCGGTGCAGGCGTTGTCGCACGGGGCGAAGAAGGCTGGCGTTTGGATGAACACCGGTGAAGGTGGGCTGAGCCCTTACCATCTAGAGGGCGGCTGCGACATCGTCTTTCAGATCGGCACCGCGAAGTACGGTGTGCGTCACGCGGACGGCACGCTCTCTGAGGAACGGCTGAAGTCGGTGGCGGCGCACGACCAGGTGAAGATGTTCGAGATCAAACTCAGCCAGGGCGCCAAACCGGGCAAGGGCGGCATATTGCCGGGGGAAAAGGTGACTGAAGAGATTGCCCGCATCCGTTTCATCGAGCCGGGGCAGGATTCCATCAGCCCGAACCGGCATCCGGAAGTGGATTCTGCAGACGATCTGCTGGACATGATCAACCATGTGCGCGAGGTGACAGGCAAGCCCACGGGTTTCAAGGCGGTCATCGGCGCCTACGGTTGGCTGGATGAGTTGTGCCAAGCCATCCACCGGCGCGGTATCGACAGCGCGCCGGATTTCATCACCATAGACAGCGGTGACGGTGGTACCGGTGCCGCGCCGCAGAGCCTCATCGACTATATGGGCTTGCCCATCAAGGAAAGCTTGCCGCTGGTAGTGGACATTCTGGTGCGGCAGGGCCTGCGCGAGCGCATCCGGGTGATCGCCAGCGGCAAGATGATCAATGCCGGGCCGGTTGCCTGGGCGCTGTGCGCGGGTGCTGACTTCGTGGTGAGCGCGCGCGGCTTCATGTTCGCGCTCGGCTGCATCCAGGCGCTGCAGTGCAACAAGAATACCTGCCCGACTGGCATCACCACCCACGATGCGGATCGGCAGAAGGGCCTGGTGGTGGAAGATAAGACCGAACGGGTGTATCGCTATGCAACAAGCATGCACAAGGAGGTTGGCATCATCGCCCACTCCTGCGGCGTGCCTGAGCCGCGCCGATTGAAGCGCTTCCACTGCCGCGTGGTGCAGGCGAATGGGTTATCCGTGCCTTTGGATGAGCTCTATCCGGCTAGCGGTTGAGCGGGGTACTCTGCCAGCGCTGCCTGCATGAGCGCTTCGATTCCAGAATCGGCAAAGTAGCTCGTCGCACCCAGGCGCACCACTAACAGCCCACGGCTGGGCACGATTAACAGGCGGTTGTATTGCAGGCCGGAAGCGTAGAACGTATCTGCCGGCCAGGATGCTTCCGCGCGGTCTGCCTCAGCCGGCCGCGCCAGCCAGAAACCGGCGCCGTAGGCACGGCCGGTGGATGATGGTGTGTGCGTCGTCACGTAATCCACCCACTCGGGGCTGAATATCTGCACGCCGTTCCAGGCGCCTCGCTGCAGGTAGAGCTGGCCGAGCTTTGCCCAGTCGCGGGCGCTGGCCATCACGAAGGATGAGCCGATGAAGGTGCCGGCCTCATCCGGTTCCAGCACCGTGTCGTGCATACCGAGGGGGTCGAACAATCGCTCATGTATGAAGCGGTAGGTGGCTTGCGGCCCGCCCAGGCGCTCCATGATGACACCAGCGGCGAGTACGGTGCTGCCGCTGGTGTAGGCGAACTCGCTGCCGGGTGCTGCGGTGAGACCGCGGGAAGCGGCATACGCGGCGGCGTCGCCGGCCTTGAACAGCATGTGGGAGTTGGCGTCGGCACCGGTCTTCGTTTCAGCGATGTCGATACCGCTGGTCATGCGTAAAAGATCGTCGAAGCGGATGTGCGTCCGGTCGTCTTCTTCCCACGGCCGGAAAAGCGCTACTTCGTCGGTGCTGAGCAAGCCCTCGTGCACCATCATGCCGGCGATGGTTGCGGTGAGGCTTTTTGCCATGGACCAGCCGGGTAGCGGCGTGTGCGCGCCAACTCCGGGTGCGTATGCCTCGGCGACCACATTGCCATTGTGCGCCACCAGCACGGCTTGTGTGTAAGGTGCTTGCAACGCCGTGTCCAGTGCCCGTTGGAGCGTTTCGGAGGCCGCTGCGAGAGCTGGTAACGGCTGCTGCTCCTTTGCCAGAGCTGGCAGCTTCTGCGCCAGCGCTGCCTCTGATTGATGGATGAGCTGCACACAGCCGTAACCTGGATGGGCGGCAGCGCGGGCTTCGGCGAACCCCAGTGCGCTGGCACGGACTTCCTTGCGCGCTGGATCCACCGACCAGCGAAGGAACGGCGGCAGCGGGCCGATCACTGGGTTGATGTACTGCTCCACGGCCTGCCTGGCCGGCATTCCGCTGACGAACACCAAAGAGCAGAGCTGTTTGGCCGCCAGACCGGTGCCTGCAGGTGCGGCCACTGCGGCGAAGTAGCCTGCGCCGACAACGACGGCGACAGCTAATGCGCCGAGTAGGGTCCGCCATATCTTGCGGTCAGACGCTTTGGGAATATCACTCATCGGTGCGATGATGCGGTAAAACGGGCAAAACCAAAATACGGGGAGCAGGGCATGACAACCATTCTGGCGTGTTGGGCCGTGGGCATTGCATTGCCATACATCTGGGCCGGGGCCAGTGTGCCGTTTCGCAACAAACAGTTCGGCGCGGTGGACATACAGCAACCGCGCGTGCAGGGCGAACAGCTCAGCGATGCAGGTGCCCGAGCGGTAGGTGCTCAAGCCAATGCCTGGGAGGCGCTCATTGTCTTCACTGCTGCCAACTCGGCGGCAATCTGGGCGGGTGTCGACCCAAGCGGCACGTGGTCGACACTGGCCTTGGTTTGGGCAGCAGCGCGGGTCCTGCATGGCGTGTTCTATATCGCCGGCGTGGCGGTTGGGCGCGTTGCTGCTTTTGTTGCGGGGCTTGCCATGAGCATCTGGATACTGGTGCTGGCCTTCAGCGTCTGATGTTGCAGCTCGAGGGGCTGGTGCTCGGCACGGGCGCCAAGCCGTTTGACCTTCAGTGTCCACCAGCCTCCCTGACGGTGGTGCTTGGTCGAAACCTGTCCGGTAAGTCGGCGCTGTGTCGCGTGATCGCCGGGCTCGATTCGCCCGCGGCTGGAAGGGTGCTCGTCGATGGGCTGGATCAGGCGGAAGTGCCATTGCGGCAGCGGCCGGTGGCGATGGTGTACCAGGCTTTCGTCAACTATCCGCATTGGACGGTGGCGCAGAACATTGCCTCTCCGCTGCGTGCTCGAGGCACCGATCAGCAGACGATGCGCCGCCATGTGGAAGCGATTGCCGAGAGCGTCGGCCTGCAGCCGTTTCTGGGTCGACTGCCGGAGCAGCTCAGCGGCGGTCAGCAGCAGCGTCTGGCCATCGCCCGGGCGCTCGCCAAGGATGCGCGTGTGCTGGTGATGGATGAGCCTTTCGTGAATCTCGACTACAAGCTGCGCGAGACGTTGCGGGAGGAGCTCGTTGAACTGGTGCGCGCCCGAAACATCTGTGTCGTTTACACCACATCCGATCCCGCAGAAGCGCTGGCGCTCGGCGATCAGCTCGTACTGGTGGCCGCTCAGGGCCCGCTGCAGGCGGGCGACCCCATGCATCTGTACCGCGCGCCGGCAAGCATTGCGGCGGCCGACCTGTTGAGCGAGCCCGGAATCAACCGTCTGGAGGATGCGGGCGTTGTGTATGCCGTGCGTCCCGAGCACGTCGACCTGGAGGCCCCGGATGCCGAAAACCGGGCGCTGACGATGACTGTGCAGGACACGCAGACCAACGGTTCGCAGACCTACGTGTACGGGGTTGTGCAAGGCCAGGAATGGGTGGCGCGGCTCGAAGGTCTTCGACAACTGCAGGCAGGTGAGCATCGTACGCTGTATGTTCGCGACGCAGACCTGCTGGCGCTCCCGGGCTGATATGGCGCATATCACCATAGAAGGGTTGGGCTATCGCTACCCGGATGCTGCAGAGGAAACGCTGTCAGATGTGACCCTCGACGTACCCGCAGGCGAGGCGCACGCGCTGCTTGGTGCCTCCGGTGCTGGCAAGTCGACGATGCTGGCGTTGCTGTCCGGATTGTTGCGTCCTAGCCGCGGCCGAGTGCTCTTCGACGGGCAGGACGTTACTCCGCTCGCAGCCCGCCATCGTAACGTGGCGCAGGTGTTTCAGTTTCCCGTGCTCTACGACGGCATGAACGTGCTGAAGAACCTGACCTTTCCTCTCACCCAGCGTGGTTTCACCAAAGAAGCTGCGCTTCAGCGCGCCAGGCATATTGCCGAGCGGCTTGAAATCAGCGAGTTGCTCTTGCGCAAGGCGAACGACTTGTCGTTGTTCCAGAAACAGCTCGTGGCAGTAGGGCGCGCCATCGTCCGGCCGGATGTTGCGCTGGTATTGCTGGACGAGCCGCTGACGGCCGTGCAGCCGAGCACCAAGACGCACCTGCGGCACGTGCTCAAGGAGGTGCAACGGGATCTTCACGTGACGATGATCTACGTTACTCATGACCAGACGGAGGCGCTCACGTTTGCCACGGCGATCAGCGTGATGGCCAACGGTGGCCTTCTGCAGACTGCCGCGGCGGAGACGCTGTACAACGAACCGGCACACGAAATCGTTGCGCACTTCGTTGGTGATCCGGGCATGAACCTGCTGGATGCCGAAGTGCGCGGCGGGCAGGTGTATCTGGGCGAGGATGCTTTGGGCCCCATGAGTTTGACGGATGGGCCGGTTCGCCTTGGCTTCCGTGCAGAGTGGGTTGCGCTGGACGCGGCGCACGGTTTGCCGGGTAAGGTGCTCAGGCGGCGAGATGCCGGTACACGACAGGGTGCGGTGGTTGGTGTCGCGGATGTTTCCGTGGTTGGACAGACGATTCGCGCTGCCTACCATGGCCCAATTGGCGAACTGCCACGTGTTTCCGTGCGCCGCTTTGTCGGCTTCCGAGGAGGTATTCGTGTCGCCTGAGAACAACCGTGCGTGGCTGGGTGTGCTGCCGGTGGTGCTGGTGGTGGCTTTCAGCGGCGTTGTGCCGTTGATGACGGTTGTGAACTATTCCGTGCAGGACATACTCGATGTCCACACCCGCTTCTTCGTCGGCTTCGACTGGTACCGTGAGACCCTGCGCGACCCGCGTTTTGCAGACGCACTGCTGCGCCAGGTGGCCTTCAGCCTCACGGTGCTGGCCATCGAGCTGCCGCTCGGCATTCTCGTCGCCCGCGCCATACCGAAAGGTCGCGCGTTCACGCCGTTGCTGCTCGTACTGATCGCATTGCCGTTGCTGATTCCGTGGAATGTGGTGGGCACCATCTGGCAGATCTTTGCACGAGGTGACATCGGCCTGTTGGGCGTGACGCTGAACGCGGTGGGGCTCGAGTTCAACTACACGCAGAACCCGCTGCACGCCTGGCTGACGGTCGTTGCTATGGACGTGTGGCACTGGACGTCACTGGTCGTTCTGCTGGCGTTTGCCGGATTGTCGAGCATCCCGGCGGCGTACTACCAGGCTGCAGAACTCGACAATGCCTCGGCCTGGCAGACCTTTCGCCACGTGGAGCTGCCCAAGCTGCGCGGTGTGCTGATCATTGCTGTGCTGCTGCGCCTGATGGACAGCCTCATGATCTACACCGAACCCTTTGTGCTCACTGGCGGTGGGCCGGGCAATACCACCACTTTTCTCAGCCAGTATCTGGCGACCATGGCCGTCGGGCAGTTCGACCTGGGGCCCGCGGCGGCGTTCTCGGTGATCTATTTCCTGGTTATTCTGCTTCTGTGCTGGCTGTTCTACAGCAGCGTGGTAAAGCGTGATGCGTAGCTCCCGTCTCGCTCCCTGGATACTCGGCGGATACTGCCTGTACCTGCTGTTGCCGCTGTACTGGCTCCTGTCCATGGCACTGCGGCGTAACGAAGATATCGTCGGCCGTTTCGAGATCGTGCCGGCGGCGCCGACGCTCGCCAACTTCGCGGAGATCTTTTCCAACCCGGTGTGGTACCAGGGCTTCGCCAACTCCCTGACCTACGTTGCGCTCAACACGCTGATTTCCATGGCGGTGGCCATCCCTGCGGCTTATGCCTTTTCCCGCTACCGCTTCCTCGGTGACCGGCAGTTGTTCTTCTGGCTGCTCACCAACCGCATGGCGCCGCCGGCGGTGTTTCTGCTGCCGTTTTTTCAGCTCTACTCATCGATCGGCCTTTTCGACACACCGCTGGCGGTGGCCCTGGCGCATTGCCTGTTCACCGTGCCGCTTGCCGTGTGGATCCTCGAAGGCTTCATGTCCTCCGTGCCCAGAACGGTGGACGAGATGGCTCGGCTGGACGGCCACCGGTTCGGCTTCTTCTTCTTCCGCATCTTTCTGCCCATCATTCGTGGCGGCCTTGGTGTGACGGTGTTCTTCTGCTTCATGTTCAGCTGGGTTGAGCTCCTGCTGGCCCGCACCCTCACGGGTAGTGAGACCAAGCCCATCGCCGTGGTGATGACGCGTACGGTCAGCGCTTCGGGGCTCGACTGGGGGGTGCTTGCCGCAGCCGGCGTGCTCACTGTGATTCCTGGCGCGCTGGTGGTCTGGTTCGTGCGTCGCTCTCTCGTGCGCGGCTTCGCGTTGGGGAGGGTGTAGCCGTGGCCTGGATGATGTGGACGGCGCCAACCGCAATGTTCTTCATCGCTATCGGCGCGATGCTGTGTGTGATGACGATTGTCGAACTGCGGCGGCCAACGGTGCTGCGCCGTGGGCTGCTGCCAGTGCCTACGACGCGCGGCGATCGCCTGTTCATCTCTTTGCTGGCCGCCGGGTTCGTGCACCTCGGCTGGCTCGCGCTCACCGATCTGCCGGTAATCTGGGCCAGTGGCCTTGCGCTTGGCCTGGGCGTTGGCATCATGGCGCGAGGTTGACGGGGATAATCATGAAGCGATCGATGACGGTGGTGCTGATTGCAGCGTGCCTGGCGGCGTGCGGCGACAGCGAAGAAAAAACAGCGGTGGTGGTAGATGCAGCTGCGCTTGCCGCCAATGCGGCAAGTTGGGTGGATGACGAGTTCCAGCCATCGAGCCTCGACCGGCAGGCTCAACTCGATGAGCTCGCCTGGTTCTCCGAAGCGAGCGAGCCGTTCCGGGGGATGACCATCAACGTGGTGTCGGAGACGCTCACCACGCATGAATACGAAGCCGCTACCCTTGCGCAGGCGTTTTACGACATCACCGGCATCCGGGTGGTGCACGATCTCATCCAGGAAGGCGATGTCATCGAGAAGCTGCAGACGCAGATGCAGTCCGGTGAGAATGTCTACGACGCCTACGTGAATGACTCCGACCTCATCGGCACGCACTCCCGCTACGGCTACGTGGTGCCCCTGTCGGACTTCATCGCTGGCGAGGGTGCCGACGTCACCTCACCCACGCTCGACCTGCAAGACTTCATCGGCCTCAGCTTTACCACCGGACCGGACGGCAAGCTGTACCAGCTGCCGGATCAGCAGTTCGCCAACCTGTACTGGTTTCGCGAGGACTGGTTTCAGCGTGAGGATCTCAAAGACGCTTTCAACGAAATATATGGCTACGAGCTTGGCGTGCCGGTGAACTGGTCTGCTTACGAGGACATCGCCGAGTTCTTCACGGAACACGTGCAGGAGATCGATGGCCAGCGAGTTTACGGTCACATGGACTACGGTAAGAAAGATCCGTCCCTCGGCTGGCGCTTCACGGATGCGTGGCTGTCCATGGCCGGCGCAGGTGATGCGGGCATTCCCAACGGCCTGCCGGTGGATGAGTGGGGCATTCGCGTCGAGGGATGTCGCCCGGTCGGGTCGTCTGTGACCCGTGGTGGTGCCGCCAACGGTCCGGCTGCTGTTTATGCGCTCACACGCTACATCGACTGGCTGAAGCGATTCGCGCCGCCGGAAGCTGCTGGCATGACATTCTCCGAAGCGGGCCCTGTGCCGGCGCAGGGCCACATTGCGCAGCAGATTTTCTGGTACACCACGTTCACCGCCGACATGATCCAGGAAGACCTGGCGGTGGTGAACGAAGACGGCACGCCGAAATGGCGCATGGCGCCGTCACCGCATGGGCCCTACTGGAGCGAGGGCATGAAGCTCGGTTACCAGGACACGGGTGCGTGGACGTTCCTGTCGAGCACGCCGCTGGAGCGGCGCAAGGCCGCCTGGCTGTACGCGCAGTTCGTCACTTCCAAGACGGTGAGCCTGCGCAAGACCATCGTCGGTCTCACGCCCATTCGCGAATCGGATCTGAACTCGCCTGCCATGGACGAGATGGCGCCGAAACTCGGCGGACTGGTGGAGTTTTACCGAAGCCCTGCACGCACTGCGTGGACACCCACCGGCACCAACGTGCCTGACTACCCCAAGCTCGCGCAGCTGTGGTGGGCGAACGTGGCTGCCGCTGTGAGCGGTGAGCGCACGCCGCAGCAGGCCATGGACGATCTGGCCGCTGCACAGGACGACATTCTCGCGCGGCTGGAACGCCACGGTGTGCTCGGCGAGTGTGGTCCGCAGTTGGCGCCGGAGAAAGACGCCTCGTACTGGCTGTCACAACCAGGAGCACCGAAACCGAAGCTTGAGAACGAAAAGCCGCAAGGTGAGACGGTGAGCTACGATGCACTCATTCAAGCCTGGCGCGAGGGGCGGGCGCGGTGAGCGGTCATCCACGGCGCAAGTGGTGCTAGCAGGAAGGCATCGAAGAGAACCACGCCGTATGCAATGGACTGTACCGTCCACCAGTACGGCAGATCGGTGGGCAGAGACAGGGCAAGCGCCAAGGTTACCGCGCCGCGGAGTCCGAGCAGAGCGATGCAGCTCTGCTCGGCGATGCTGAGCGGCGGCCGCGTCCACAGTCGTGTTATGCCGAGGCACATAAAAACCGCGACGGCACGCGCTGTGAGCACAGAGCCGATGCCGATGAGCATGGCCAGCCACCGCTCGGCGAACATGGCCCAGGTGACGGTGAATCCGGCCAGAAGAAACAGAAACCCGCCGGCGGTTTGTTCCAGCGTGTCCACGAACGCGTCCCGGCGCAAGAGCGGGTTGGCGATGATCCCGGCCACCAGCACGCACATGATGCCGGAGGTGTGTGCCAGCACGGCGCCATGGTAGAAGGCGAGCGCTGCAAGTAGCAGTAGCCAGTGGCGTAGGGTGTTGTTGTTGGTTCGGGCCAGCGTCCAGCGCAATACCACACCACAGGCGCAGCCGATGGCGGCGCCGCCGAAGAATTCGCGGGCGAATAGCGCCAGCGTGTCAGCGACAAACGCACCTTGCACCGCGCCCTGTGAGGCGAGCGCGAGGGTCAACGCAGCGCTGAACAACGCCACGGCTGTGCCGTCATTGAACAGGCTTTCGCCCTCCAGCAGCTCTGCGACACGAGACTGACCGCCCTGGCTCGTAACAGCGGCGGGATCGGTGGCTGCGAGCAGCACGCCGGTGAGCAGTGCGGCAGCGATGGGAAACCCGGACGCGTGTCCGATGCCATAGTAGACCGCGAGAGCGACACCAGCGGTGGTGACGAGGATCGCGACCAGTGCCAGCAGGAGAACGGTTGCGAGGTGGGAGCGCAGGCTGTGCCGGTTCAGGGTCAGAGCCGTCAGAAACACCAGAACCGGCAGCAGTACGTCGACCACCAGGTCATGGAAGTCCTGCCACCGCAGACCGCTGTCGATGCCGAAGTAGGTAACCGTGCCTCCTGCGGCCATGCCGAGCAGCAGTTGAACGGTTGGAAGGGGTAGCAATTTTAGCGGGCCGGGCGCACGCGCCGACGTCAGGCCGCGAGACAGGCTGAGCAGCGCAAACGTCGCGCAGAACCATGCAACCAGCGTTGCCACCCGTCAGGATGCCGGATCTGTTTGCTCGTTACTGCTGTTGCTAATGGTAGGGCGTTCGAACACGCGTTTGTACGTGCGTTTCTTGTCTTTCGTGGGGTTGATCTCCACCGTCACCAGCAGGCGCCCGTCGCGGCGTAGTTCCCATTCTTTGGTGACCTTGCGCGATGTGGATTCGTAGCGCTGGTTGATGCTTCTGCTGGTCCAGCGGGTTTGCCGGCCGCGATAGTCGCCCTGTTTCAGCACCTCGCTGCCCACACCTTTATAGGTGAGCTGAAGTTCATCGCCTACGTGCTCGATGCGCATTTCATTGCAGCTCAGCACGTCAGGGTCTTTCAGCGCGCCTGAAGGTGCAGCAGGCTGGGCTTCGGCGCGAGGTATGGGGATACCCATGACAGACACGCTGACGCGACCGCTACCCATGCCGCTGAACAGGCTTGCATCTTTGAACTCCGGGGCGATCGCGTCGGTGAGTTCGTGATTGATCACCCAATCACCCACCAGCTCCGGCGATTTGCCCAGGCCGGCCGCTGGCAGGGCGACGAGCAGCGCGATGATGATGGTGCGGGCAGTTCGCATGGCGTCACACTCTCAAGGTGAGCCTGAATGCTACCTGAATATCAGCGCGGTTTTCGTGTGCGTCGGTTCTCGGCCCTGGTGTGCTGCGTGCGGAACGGTTGCCGTTTGCCTTCGTGTCGCGCACCGGTGCCGCGCGGCTGAAACGAAGGAACCAGGTGCTTCTTACCGTTGCCGATCAGGTCGCCGCGCCCCATGCGCTTGAGCGCCTCGCGCAACAGCGGCCAGTTGTCCGGGTCGTGATAGCGCAGGAAGGCTTTGTGCAACCTGCGCTGACGCAGACCTTTCGGTATGTAGACCTGTTCACCGTCTCGCTTCACTTTGCGCAATGGATTGGTGCCGGAGTGGTACATGGCGGTTGCCGTTGCCATGGGGGAAGGCAGAAAGGCCTGCACCTGGTCGGCACGAAAGCCGTTGCTCTTTAGCCACAAAGAGAGCTCCAGCATATCCTCGTCGGTGGTGCCAGGGTGCGCGGCGATGAAGTATGGAATGAGGTACTGTTCTTTGCCGGCCTGCTGCGAGTAGCGGTCGAACAGGGTTTTGAAGCGGTAGTAGGTATCCATGCCTGGCTTCATCATCTTCGACAGCGGTCCTTCTGACAGCGCTTCCGGGGCGATCTTCAGATAGCCGCCGGTGTGGTGCTGCGCGAGTTCCTTTACGTACTCCGGCGATTCGATGGCGAGGTCGTAGCGCACGCCTGAGGCGATGAGTACTTTCTTGACGCCGGGTAGTTGCCTCGCTTTGCGGTACAGCTCGATGAGTGGCTGGTGGTTGGTGTCCAGATTCGGGCACACGCCTGGATATACACAGCTTGGCCGGCGGCAGGCCGCTTCGATCTCCCGGCTCTTGCACGCCAACCGATACATGTTGGCGGTCGGCCCGCCGAGATCGGATATCACGCCCGTGAAGCCCGGCACCGTGTCGCGGATGGTCTCCACCTCGCGCAGGATCGATTCCTCGGAGCGGTTCTGGATGATGCGTCCCTCGTGCTCGGTGATGGAGCAGAACGTGCAGCCGCCGAAGCAGCCGCGCTGGATGGCGACGCTGAAACGGATCATCTCGTAGGCCGGTATGCGCGCGTCGCCGTAGAAGGGATGTGGTACGCGGCGATAGGGCAGCTCGTAGATAGCGTCCATTTCCGGGGTGCTCAGCGGAATGGGTGGCGGATTGACCCACAGCTCCCGGTCGCCGTGCCGCTGCACGAGCGGCCGCGCGTTGCCGGGGTTCGACTCCATGTGCAGGATGCGCGAGGCGTGGGCGTAGAGCACCGGGTCGTTGCGTACCTGCTCGTAGGAAGGCAGGCGAATGAAACTCTTGTGACGTTGTGCCGCCTTTACGTCACGCACGAAGCGCACCACTTGTGTGTCGCTCTGTTCGGGCGGCGCCTGCTTCGCGGTTTCGGTTGCGTAAGGATCCGGGTGCGGTTCGATGCGCCCGGGGGTGTCCAGGTGAGAGCTGTCCACCTCCACCCAATCGGCAGGCGCCTGGCGGAGCGTAAATGCTGTGCCGCGGATATCGCGCAGACCGTCCAATGGCTCTCCACGGGCGAGGCGATGGGCGATGTCGATGATGGCGCGCTCGGCGTTGCCGTACACCAGCAGATCCGCTTTGGCGTCGAGCAGAATCGACCGCCTGACCTTTTCCGACCAGTAGTCGAAGTGCGCGATGCGGCGAAGGCTCGCTTCGATGCCGCCCACGACGAGCGGCACGTCAGGGTACGCTTCGCGCGCACGGTTGGCGTACACCAGCACGCTGCGGTCCGGACGTTTGCCGCCTTCGCCGCCAGGGGTGTATGCGTCGTCGGAGCGGATCTTCCGATCAGCGGTGTAGCGGTTGACCATGGAATCCATGTTGCCGGCGGTGATGCCGAAAAACAGGTTCGGTGCTCCGAGGGCTCGGAATGCTTCCACGTCCTCCCAGCGCGGCTGGCTGATGATCCCCACGCGGAAGCCCTGTGCCTCGAGCACGCGGCCGACGATGGCCATGCCGAAGCTCGGGTGGTCGACGTAGGCGTCACCCGTGACGAGGATGATGTCGCAGCTATCCCACCCCAGCGCATCCATCTCTTCGCGGCTCATGGGAAGAAACGGCGCCGGTGTGAGGCGGTGCGCCCAGAACTTTTTGTGGCTGGTGATCGACGTTACAGGGAGCATGTCCGGATACGGCAGAACATTGGCAGAGCAGAGGATACTTGATGTACGGCAGATACGCTGAATGAACGTGAAGACGGCGATTGTGTGGCGGCGGGTAACCGCAGGCTTCGGCGTTTGCCTGTGGGGTGGGTTGGCCGTTGCGCAGGACGTTGCACACGAGGCGGGCCACCTGGCGGCGCTGATAGCAGCAAACCCCTATCAGGAGGAAGTCTCCTGCGCCTATGTGACCACGCGCAGCAACGAGGACGGCGAGCAGGTGGAAGCCTTTGATAGCGTCTGGCGTCTTGTCAGCATCGATGGTCGGGCGCCCACGGAAGGCGAGCTTGACGACTACGCCGGTGGCGCAGCCGGGCGGGAGGATCGTAAGCACCCGGCATCTTTGAATCTGGCGGAAGTGATCACACCCGGCACACTGGCCCTGGAGGAAGCGGGCGAAGACGGGCGCGAATACAGCTTCACGATGCGTGCGGAGGATGAAGAGGAGGAGGACTTTCTGGCCGCGATGGATGCGCGCTTGTGGACCGCTGCAGATGGTCGCGTGCGGCGTGTGCGTATGACCAACCGGGAACCGGTGTCGCCCCAGACCGGCGTTCGCATCAACCAGTTCGAGCAGGATATGCGGTTCGGATGGGATACAGGGTTGAGCCTGCCGCTCTTGCAATCGGTGCACGTCAAACTCGAAGGCCGTGCCTTTCTGGTAAAGAAACTCGATCAGGATCAAACCATCCGTTTCAGCGACATCCGCTGCCGAAGTACCCTATGATCGGGCGTTGTGGACCATAGAGGTATCGTCATGCGAGTCATCGTTCTGAGCTTTGCCCTGCTGCTCGCCGGCTGCGGCATCAACGCCATTCCTGAGCTCGATGAGCAGGTGAAAGCGGGTTGGGCGCAGGTGGAGAATCAGTACCAGCGGCGCGCAGATCTCATCCCCAATCTGGTGGAGACGGTCAAAGGCTTTGCCGAGCAGGAACGGGAAGTGCTCACGCAGGTGACCGAAGCGCGAGCCAAGGTCAACCAGATGCAGGTGGATGCGGATCTGGTCAACGATCCCAAGCGCCTGCAGGCCTTCGAGGCGGCGCAGTCGCAACTCTCCGGCGCGCTGAGCCGCTTGATGGTGGTGGTGGAGCGCTATCCGGATCTGAAGTCCAACGAGAATTTCCTCACCCTGCAGGCGCAGCTCGAAGGTACGGAGAATCGCATCAGCGTCGCCCGGCGTGACTTCATCGCTGCCGTGCAGGCTTACAACAGCGAGATTCGTACCTTTCCGGGGCGTATCTGGCACAGCATTCTGTATAGCGACCTGGAACTGCGTGAGACGTTCGAGGCGACGGCCGACAACGCGGAGCAGGCGCCTTCCGTTCAGTTTTGAGGCGCATATCGTTCCTCATCTTCGTCGCGCTGTGCGCGGCTACCGCGCAGGCTGAGCTGCCGCTCACCGGCAGGGTGATGGACCTTGCCGGCGTCCTGTCGCCGGCAACCCAAGCCCGGCTCACTGCTGAACTGGAAGCCCATGAACAGACCACCGGCAACCAGCTCGTCGTGCTCACGCTCGAAGATCTCGGCGGCTATGCGGTGGAAGAGAGAGCGTTGAACCTGGCGCGCGCCTGGCAGCTCGGCCAGGCGGAGAACGACAACGGCGTGTTGTTTCTGATCGCGCTGGCGGAACGCAAGATCCGCATCGAAGTGGGCTACGGGCTGGAGGGTGCGTTGCCGGATGCTACCGCTGCCAACATCATCCGCAGCCACGTGCAGCCCCGCTTCCGCGCCGGTGATTTTGATGGTGGTGTGTCTGCAGGGGTGGCGATGATTCTCGCTGCAATCCGCGGTGAATATGTCGCAGAGCCCGCCGGTGCTGAGGATGATGACGCCAACTGGTTGTTCTGGTTGATCGTTCTGATCATCGTGCTGCAGATCGTCAGGCCCATGTTTTTCCCGAACGTGGGCGGACGGCGCAGCCGTGGCGGACGTTACTACGGCGGCAGTTGGGGAGGCGGGGGCGGCGGCTTCGGTGGTGGAGGCGGCTTCGGCGGCGGTGGCGGTGGCTTCGGCGGTGGTGGAGCGTCCGGGGGATGGTGATGCTCGATCAAACCATGACGGCGCGCGTTTCTGATGCCATTCGTGAGGCGGAATCACACACCCGCGTTGAGTTTGTCGCGGTGTTGGCCCGGCAGTCTGACGGCTACTACTTCATTCCTACGTTGTGGGCTGCGCTGCTGGCGCTGATGCTGCCGGCGGTGCTGCTCATCACGCCGATGTGGCTTGGCGTTCGTGATTTTGTCATTCTTCAGCTTCTCACCTTCAGCGTACTCACGGCACTCTTCCGTCTGCCGTTTCTGATGTATCGGCTGGTGCCGCGCAGCGTGTTGCAGCGGCGTGCGTCCAATATGGCGCACCGACAGTTTCTTGAGCAGGGTGTGCATCGCACGGCTGATGGCTTTGGCGTGCTGTTCTTCGTGTCAGAAGCCGAGCACTACGTGGAGATCATCGCCGACGCTGGCATCGATGCGCTGGTAGACCAGCAGCGTTGGCAGAGCATTGTCGACGGTTTTACTTCACGCGTGCGAGCGGGAGAAGTCGAGCAGGGTTTCCTCACCGCGGTTGCGGAAGTCGCCGTCATCGGTCGGGAGTTGGCGCCTGTGGAACGGGCGACAGACGAGCTACCCAACCATCTCGTGGTGATCGAGTAGCACTGCCGCGCGACCGAACATTCTGGCTGATCAGGCGGGTCATCTTCCACGAAAAGTGAGAGGGGGCACGACGACGGGTGTCGGCCCGGATTTGGCATCTGTCCTGGCACGGGCAGATGTTTGATGTTTGATGTTTGATGCGGTATGTTCCGCCGATGCGTACAACGTTAGATATCGATGCAGACGTTCTCTCGGCTGCCAAAGAGATTGCCAGGCGTAGTCGCAAAACCGCCGGCCAGGTGGTTTCGGAGCTGCTGCGTCAGGCGCTTGCTGCTGCTAGTTCCCCAGAGGTTGAAGGCGTCAGCGAGACTCGAGCCAGCTACGGCATCGAGCCGTTTCCTCCCCGGGGTGGCGTTGTCACAAACGAGATAATCGACGCGATTGCCGATGAGTCCGGAGAATGAGAGCCCTATTCGATGTCAACGTGCTCATCGCCTTGCTCGACCAGCAGCACGTCAATCATCGGTTGGCGTTTCAGTGGCTTGAACTCAATGGGCACCTTGGTTGGGCAACTTGCCCCCTCACGCAGAACGGCTGCATGCGTATCATGTCGCAGCAACGCTACCCGAACCCCGTAGCGATCGGAGAAATTCGCAGGAAGCTCCATCGGGCTGCACAGTCCGACGCGCATGCGTTTCTACCGGATGATGTAAGCCTGCTCGACGACGAGCTCGTTGATTCAACAGCCGTGTACGGACACCGGCAGCTCACGGATATCTACCTTCTGGCACTTTCCGTGGTACATGGTTGTCGTCTGGTCACGTTCGATCAGTCGCTTTCAACAGCGGCGGTTCGAGGCGCGGATGGTCTGCACCTCGTACAGCTGTAGCGGTTCTGAGCCGGCGGAATACGCAACGATGAGCTTGATACTTTGGCTTTCGGCGGATGAGCTACCCAACCATCTCGTGGTGATCGAGTAGCCCACCCGTCTGAGGGACGCGTGCGCTACATCGCGTCTACGAGGTTGCGCAGCTTCTCACAGTGCGCCACGCGTTCCTCCGTCGTTTGCCCGAGAAAGCCAACGTTTAAAGCGGATACGCCGGAGTCGCGCAGCGCATGCAGACGCTCGCGCACGAAGCCTTCGTCGCCGATGAGCGAATTCTTCGCCAGATATTCATCCGGAATGGCGGCTTCGGCGGCCTTCTTGTCTCCGGACAGATACAGGTCCTGGATGGTCTTCGCTTCTTTCCCGTAGCCGGACTTGGTGAAGATGTCGTTGTAGAAATTCTTCGACCGCGCGCCCATACCGCCCACGTACAGCGCTGTTTGCGGGCGGCTCAGGTTGCGCAGATCCTCGAGGCCCTTGCCGATGGCGACGGCGCCGCCAGCGAAGATCTCCAGCGGCGCCCGGTTGGGATCACGCTTTTCGAATCCGGCGGCCAGCGCTTCCCCCCATACGGCGTTCGCCGCCTCGGCGGTGTAGAACGCCGGCAGCCAGGCATCTGCCAGCTCCGCGGTCATTTCCACGCTGCGCTCGCCCAGGGAGGCGATGGCGATGGGAATATCCTCGCGCACGGGATGGTTGATGAGCTTCAGCGGCTTGCCGAGGCCCGTGCCCTGGTTCTGCGGCAGCGGAATCTGATAGTGGCGCCCCAGGTGTTGAACCCGGTCTCTGCGCCACACGGTGCGGCAGATGTCGATGATCTCGCGGATGCGTGCGACGGGTGCGGTGTAAGGGATGCCGTGAAAGCCTTCTATAACCTGCGGACCTGAAGCCCCGAGCCCCAGCATGCAGCGCCCGTCGGACAGCGAATCGATGCCGGCAGCGGTCATGGCGAGCAGGCTTGGGGTTCGTGTGTAGATCGGCAGGATGCCGGAGGCGATGGTCACCCGCTCGGTCTTGGCCGCCAGGTAGCCCATGGCGCTGGGTGCGTCGAATGAGTAGGCCTCTGGCACCCACACCACATCGAGGCCGGCCTTTTCCAGCAATTGCACTTCTTTCACCGCGTCTTTGAAGCCGGCCGCGTAGCTCAGCAGCATGGATATGCGCATGGATCGTTCCCCCGGATTTGTTTAGCGGCAGAAGATGAGGAAAACTCTTGGAAAAATAAAGAGGAAAAGCCATGCGCGCGATGTTGCTCGCTATGGGCATGCTGCTCTCCTGGGCGGCGCAGGCGGACGATTACGGCCGGCAAGCCGTGGAGCGTTTGTCCGATTACCTGAAGATCGACACGATCAACCCGCCGGGGAACGAGTCTCGCGGCGTCGACTTTCTTTCCCGGCTGCTCGCCGAGGCAGGCATTGCCTACCAGACCGGCGAGTCCGCGCCAGGCCGCGGTAACCTCTGGGCGAAGCTGCCCGGTGGCGATAAACCAGGCCTGGTATTGCTGCACCACATTGATGTGGTGCCGGCGAACGAGAAATTCTGGAGCTTCGACCCGCTCTCCGGAGAGGTGAAAGACGGCTTCGTTTATGGCCGTGGCGCCATCGACACCAAAGGCCTCGGCATGACCCACCTGCAGGCGTTCATCGCGCTCAAGGCATCGGGGGCAAAGCTGAACCGTGACGTGTGGTTCATTGCCACCGCTGACGAAGAGGCAGGCGGCATGTTCGGTGCCGGCTGGTTGATCGAGGCGCACCGGGACATCTTTGATGGCGTGGGCTATGTGCTGAATGAAGGTGGTGCCGGGCGGATGTTCGGTGAGCAGGCGGCGAATCTCGTGGAAGTGACCCAGAAGGTGCCCTTGTGGCTGCGCATGACGGCCTACGGCCGGCCTGGACATGGCTCGTCCCCGCAGGTGGAAACCGCGGTAACGCGCCTTGTGCGGGCGGCGCACCGGATCGCGCAAACGCAGTTCTCACCGCGGGTGGTGCCTGCGGTGAAGGCGATGTTCGAAGGTACCGCACCGTTTCGCAGCGCTGAGGAGCGCGCCCGCATGGCGGATGTGGAGAACGCTGTAAAGGACCGGGAGTTCATGCTGGCCCTGCAGATGCAGGAGCCTGCGACACACGCGCTACTGCGTAATACGTGTTCGATCACGCGCCTCGAAGGCAGTAGCAAGATCAACGTGGTGCCGGCGGAGGTATTTGCTGAGCTCGACTGCCGGCTGCTGCCCGACCAGGACCCCAACGCCTTTCTCGAGGAACTGCGGCTCATCATCAATGATGACAACGTCGAGATCAGCCGCCTGATGGGCTTCACTCCGGCGGTCAGCCGCACCGATACGGAGGTGTTCCGGGCGCTGGCGGCGGTGACGGAGGAAGCCTATGGGGCGCAGACCGTGCCGACTGTTTCCGCCGGATTTACCGACAGCCATTTCTTCCGCGACATGGGCATCACCAGTTACGGCTTTTCGCCTTTCGTTTTCTCGCCGGAGGAGATGCGCGGTATCCACGGCAACGATGAGCGCGTGTCGGTGCGCAACGTCGAACAAGGTACAGCGGTAATGATCGATCTGCTGCGGCGCATTGCGGTAGATGATTGAACGCTACGATGCGCGTTCTGGGGGCGCACTCAGCTCGGCCAGGCTGATGAGCTGCTTGAGCTGATCGCGAAAGCGCTGAAAGTCCGGGTCGTGGGAAGGCGCGCCTGCGGTCTGCATGGTTACGGATGCGCCTAACAGTGCAGCAAGCACGATGCGAGGCAACTCGCTGTTTACCATGCTGGAATCGGTGCGCAGGCTACCGGCTGCTTGGGTCCAGGCATCGGTCACCGAGCGCATCTTGCGCATGAGGCGCGTCTTGTCCGCCATATCGCCGCGCACACCGCTGCGAATCTGCTGGTAGGCGAGGTAGGCGCGGTTGTTGATCTGCTCCCAGACGAAGTCCACCATCGTGTTCAGCGAGGGGCTGGCGCCGGGCGCCGAATCCAGTTGCGTTCTGACCTCGTGGCGGAGCGCCGCGCCGATGTGCTCGAGCACGTCTTCCAGGAGTTCCGTGCGGCTGGCGTAGTGGTGATGGATCGCACCGCGGCTGAGCCCAGCCCGCTTCGCCACATCAACGAAGGTTGTGCCCGCAAGGCCGCGTTGGTTTAACAGATCGATGGCCGCGTCGATAAGGCGCTGGCGGGTGTCGCTGCTCTGAGTCTGCAATTTGCTCACAATCCCTGCAATCTAGGCAAATCTGCAGCACAAAGCCAGGGTACATACATGTATGCATGGAGGAGCATGTATGTATACTTGACGGCCATAAGTGAGGCGCTCCAACAGCTCGGAGCAATGGGGTCTGGAGACCAGGCTCTGAGTTAAAGAGAAGACCACGGGGGAACCATGCTCATTCTGACCAGACGACCGGGAGAAGCGATTCGTATCGGTGATGATGTCGAAGTGTACGTGGTGGCGGTGAACGGCAATCAGGTACGGCTCGGCATCAAGGCGCCACGTAACGTGCCCGTGCACCGGGAAGAAATCTACGTAAAGATCTCTGCGCAAGACACAGAGTCCGAGCAGCCGGCGCAAGGCAGCTCAGCCTGATCCTGCGGCGAGCTGTTGCAGCAGTGCTGCACCTCTAGGATCTCCAATGTCCGACAGTCGCCTGGCCCAGCCAGCGGCTGTCTGCCGGTCGCCGGCATCACGGCGTAAGGTAGCGGCGAGAAACAGCACTTCGGCATCCCTTGCATGTCGGTCAGACGCCGCCAGTTCGATGATGTTGATCGCTTCGGCATGATTTCCTGCAGCGTTGAGCGCAAGGGCGTAGGAGTACACGTAGAGTGGATTGTCAGGCGCGAGCTCCTGAGCGCTTTGTAGCCAGGTCACAGACGCCTGCTGCTGTCGATTGCGCACCAGCCATAAACCGTATGCATATGCAGCCTCGGCACTCACGGCCGGGCCCTCGACGGCCCGCAGCAGAAGCACGCCGGCGTCTTCGTCGCGTCCCTGGGCGCGCAGCACGTCTGCCAGGTTCACGAGTGCTGGCAGAAAGTCCGGCTCAATCTCCAGTGCCTGTCTAAGCGCACTTTCGGCAGCGAGTTGGTTCTGTTCGAAGCGGTGCAGCGTTGCCAGGTTGACCTGTGCCTCCGGCGTGTCGCCGTTGAGCACTTGCGCGGCGCGGTACTCTTCTATCGCGCTGTCTGCCACCTCGCTGCCGGGGGCTGCCAGGGCCTGCGCGACCGCTTCCAGACGAACGGCACGCAGCGGATCGGTGGAAGCACGTAGCAGCGCGCGATTGCGCTGCGCCTCGGGTAAGCGATGCACTGCTGCCAGAGCGCCGAGTCGAACCAGACCGCTGTCCTCGACCAGCGCCTTTTCGATGGCCTGTCGGGATTGCCAGCTGTGTCCGTGTGCGAGGGAGGCCAGGGCGGTAGCCCGCAACATTGCCGGTGCCTGGATGTCGTTCGCCAGATCGCTGAGGCCCGGCTCCGTGCCTGCATGCAGCGAAGCTGCAAGATTGTTTGCGCGTTGCGGACCGAAATGATCTTCAATTGCCTGTGCGGCCCAGGCGTTGCCTTGCACCGCATCGCTGTGGTCATGGCATGTGGCGCACACGTTGCGCGTGTCGCCGCCAAAGTCCGGGCGGGGCACACGGAAGCCGTGGTCACGCCTGGCATCCACAGTCATGTAGGTGCGCTCCGGCATGTGACAGGTGATGCATTGCGCGGCTGCTGTGCCTGGCGCGTGCAGGTGGTGCTCAACCGAGTCGTAGGACGTCCGGCGCAGCGTTGGGAAGTCGGCGTTGCCGGCCGGCGAGTGGCACTGGGTGCATAGTGTGTTGTCACTTGTCAGCACTGCAGCGGTGTGCGGTTCGTGGCAATGGCTGCAGGTAACACCCTCGGCATACATGCGGCTGGATACGAAAGAGCCCCACACATACACCTCGTCGTCGATCTGCGCGTCGGTGGTGTACAGCGGCGGCTGCAGCAGGACTGGGCGGTAGTGGTCGAGAAATCTGCGTCCAGGGCGGAAGCCTTCGGCGATCTCGCTGCGGCGCGAATGACATGTCGCGCAGGTGTCGGTCAGTTCCTCAGCGGTACTGCTCAGGGAGGCGAGCCGGTAGGTCTTTGGCTCATCAATGTGCAGCGAACCCGGCCCGTGACAGGCCTCACAGCCCACCGTCAGCTCCGCTGCCTGGGTGGTGTAACTATCGCTGTCGGCGAGGTAGCCCTTACGTAGATCCGTCGCGTGGCAATCCGCGCACATGTGATTCCAGGTGTGCGCGCGGCCTTGCCAGTGCATCGCCTCACCGGGTTCGGGTGCCTGCTCCTCGTATAGATCAAACCAGCGTTGCCCGCCCTGTTCCGCGGGACGTGCATCCCACGCGTAGTTGAACGCCTGCAAACGGCCGCCGGGTGCCTGCACCAGGTACTGCTGCAGGGGGCTCACACCGAACGTATGGGTAACCTCTAGAGTCAGCCCGTCGACACGCAGCTGATAGCGTTCTCCCTGCCGCTCGAATAGGGCATCGCCCAGCGTTGCCGGTGTGGTTGCGAGCACGTGCTCGGCAGTTGCCGGCTGCATGGCCGCTGCATGGTGGCTTTTGGACCAGGCCGAATACTCCGCCTCGTGGCAATGCCGGCAGGCCGCACTTCCGGTGTAAGTCGCGGAAGCCTTGGATACAGGGCCTGTGGGCGCACCGTCGCCGCAAGCGGCGAGGGCAAGAGTAAAAATCAGAAGGAGAGTTCTGGCCACGAGGGGCGCGCTGCCTTATGTTTTGGAAATGAACATCTCAGACTCAGACATCGACTTTACCCCGCTGCACGAGCGGATGGCGACCTACGTGGACCAGGGCATCCTGTCGTGCGTGAACACGCTCATCATGCGCGGCACCGAGGTGCTGGATTTCTCCATGCACGGCTACATGGATCTCGAAAGCCGCGAGCCGCTTCGGGAAGACGCCATCTTTCGTATGTACTCCAACACGAAGATCGTCACCTCGGTGGCCCTCATGCAGCTCTACGAACGCGGCCTGGTGGATATCGACGACGACATCGCCACCTACCTGCCCGAGTTTGCCGACATGCGGGTACTGAAGCCCGGTGCGCAGACCGCAGACGACGTGGAAGCGGCGGCGGCGCCGATTCTCGTGCGGCATGTGCTGAGTCACAGCGCTGGCTTTTCCTACGGCTTCATTGAGCCGGATTCGCTCATCGACCGCATCTATACGGAAAACGGCATCAACCTGTTCGGGGGAATGGACCCGACGCTGGAAGAGCTTTGTCAGCTGCTCGCCGGACTGCCGCTCGCCTACCAACCCGGTACCGATTGGCGATACAGCCTCGCCACGGATGTCTGCGCGCGGCTGGTAGAAGTCGTGTCAGGATTGCCCTTCGACGCCTATCTCAATGCGCACATTTTTCAACCCCTGGGCATGGTGGACACCGGCTTCTACGTGCCTGAGGACAAACAACACCGGTTCACGACGCAATACGCGCCTGTCGACCTGTTCGATCCCATGAAACCCGGACTGAACAAGCACGACGACCCGCGCACGGGCGTGTACGCCCAGCCTCGACGTTATCTGAATGGCGGCGGCGGCCTGGTGTCGACCATGGGAGATTATGCGAACTTCATTCGCATGATCGTCTCCGGCGGCATCTGGGACGGCGCGGTCATCCTCAAACCGGAGACGCTGCGGCTCATGCGCACCAACCAGCTGGCGGATGGCGTGGGCGTGCGGTTCCCCATGTGGGAGATGCCCGGCACGGTGTTCGGCCTCGGTTTTGCACTCAAAGAACGCATCGCTGAAGAAGAGCCGCTCGGCATGCTGCACGAGTACCACTGGGGCGGCATGGCCGGCACCCATTCCTGGATGGCACCAACGGCAGGCATTTCCGGTATCTGCATGACGCAACGCATGCCGGGTTTCTGGCACCCGTTCAGCCACGAGTTCAAGGCGATGGCGTACGGTCTGACCGCTTCAGGCTGATCAGCGTAACGGCGCGGTCTGCCATGCTGAGCACGGTGGTTGCGACCAGCAGCCATCCAGCCCACAGGACGGGTGTGGCGAGCCAGGGCCACACGCCGATGCCATGGCCGATCACCACTACTCCTACCAGCACGAAGTACGCCACGCCGTTGTAGCGGCCGAGCTTGCTGGCGCGGAGCGACTGCCCGGCCAACGCTTTCGAGTCGAGGAGATACTGCAGGAATGCTGCGAGAATCAGCCAGCCGAGCGGCGCCGGCAGCATGCCGAGTGATGCGGCGATCCAGGCAGATGCTGAGACGAATAGCGCGTCCGTTGCATGGTCGAGAACGCCGCCGAGCGGTGAAGCCTGGCCGAGCCGCCGCGCTATCGGACCGTCAAAGTAGTCGGTGAGTGCCGCCACCACGAACAGCACGCTTGCGGCGGCCCATCGGCCTTCTAGCATGCACCACAGCATCGGCGCGATGCACAGCGCGCGCACTAGGGTCAGCAGATTTGCCCAGGTCAGCGTCATGGCGTCATGCTAGCAGCACGCGCGTAGGGAAGAGCAAACTCGGGGGCGAATATGTCAGGGGTGCTGATCACAGGGGCGAACGGACACTTGGGCAGGCGGCTGATTACCGCTTTGCACGGCAAGGTACCGCTGCGCGCTGCAGTCCGTTCGCCCAGAGCCGCAGCGCAGCTCGACGGGTTTCCCGGCCTCGAAGTGGTGCAGGTGGACTACACCGATGCGCAGAGCATGACAGCGGCCGTAGATGGTATGTCGGCGGTCGTGCACCTCGTCGGCATCCTCAAAGAGGGTGCAGGTAACACATACGAGGTGGCGCACGAACAGACCTGCGCCACATTGGTAGCAGCGCTGGAAGGGCGGCGGGACGATGTGGCGGTGGCCTACGTGAGCATCCTCGGCTCATCGGTGCATAGCGCCAACGCCTGTCTGCGTTCGAAGGGTGCGGCGGAAGAGATCCTCCTGCGCAGCCTCGCCAGGGCCACGGTGCTACAGGTGCCCATGGTGCTGGGAGAGGGTGATTATGCGGCGAGAAGCCTGGCTGTGCGGGCGCGCAAGGCGCTGTCTTTTGGCTTCCGCATGGAAAGCCTCGAGCAACCCATCTACGCCGGAGATGTCACTCAGGCGCTCGAGGTGGCAACCACCAACGCGCACGGACGCGTTTTGCTGGGAGGCCCGGAGGTACTCAGCCGGCGATCCCTGGTGCAGCGAGCCGCAGCGGTGCTGGGCCGTGAGACCCGAGTAGTTTCATTGCCCGTGGCGTTAGGCATGGCGCTGGCGGCGCTGCTTGAGCGCGTCTCGGCGAACCCGCCGGTGACCCGGGCCATGCTCGGCGTGCTGGACCACGATGACGATGTGCCGTCTGAACCTGCTGCGGCCGCGCTCGGCATTATCCACACGCCGCTCGACGATATGCTCCGGCGCACGATCGCTGGTTGAGGCGACTATCGCAGCGCGCGGTAGAGATACGGCAGGCTGACGTCCATGCGGTAGTCGATGCCGGAGTGTGTGCCGTCGAACTCTTCGTAGCGGTGCTTCACTTTGAGCTGGCTGAGCTTTGCAGAAAGCTGCCGGCTGCCGAAGTGGATGTGGTACTGATCCCGCCAGCCGCAGTCGATGAACAGGGCCTTCAGCGAGCGCAATGCACTCGTGTGCCTGGCTACCAGATGAATCGGGTCGTGCGCCAGCCAGCGTTTCCAGCGGCTTTCGATAAGCTCACCGGTATGCATGTCGAAAGGTATGCGAAAGCCATTGGGCGCCTTTGGGTCCGGGTCGTAGGTCGCTGCCATGCACACCATCATGAGCGTCGAGATGTCCATGCCGGATGGGCTGCGCTTGTTCCACAGCTGTTCCAGAAAGGCAGCCACGCGGCCATCGTCCTGGCCCCGGCGAAGCGCCTGAGTGCGAGTTGCGGTCGTGTTCGGGCGAAACGCGTGCAGGTGCGTCAACGCCGCCGGCCACTCGGTGCGGTAGACGAAATCGAAGTAAGCATCTCCCGAGTGGTTGGCAACGCCGCCCCAGGTGTCGGCATACAGGCAGCCATGCACCATGGCACCGTAACCGCCAGAGGACTTGCCGAAACAGCCACGGTGCGCGCGGTCGGCCTTGGTGGCCAGCGTCTGATCCACAAATGGTACCAGCTCCCGGGTCAGGTAATCGGCGTAGCGGCCGATGGCGCTGGAGTTGATGTACTGGTTGCCGCCTAGCGATGTGAAACAGTCAGGGAACACGACGATCGCGCCGCCGAGCTTGCCCTCCTCATGCAGCCGGTCGAGCTGCTCGGGCACGTTCTCGTCGAAGTTTTTCCAGTTGGTGTGCGAGAAACCGGAACCCGTGTAGCCGGTGAGATCGTACAGCACGGGATAGCGGCGCTTGCCGGACGGGTTGTATCCCGGTGGCAGCCAGGCGTGGAAGCGTCGCACGTGCGGGTCATTGAGCGGATTGTTCTGGAGCACACGGGATGTGTGCTCCAGCGTTATGACCTCTCCCGCAGCGGTCGCGATGCGTTTCCTCATCCGCGCTGCATCAGCGCATCGATGCGGTCATCCAGCGGCGGGTGGGTAGAGAACAGCGCCTTCAGGCCGCCGCGCAAGCCGCCGCTGATGGCGAAAGCGGCCATGGACTCCGGCATCTGGCTGGGCTGTCCTGCGGCCATCTTCAGCCGCTGCAGCGCGCCCACCATGTTCTGGCGGCTGGAAAGCTCTGCACCGGCGATATCCGCGCGGAATTCGCGACGGCGGGAGAACCAGGCAACGATCATGGCGGCCAGGAAGCCAAGCACGATGTCGGCGACGATGGTCGTCACCCAGTAGCCGAGCCCCAAACCCTGTTCGTTTTTCAGGATCACGCGATCGACGAAGAAGCCGATGATGCGGGCGAGGAACATGACAAACGTGTTCACCACGCCCTGGATGAGGGTGAGGGTGACCATGTCGCCGTTCGCTACGTGGCCCACTTCGTGGCCAAGTACCGCTTCTACCTCGCCGCGGGACATGTTCTGCAGCAGGCCGGTGCTCACTGCCACCAGGGCGTTGTTTTTGTTGGCGCCGGTGGCGAAGGCATTTGGTTCGTTGGCGGCGAAGATGGCCACTTCCGGCATGCCGATGCCGGCAGCTTTGGCCTGCCTTGCGACGGTGTCTACCAGCCAGCGTTCGGTTTCGTTGCGCGGCTGGTCGATTACCTGTGCGCCGGTGGAGCGTTTCGCCATCCACTTGGAGATGAGCAGCGACACGAACGAGCCGCCGAAGCCGATGAGGGCACAGAACACCAGCAACGCCTGCAGATCCAGGTCGACGCCGTTGTTTTTCAGGATGCCTTCAAAGCCCAGAAGGCTGAAGGTCACACTCGCGAGCACGATGACCGCCAGGTTGGTGGCCAGAAACAGCAGTACTCTCATGGACCGGTAAACCTCTCTCAGTTGATGGTCGTCAGACGAAATATGATGGCATCGCCACCGAAATCAAGACTTGTTGGACACGCGGCGTACGTCACACCAGGTGAGGGAAAAAACCGCTAGCGTTCACCTCTATCCCTGCATCTATCAGGTAGCTGATGGCCGAACCGCTGAGCAGTACCGGCGACGACCGGATGATGTCCTTCGAAGAGGCGGCGCACCTGCGCGCGCAGCTGCGCAAGTGGCAGGAGCGCTTGCCCCGCCTTGCTGCTGCTATGCGCCAGCGCTCCGAAGCCCTGGTTGCGGCGCACAGGGAAATACGCCTGCTGCGTGCCGCGCAGCCCTCGCAACGCGAAGGGTCTCCCGACGACCAGGATGCGCGAGCGCGTGAGCTGCAAAGCGTCAAAGCGGCAGCGCAGTCGGAAATTCGCTCGCTGCGCACACGCAATCAGCAGTTATGTGACGCGCTGCACATCGCGAACACGCAACTTGAACGGGCCGGTGATCGAATTCGAGAGTTGTCGGACTGCATCAGTGCCCGCACTGAGACGGAACTGCTGCCGTCCGCCCCGGTGGAAGCAGATCCACTCACGAGCATCAAGGGTGTCGGAGGCAAGCTGGCAGCGACGCTCCGGGATGCAGGAGTGGATTCCCTTGCGGCGCTTGCGGGGCTGGATCTGCAGGCTCTGGAGGATGAGGCGCACCCACTGTTCGGGCTCCGAGGGCGCATACGCCGTGACAACTGGGTGGGGCAAGCCAGAGCGCTATCCGCCCAGTAGCGGGCGCGGGTCGCAATGCTGCGCCTGCCGCTGCCATGCTCGTCGCCCATTAGTGCAGTTACATCATGTCAGTGCGTCGCTGTTCGCGCAGGATGGCAATCGTCGAGGCGTCTCTGGTCGATACATCAAGGATGACCTGTCTCGGCAGCGCGGCCGGCGCCTGCTATGGAAGGATTTGGCGTCCGGTCGCGCCCTGTTTTGCGGCCTCTTCCAGAACCTCGCGCCAGCGTTGGAAGACGAGCAGGGCACCGGCGTCTTCGAACACCCGCTGGTGCGATGCCCGCTCGCCCATATAGGCGGCGATTGCTTCAGGCGCGGAGATGGTGTCGTGGCGACCGTGCCACAGCGTCACCGGCGCCGTCAGCCGTTCCAACGGTAGCGTTGGATGCGCGGCAAACGCGCGGAGCTCATCGATGATGCCGGCAGAATTCACCGCGAGGCTCTCCAACGTGCTGGCCACCAGGTGCTCCATAACCAGCGGCTGATTCTGCAAAACGGCGGCATCTACGGCGCTGGCACCGTATGTTCTTGTAACCAGGCGCCGATGCAGGGAGTCGGAGGAGCGGCTGCGCAGGATGTTGAAGAACGAGTTGAGCATCCACGGTTGTTTTGCCAGGTTTGAGCGCAGTTGCACCAGCGGACCATGGCGTGCGGTATCGGTGGCACTGGGGAGGCGCCCTGACACGCACAGGAGGTGTTCGCATCGTTCAGGGACTGCACAGGCTGCCGCCAGCGCGTGGGCAGCGCCGGACAACACGCCGATGAACACGGCGGAGCGGACCTCCAGTGTGTCGAGAATGCTCAGCATGTCGGTCGCCACGGAGGCGAATCCATATTGTGGGTGCGGGTCTGAAAAGCCGCAGCCGGGGCGATCGGGCACGATCACGCGCAGGCCCAATTCCCGGGCCGTGCGATCGGTGCCGGGCAGCAGGCGCGAGCCACCCACCGCCTCGTGAAAATACAGTACCGGCTGCGGACCAGAGCCATACACGCGGAACGCGAGCTTGCGCCCGTCCGGGGTGATGGTGAACTGGTATGCCGGATAGTCCTGATCGGATAGCTCCTGCGCGCTGTTATAAGGTGATTCGGCGACGGTCGCTGCGAGGATGACGCTGAGCTGGGTGATCACCAGAATCAGATCGCTCTGCCGCTTGACACCGGTCTTGTCGAACACCGATTGCAGCTGGTTGCGGGCGGTGTTCACCGAAATGCCGAGGCTGCTGGCGGCCTCCTTCAGCGGCAGGCCAGCGGCCAGCTTGAGCGTGACGTTGGTTTCCGCGTCGGTGAGCGCAAAGCTCGACTGCAGTACGCGTCGCAGACTGTTCGAGGCGCTGTCGTGAGCGATGAACAGCGCCAGGCGAGCGCCGGGATGGGCGAGCCGTAGCGCTGTCGGTAAGCGATCGGCGCTGATGACATAGCCGAAGCGGCTCGCCTCTCCGGATCGGCGCAGGGTCACCAGAGCCTGATGTGCGATGCCGTTGCTGAGCTTTGCGCAGGCGTCGTCCAGCTCAGCTTGCGATTCGGAGCTGGTGCAGTGCAATCGCTCCTGCACGCTGCCGTGTACATACTTGTTCAGGCCGACGAAGTTGGGCGAGAACGCCAGCGCGGAGCGATCCTCGGTTAGCAGGGCGTATGCGTACTGCGAGGGACCATCCGCATCGCCTGCGCCGCGCAGCTGCCAGGCCAGAGACTCTGCGTGGCTGAGGTGAGAAAGAAAGTCAGCAGGGTTCATTGTGGCCAGGTCGTCGGCATGGCGGGCAACCTCTTCGGCGACCGCATCCCATTGCGTCGGATCCATGGCATAGGCCGTCAGCGTCTCCAGCAGCCGACCGACCGGCATTGGTGCGCGCTGCGTGTGGGAGCTGTTTGCGGTGGTTGCCGGCACGTGGGTTCCCGTTGGCCAAGGTTGCATGTTTGCCCGCACCGAGGCTGCCGTCAACGTTGCCGGATCGTTGGACGGTTTTGATATAAGCGACGTAACCTCAGAGAAAAAAAGAACTTTTGCTTTCTTGATCCTGTGGCTATAGTTGGGCCCACCTGAGAACGGACAGCGAATCGAGAAGCGCATGACAACGCAAACGGGCATTCCCGTTGCCGTTGATCACCGCTCACGTCGCTCCGGCGAAGACCGCCGGTCGGAAATGGATAGGCGCCGTACATCGAAGGGATTATTCGAGCTGAGAGCCAGACGAGAAGGACTCGTCTCCGATCGAAGGACAAACCCACGCCGGGTCGAAGATGGCAAAGGCCGCGTACGTTGGTATGCGTTCTGGCGCCGAGCGGAAGACCAAGGGTAACAAGAAGGGGTAAAGAACAGAGTTCTTGCGGCGCGCGCACGTTTTGTGTGCGTACGTAAAAAGCTCGCAAACCCTGCCTCATCAGAGGAATTGCGGATGGGCCAATGCTGCTCGTCCGCTACAATTCGTGTGACAAATCCACTGGAGTAGGAAGTATGAAGTCGCTCGTGCGCGTTGCTGCTACGGCTATTGTTTTTTCGCTCTGCACAGCAGGTGCCTGGGCGGGCGATGCTGCTGCAGGTAAGGGGTCATATCTGGTGTGTTCCGCTTGCCATGGGCAGAACGGCGAGGGTAACGCAGCGCTCAACGCACCACGCCTGGCGGGCCAGGAGGGCTGGTACATCAAGCGCCAGCTGGCGGCCTACAACGCCGGCATGCGGGGCACCCAACCGGGCGACATGTATGGCATGCAGATGCGGAACATGGCGAACTCGGTATCTGGCGAGGCGGCGATAGACAATTTGATTGCCTATATCGGTACGCTCGAACCGCCGGCTAGCACGCCAACCGTAAGCGGTGACGCTGCCGTGGGCAAAGCGCTCTATGCGGTATGTGTTGCTTGCCACGGCGCGCAGGCGGAAGGCCTTGAGCAGATGGGCGGGCCGCGCTTGGCGGGTCAGAGCGACTGGTATCTGGTTCGACAGCTCCAGAATTACAAGAAAGGTCTGCGCGGCTATCACGAGAAGGACAGCTTTGGCCGACAGATGGAGTCCATGGTCGGTACTCTGGTGGATGATGCAGCCATCAACAACGTTGTCGCCTACATCAACTCTCTCGCAAAGTAGTATGCGTTCGTGACCGCCAGGCTGACTGTCGACCTGGCGGCGCTGCTGGCGAACTACCACCTGCTGGCAGCAGAGTCCGCCGTAGGGGCGGTGGTCAAAGCCGATGCCTACGGCCTGGGCGCAGGGCCCGTTACTGCGGCCCTGCACCACGCAGGTTGCCGCCATTTTTTCGTTGCAACGCCGTCTGAGGCGCTGACGCTCGACGTCGATGCGCGGGTGTATGTGTTCGCTGGTGTCGGCTCTGATGAAGATGCGGCGCTACTGCACGAGGCGGGCGTGCGGCCCGTGCTCAACGACGATCGGCAGGCGGCAATCTGGCGTCGAGCGGGCAATGGTCCTTGCGCTGTGCATGTGGACACCGGCATGCGCCGGCTTGGCTTCACACCGCAGGCGTTCCGGGAGGCAGACCTGTCCGGCCTCCAGGTGGAGCTGCTGCTCACCCACTATGCTTGTGCCGACGAGCCACAGCACCCCATGAACGCCGCGCAACGGCGCGAATTCGAAGCCAGCCGTGCGCGCTTGCCGAAGGTACCTACAAGTCTCGGTAACAGCGCGGCCATTCTTACGGGGCCAGCATGGGTGGGTGATCTTGGCCGTCCGGGCATTGCGCTGTATGGCGGCAACCCCTTCGCAAACCGGGTAAACCCAATGCGGCCGGTTGCGACCCTGGAAGGGCAGGTGCTCCAGGTGCGCAACGTCGCCGCAGGAGACGCGGTGGGTTACGGAGCGACCTATGTTGCGGAACGCGCCTGCCGCATCGCCACTGTGGGCGCGGGATATGCGGATGGCGTACCGCGGCAGCTTTCTGGTGTCGGCCGCGTTGCAGCAGGCGGAGGGTTCTGCCGGATCGCCGGTCGGGTGAGCATGGATGCCGTGCAGATCAATGTGTCGGACGTGGATGTCTCGGTGGGCGACTGGGTGGAGTTTTTCGGTGCTCGGGTGCCGGTCGATGAGGTGGCGGCACACGCGAGCACCATTTCCTACGAAGTGCTCACCGGCATCGGTGCACGGGTGCTCAGGCGCTATCTGACTCCCTGACGAGGCTGGCGAATCGGCAGCTCGGTTTTCTTCACCACCGTGCGCAGGGCGAAGTTCGATTGCACTCGGGCGACACCCGGCAACCGCGTCAGGTGTTGAGAGTGCACCCGCTCGTAATCCCGTGCGTCGGCGACGATAACGCGCAGCAGATAGTCCGCGTCGCCTGACATCAGGTAGCACTCCATCACCTCCGGCAGGTCCCGCACGGCATTCTCGAAACGCTCGAGGTCGCCCTGCTGCTGGCTGGTCAGTGTGATCGCCACGAAGACGTTGTCCGGGTAGCCCGCCAGCGTCTGGTCCACCAGACCGACGGTACCGATCAGCAAGCCGGCTTCGGCGAGCCGTCGCACACGGCGAAGGCATGCCGATTCCGACAGGCTTACCCGTTCGGCCAGCGCCGTGTTTGACAGGCTGGCGTCGAGTTGCAGCTCGTGGAGGATGCGACGGTCTGTGCGGTCAACGTCCCGATAGGTGATGGAATCTGCGGCCATTGGCGAGTAAAGGTCCAAAAAGTTGCGGTAATTGTGCTTGCAGCCTCATATTTTGCAAGGAAGTGCCGTGTGGTTGGAGCTATCTTGACCGTACAAATCACATTTTCAGGAGCTCAGCGCATGCGTATCGGTGTGCCGAAAGAGATCAAGGTTCATGAGTACCGGGTGGGATTGTCACCGGCGTCGGTGCAGGAGCTCACGGCGTTGCAGCACGAGGTCGTGGTGGAGCGCGGTGCCGGGGAAGGTATCGGCTTTACTGACGCGATGTACAGCAAAGCTGGTGCGAGCATCGTTGATGTTGAAGATGCTTTTGCCGCAGATCTGGTCGTGAAGGTGAAGGAGCCTCAACTCGCCGAGTGTGCGCGCCTTCGTCAAGGTCAGATTCTCTTTACCTACCTGCACCTTGCGGCGGACAGGCCACAGGCAGAAGCGCTGCTCGCATCGGGCGTAACGGCCATTGCCTATGAAACGGTGGTTGGAAAAACTGGAGGTTTGCCCTTGCTCATGCCCATGAGTGAGGTGGCGGGCCGTATGTCCATCCAGGTGGGCGCCTGGTGCCTGCAGCGCGCCAATGGCGGCCGCGGCACGCTGCTCGGCGGGGTGCCCGGTGTGCAGCCTGGCAAAGTGGTCATCATTGGCGGCGGCATCTCAGGCTCCAACGCAGCGGCTATGGCCGTGGGCATGCAGGCAGACGTCACTATTCTGGAGAAATCGGTGGATCGCATGCGCACGCTGGTGGATCACTTCGAAGGGCGCGCCCGCGTACTCATGGCCTCAGACGACAACATCGAGCAGAGCGTGTTGGGTGCAGACCTGGTAGTGGGCGCGGTGCTCATTCCAGGTTCCGCAGCGCCGAAGGTGGTGAAGCGCGATCTCGTCAAGCGGATGCCCAACGGCGCAGCCATGGTCGACATCTCCATCGATCAGGGTGGTTGCTTTGAAACCAGCCGGCCGACTAACCACGATGAGCCGATCTACATGGACGAAGGTGTCGTGCATTACTGCGTGACCAACATGCCGGGCGCGGTTGCACGCACCTCTACGATGGCGCTGAACAACGTTACGCTACCCTACGTGAAGGCGCTGGCCGGAGTAGGCTGGCGGCAGGCGTTTGCTGCCGACGAAGGGTTCGCCAAAGGGTTGAACGTACACGAAGGCCGCCTGCTCCATGCTGGTGTGGCGGAGGCGCTCAGCCTGCCTCTGTCAGATGCCGCGTAATTGCGGTTGAATGCTGCAGAAGCTCGTACAGGGAATCTCTCATCATGGCCGACCCGTTGCACAATGAGTTTCCACCGGAATCGGTGGAGGCAAAAGATCTTGCGCACGTCTTTCACCCCACCACCAACCTGAAGCTGCACGCGCAGACCGGCCCGGCAGTGCACGAACGCGCTGCTGGTGTGTACCTGTGGGACAACCAGGGCAAACAGTACCTGGAAGGCATGGCGGGGTTGTGGTGCACGGCGCTCGGCTACGGTGAGGAGGAACTGGTGCGGGTTGCCGAAGCGCAGCTCAGAAAACTCTCCTATTCCCAGCTTTTTGGTGGCAAGACCAACGAGCCCAGCGTTCTGCTGGCCGAGAAGCTGAAGGCCATGGCGCCGTTCGATGCCGGGCGTGTGTTCTTCGGTTTGTCGGGAAGCGATGCGAACGACACACAGCTGAAGCTCATGTGGTACTACAACAATGCAGTAGGCCGGCCCGAAAAGAAGAAGATCATCTCGCGTATGCGCGGCTACCACGGTGTTACCGTGGCGGCGGGTTCGCTGACAGGCCTGCCGCATTTTCATGGGCACTTCGATCTGCCGATTGCTGGCGTCCTCCATACAGATGCACCTCACTACTACCGCGGCGCAGAAGATGGAGAGTCCGAAGCGGCTTTTGTGGCGCGCATTGTGGGCAACCTTGAAGCGCTGATCGAACGGGAAGGGGCTGAGACGATCGCCGCGTTCATCGCCGAGCCGGTGCTGGGTGCGGGCGGCGTCATCGTGCCGCCAGCAGGGTACTACGAGGCCGTGCAGGCGGTGATGCGCAAGCACGACATCTTCTTCATCGACGATGAGGTGATCTGCGGTTTCGGACGCACTGGCCAGCCGTTTGGTGCCCAGACCATGAATATCGAACCAACCACCATGTCGGTGGCGAAAGCCCTGTCGTCTGCCTATCTGCCCATCAGCGCCGTGCTGGTTCCAGAATTCATGTACGAGCCCATGGCAGAGCTTTCTGGTGAGGTGGGAACCTTCGGGCACGGTTTCACCTACTCGGGCCACCCGGTGTGTGCCGCGGTGGCGTTGCGTACGCTGGAGATCATGGAAGAGCGGGCGTTGTTCGAGCATGCCGCGCGTGTGGGAGCGGCCATGCAGGAAGGGTTGCGTGGTTTTGCTGAGCATCCGCTGATTGGCGAAGTGCGCGGGGTCGGCCTGATCGGCGCCATTGAGCTGGTCGAGGATAAGGCTTCCGGAAAGCCGTTTGCCGCCAAGCGCGGCGTTGGCGCCTACTGTGCACAGCGCTGCCTGGAGCACGGGCTGATCGTGCGCAACCTGGGCGACAGCATCGCCTTCTGTCCGCCGCTGATCATCACCGACGATCAGGTCGGCGAGATGCTCGGAAAATTCGCCAAAGCGCTGGATGACACCACCGCATGGATATCCGCAGGTTGAAGGGCACTTACGGCTGACTGTTGCTAGACTGCAGGCATCACCACGGAGAGCGGGGGGCACATGTCGGAGTCCAGGGACAGCACCAGAAAAGCATCGGACCTTTTCGTCGAATGTTTGGAGTCTGAAGGTATCGAGTACATCTTCGGTGTGCCCGGTGAGGAGAACGCCGATTTCATGATGTCGCTGGAGAAGTCCGACTCCGTGCGCTTCGTGCTCACCAGGCACGAGCAGGGCGCAGCGTTCATGGCGGAAATCTACGGCCGGCTCACCGGCAATCCCGCGGGTTGTCTCGGCACGCTGGGTCCCGGTGCCACCAACCTCATCACCGGCGTTGCGGATGCCAACATGGACCGCGCGCCCATGCTGGTGCTCACGGGCCAGGGTGCCACCAGTCGGCTGCACAAAGAGTCGCATCAGGTCATGGACGTGGTAGGCATGTTCGAGCCGGTGACCAAGTGGGCTGAGACCGTGCGTCATGCGGATACCATTCCCGAGATCATCCGCAAGTCGGTGCGCCTTGCGAGAACGGAAAAGCCAGGTGCGGTGCACATCGAGCTACCTGAGGATGTGGCCAAGCATCCCACCGATGCGAAGCCCCTGAAGCCGGTTCGCTTTCGCCGGGCGGTGCCGGACGACAAGATCGTCAACGCGGCTTTCGATCTGCTCAAGTCGGCGAAGAATCCCGTCATCATTGCCGGCAATGGCTGCATTCGCCGCCGGGCCAGCAAGCAGTTACGGGACTTCTGTGCCAAGACCGGAATCGGCGTGATCAGTACTTTCATGGCCAAGGGCGCCGTGGATATGGACGCAGACTACTGCCTGTACACGGTGGGTCTCGGCAGCAAAGACCGCATGAATCTCGTCATCGACGATGCCGACGTGGTCATGACGCTCGGCTTCGACATGGTGGAATATCACCCGCGTCTGTGGAATCCGGGCAAAGACAAAACCATCATCCACGCAGACTTCCTGCCGGCGGAGATCGATGAAAATTACCACCCGAAAGTTGAGGTGGTTGGCGATCTCGCGCACTTTCTGTGGATGATGAACGAGCGTGTGAATGCCGCGCCCTTGAGCTACGACCTGAGCCGCCAGGCGAAGGCACGCAAAGCCATGGCGGAGGATCTGGCTGAGTACGCAAACGACGATCAGACTGGCCTGATCCGTCCGCAGAAGGCGTTGTGGGACGCGCGTCAGGTGCTGGGCCCGGAAGACATCCTGCTCAGCGATGTGGGCGCGCACAAGATGTGGATCGCCCGGCACTACCACTGCCATGAGCCGAACACCTGCCTGATCCCGAACGGTTTCTGTTCTATGGGCTTTGCGTTACCCGGAGCAATCGCCGCCGCCTTGGTTCACCCGGATAAACGGATCCTCGGTATCAGCGGCGACGCGGGATTCCTGATGAATGTACAGGAGATGGAAACCGCCAAGCGGCTCGGCGTGAACATGGTCATGCTGGTGTGGGAAGACAATGCCTATGGGCTCATCGCCTGGAAACAGACGAACGAGTTTGGCCGCCATACAGACCTTGCGTTTGGCAACCCGGAGTGGATGGGGCTTGCGCGGTCATTTGGTTGGGGTGCGCATCGCTGTGAGAACAGTGCGGAGTTGCAGGGCACTTTGGAAGCTGCGTTCAACGAGCCAGGTCCGAGCCTGGTGGTGATTCCCATCGACTACGGTGAGAATCCGAAGCTCACCAAGAAGCTCGGCGAAATTACCGCCACCATCTGAGGAGCCGTTACACTCTGTCCCGACACCAACCATCGGGGCGGACATGACGGAACAGCAAGCAGCAAAGGCGCAACCATCCTTGTGGAAGCGCCTGCTTCCGTGGGTCATCACCATTGCCTGCTTTGCGTTTCTCTATACGCGTATAAGCGGCCCTGCGGCTGCGCAGGGTATGAGCGTGGCGGCGTATCTCGGCTCCGTTTTTGCGAGCGTAAGCTGGGGCGCCTGGTTGGCGCTGATGGTGCCCTACTCGATTTTCTTCTTTCTTGTCGACTCGGCGATCGTGTGGCGTGTGATCAACTGGTTCAACGCCCCGGTAGCGTACAAAGACATACTGCCGGTACGGGCGAGCACCTACATCCTATCCATTCTCAACGAGCAGGTCGGCAAGGGCGCCATGGCCTTGTATCTGAACCGCCGGGAAGGTGTGCCAGGATGGAAGCTCGGCTCGAGCATGTTGTTCATCATGGTGTGCGAGCTGCTGTATCTGTGCGCCTGGGCAAACCTCGGTTACCTGCTGCAAGCCCAGGCACTGCCGGACGTGTTCAGCGCGCTACCGTGGATTGGTCTCGTCATCCTCGCGGCGTTTGCGCTGTTTTATCTCTATTTTCGCGGCGTGCTGCTTGCCGGGGTGGGCCTTCGGGATCGGGAGATACTGCATGCCTTCCGTGAAGCCAGCCTGTGGCAATACGGTGTGATTCTGCTTATGCGCTCGCCCGCGCTCCTGGCCGCGGTGGTGGTTTATGCAGAGGCGTTGTCGCTGTTCGGCGTGGAAATTTCCTACCTGCAGATGCTCGGTATCCTGCCGGTGATCTTCTTCGGCGCGTCGATTCCGGGCCCGTTCCGGGCCGTGGCGGTATCCATGTGGGTTCTGCTCTTCCCGGAGTATCCGGCCGAGATGAGTGCGTTTGGCCTCGTGCAGCACAACTTTTTTATCCTGTTCAACGCGGTGATCGGCCTGATCTTCATGCGTCGGGTGCAGCGCGAAATCTTCAGCTGATCACATGGCGGCCGCAGCGTCTTCGAGAATAATCTGCAGTTCGGCGAGCTGAATCTCGTTGAGCCCAAGCACCTGGGCTTCACGGCTCGTCTCCAGACAAACGCTGGGGTCCGGCAGGTCGCTGACGTTCTCCCGTGCGCAGGCTTTATCGGCGAGTCGGACGATGGCGAGGGTTGCGTTCGCTTCGTCGAAGCTCTCCCCTTTCTGCCCCTGCATGACATCGCGAAAAACTTGCGGCAGGTTCCATAGCGCCAGCAACTGCGCGCCATGCTCACAGTACAGCTCACGTAGGCTGATATCGATGACCGCGTCCGAGAACGCATGCGCATCGGATGAACGCTCCATATCCTCGATAATACGCAGCAACGATACTTTGCCGACGTCGTGCAGCAGGCCAGCCACAAAGCACTGGTCGGCCAGATCCAGATAGCCTGCTTTACGTGCCAGCCAGCGGCAGCCGAACGCCGCGGCAGATACATGCTTCCATAGAACGAGCAGGCGGCGTTTGAAGCGTGGGTGCGACGTGCTGTAGATGCGTTTCTGACTGGTCGCCATGGCGAGGGAGGCTATGTGCTTGGCGCCCAGGCGCACGATGGCGTCGCTGATGCGAGTCACTTCGCCGAGCCCCTTGTAGAAACTCGAGTTGGCGACGCGCAGAACCTCTCCTGTGAGTGCTGGGTCCTTTTCCAGAAGTCGGGTCATCTTGTCGACATTGAAGTCCTTCTTCTGCACTTCGTCGTACACCCGTTTTGCCACCAGATCGAACACGGGCAGCTCCACGCCGTCTGACTGGAGCCGGTCGTTGATCATGTCGATGAGGGATGTTTCGTCTGTCATCGTTTGCTTCCTGTCAATCGGCACAGCTCTGGCAGCGGGCGTGGTTTTGCGAGGCGCGGCAGGTGCCGGCGCACTTCGCGCACCGTCGTCTCGCCGCGCGCGGCTTTCACCAGGCCGTCCTCCAGGAGCGTTATGAGGCCTGAAGACTCGACGCTGATCTTGCGAATCTGCGATGAGGTCTGCCGGTTCAACATGGCCTCCCGCACCGCCTCGTTGAGTACCAGCGCTTCGAATACTGCAACCCGGCCTTTGTAGCCGCTGAAGTGGCAAGCCTCGCAGCCGCGACCGGCCATGAACTCTGCACCGTCGTAGTCTCCAGCAGTCCAGCCGATGAGCTGTAGTTCCCGCGTTTCCGGCTCTGCCGGCGCTGCACATTCCACGCACACGCGACGGATCAGACGTTGCGCGACCACGCAGACCACGGTAGACGAGATCAGGAAGGCTTCGATATCCATGTTCAGCAGTCGCAGCAGGCCGCCGATACTGTCTTCCGTGTGAAAAGTTGTCAGTACCTTGTGGCCGGTGAGCGCGGCTTGAATGGCGCTCTCGGCGGAAAACTGATCGCGAATCTCGCCGAGCACGATCACATCCGGGTCCTGGCGAACGATGTGCCGCAGGGTCTCTTCGTAAGTGAGCTCGAGTTTGGGGTTCAAGGAACACTGGGAGATGCCATCGACCAGATACTCTACCGGGTCTTCCGCCGTGATGATGGAGGTGGACTCGTTGTTGAGGTGGTTCACGCAGCTGTAGAGTGTCGTCGTCTTACCTGACCCCGTGGGCCCGGTGATGATGATGACCCCGCTGGGCACGTCCAGAGCGCTGTTACGAAAGCGTTCCAGCATGGTGGGCGGCATGCCGATGTGCTTGAGTTCGGGCACGTGGCTTGACTGGTTGAGGAGCCTCAGTACCACGGCCTCACCATGCACGGTTACGTAAAACGATGCCCGCATGTCGAAGTTTGCGCCAGTGCGCGGGTCTTCGAAGAGAATGCGGCCGTCCTGATGGCGGCGCTTCTCCGAGACATCAGCTTCTGCGAGCACCTTGATGCGTGTGGTGACCGCGCTGTGATCTTCCCTGGCGTAATCCATGCATTCACGAAGCACGCCATCGCAGCGCAACCGCACTCGCACCCGCTCCTTCAGCGGTTCGATGTGTATATCGCTAGCACCTTCTCTGAACGCCGTCTGGATGATGTGGTCCACCTTGCCGGACGCGGTACCCGGATCGGTGTTGCGGACCACGACCGTGGACTTGCTCTTCTGGTGACGACCGAGCGCGCTGATTGCCTGGCGGATCGCGCTTGGGGTGCCGACGACCGCCCGAATGTCTGTACGGAATACCTCATGTGCAGCCGCAATGGTCTGCTGGTTGAGTGGGTCGACGCAGGCAATGACGGTTTCCGTGTCATCTGCGGAGATGGGGAAAAAGCCATTTCGGCGGCACGTGTCGGCGGTAATCTTGCGCAGCAGAGCATCGTCGCAACGGGTGATATCGGGGTCGATCAGGTCGCAGCCGAGCTGCACCGCATAGACCTGAGACAGCTGGTTTTCGGTGATGATGCGCTTGCGAACGAGGATTTCGCCGACGCGCTCGTTGTTTTCGCTGGTTTTCTGCAGCTCCAGGGCGACGCGCAGTTGGGCGCGGTTCACATAGCCGAGCTCGATGAGCAGGCGGCCGATGGGGATCTTGATGCGATGCTCGCGCAGGGCCTCGAATACCTGGGTGTCTTCGATGGTGCCGGACTGCAGCAGCACGCTGAGCACGGAACGTTCCTGGCCCAGCTTGCCGCGTACGCGCTCGGCATGCGTGACCTGCTCGGCCTCCAGCAGCCCGAGCTTGATCAGGAATGGTGTGACGAGCTCGCTGCTCGGCGTCGAAATGCTGTCGCTGGCTGACATGGTGCGGCCAAACCGAATTCCGCTGAATCAGACTGTATATCGGCCGATCGGCGAGTTTGTTTAGCCCTGTCTCAGGCCAATTCCAGGAACCGCTCCAGCTCTCGGTCGCTCACCATGCGTGCGAATGCCTCGGCCTGTGCCCGACGGGTGCCCGAATACATCTCTACGAAGTCGTCGCCAAACCACTCGCGTGCGTGCTCGCTGGCTTGGAAGCGAGCGATGGCATCCTCGAACGATGCGGGGAAGCGTTGTGCTGCGCTCGGCTTCTGCCGGTAGGCTGAGCCAGAGATGGCATCCGTTGGTTCAACTTTGTGCTCTATGCCGTGCAGACCTGCTGCCAGCAGGCCGGCTGCGGCGAGGTAGGGATTGGCATCCGCACCTGGCACCCGAAGTTCGAGGCGCTGCGAGCTGCTGGAACCGGGAATCACGCGAATGGCGGTGGTACGGTTTTCTACGCCCCAGTTGGCGGCGGTCGGCGCGAACAGGCCGGGCAGAAAGCGTTTGAATGAGTTGATATTCGGCGCGAACAGCAAAAGCCATTCGGGCAGCAGGGTTTGCAGACCGCCAATAAAATGGCGCTGCACGGCGCTCATGTTGTGCGGTCCCGATCGTGCGTGAAAGGCATTCTTACCGTTCTTCAGCAGCGACAGGTGCACATGCCCGCTCTGCCCGTCGGCGTCTGCCAACGGTCGGGCCATGAACGTCAGGGTCAGGTCGTGTTTGCGGGCGAGCGTTTTCGCATGGGTTTTGAACAGCACGCCGTCGTCCAGCGCATCGATGCCGGGCCGGTGCAGCAGTGCCACCTCTCCCATGGCGGCGGCAACCTCCCAGTGCATGCTGGCCACCGGCACGCTGAGCTGATCGCACATTCGGCGCATGGCGGTGAAGAAGTCTGACCAGATGCTCTGGTGCATCACGCCGCCATAGGTCGACACCTCCGTAACGAGGTTGGGTCGTGCGAATGCCTTCTCGCGTAGGCTTTTGGGGGTCTCGTCCAGCAGGCGATATTCGTACTCGAGCCCGTACACCGGCGTGAAGCCGATCGATGTGCCTCGCGCCTCCACCTGGCGGTAGAGGCGCCTCGGGTCCCATTTGCCGCCGTCGGTTCCTTCGGCAAATGTGGCGAAGAAGAAAGGATTGGTGTCGTCCTCTTCGAAGGGCAGCGTGCGCGGGCGGGCCCAGTCGATATCAGTGAGGTTGTCGCCAATGTCCTGGTCGGGGGACAAGTACCCGCGTGGGAACAATGGATGGTCGCCAAAGTCGAGCATCATGTTCAAAGGTGCGAAGGGTACGCCTGAGGGATAGCCCTCGAGCAGTTTGGTAGCGTTGACCGTCTTGCCACGCAGCTGGCCCTGCAGATCCACGAAGGCAACCGTTGCGTAGCGCGCACGGCCAGGTGCCAGCAGCTTACGAACATCTGTGGGTGGTCTTGAAGTTGTGGTTTTCGCCATGTCTGTGACCCTTTCTGTACTAGACGCTCCAGAAACCGGGTGCCACACTCGCAGCCGATTCGGGGAGCCCATCATGACGACCATTGGAACGCAGGTCGATCGAGCGAGCGATGTTTACGCCGCGAACGACGCCCATCATCGAGCGCTAGCCGACGCGCTTCGGACGCTGGCAGCGCAAGTTGCCGAGGGTGGTGACGAACGATCCCGCCAACGCCACGAATCGCGCGGCAAGCTGTTGCCGCGAGATCGCGTGCGTACGCTGCTCGACGCAGGATCACCATTTCTCGAAGTCGGCCAGCTTGCTGGCCACGAATTGTACGACGACTGGATTCCTTCGGCGGGCATCATCACGGGCATCGGCCGGGTCAGTGGCGTCGAGTGCATGATTGTTGCCAACGACGCTACCGTGAAGGGCGGAACGTACTATCCGATCACGGTTAAAAAACATCTGCGCGCACAGGAAATTGCCCTGGAGAATCGGCTCCCGTGCATTTATCTGGTGGACTCGGGCGGTGCGTTTCTGCCGGAGCAGGCAGGCGTGTTTCCCGACCGCGACCACTTCGGGCGTATTTTCTACAACCAGGCCAACATGTCGGCGGCCGGCATACCCCAGATCGCCGTGGTCATGGGCTCATGCACAGCGGGCGGCGCCTACGTGCCGGCGATGTGCGATCAGGCCATCATCGTTCGTAATCAGGGCACCATTTTCCTCGGCGGACCGCCACTGGTGAAAGCTGCCACCGGCGAAGAGGTGGATGCGGAAAGCCTGGGCGGCGGAGACGTGCACAGCCGCACCTCCGGGGTTACCGACTACCTGGCGGAGAACGACGAGCATGCACTTGCGCTGGCACGCGAGATCATCGCCTCATCCCGGCCGCGTTACCGGCCTACGGTGGATGTGGCAGAAGTCGAGCCGCCGAAGTTTGCAGCGGATGAGCTTTACGGGGTGATCCCCAAAGACACCCGCACGCCCAGCGATGTACGCGAGATCATCGCGCGGATTGTCGATGGCTCGCAGTTTCACGAGTTCAAACGGTATTACGGCGAAACGTTGGTGTGCGGGTTTGCCCGGATCAATGGTTTTCCGGTGGCGATACTGGCGAACAACGGCATCCTGTTCTCCGAATCTGCCGTGAAAGGCGCGCATTTCGTGCAGCTTGCCGATCGGCGCGGCATACCGCTGCTGTTCCTGCAGAACATCACCGGCTTCATGGTGGGCAAACGGTACGAGAATCAAGGCATCGCCAAAGACGGTGCAAAAATGGTTACCGCCGTTGCGTGCGCCCGGGTGCCGAAGTTTACGGTAGTCATTGGCGGCTCGTTCGGCGCAGGTAACTACGCCATGTGCGGGCGCGCCTATGGCGCGCGCATGTTGTGGATGTGGCCCAACGCGCGGATCTCGGTGATGGGCGGTGAGCAGGCCGCACACGTGCTGGCCACGGTACGCGAGGAGGGGCTTGCGCGGCGCGACGAGCAGTGGCCCGATCAAGACAAGCAGGCTTTCATGGATGACATTCGTGCGCGCTATGAGCACGAAGGGCATCCGTTCTTTGCCAGCGCCCGGTTGTGGGACGACGGTGTGCTGGATCCTCGGGACACCCGGCGTGTACTCGGTATGGCGCTGGCGGTGGCGTGCAGGGAGCATGAGGCGCCGCAATCCACGTTCGGCATATTCAGGATGTGACGTTGAAAAAGTTGTTGGTCGCCAATCGCGGCGAGATCAGTGTGCGGATCCAACGCACCGCGAAAGCCCTGGGTTACAGCACGGTTGCGGTGTATTCCGAAGCCGACGCGCAGGCGCTGCATGTGGCGGTGGCCGATGAGGCGTATCTGCTCGGCCCGGCGCCGGCGCTCGAGAGCTATCTGGATCAGCAGAAAATCATTGACGTGGCGAAACGCTGTGGCGCCAGCCTGGTCCATCCCGGCTACGGATTTCTTTCGGAAAACGCGGACTTTGCCGACGCACTGGCCGCTGCCGGCATCACCTTCGTTGGCCCGAGCGGTGCTGCCATTCGTGCTATGGGTTCGAAGATCGAAGCCAAGAACACCGTGTCCGCGGCAGGAACACCGGTGGTGCCGGGCTACCAGGGTGCGGACCAGTCCGCCGAGGTGCTGGCGCAGGAAGCACAGCGCATCGGCTATCCGTTGCTCATCAAGGCCTCAGCCGGAGGCGGCGGAAAAGGGATGCGCCTCGTGGAGCGCGCCGAGCAGTTTGACGATGCGCTGGCGGCGGCGCGACGGGAAGCTGCAAACGCTTTCGGCGACGATTCCGTACTGCTCGAGCGTTACCTGACCGCGCCCAAGCATATCGAGGTGCAGATACTCGCAGATTCGCATGGTAAAACGCTGCACTTGGCGGAGCGCGATTGCTCGGTGCAGCGCAGGCATCAGAAGGTCATTGAAGAAGCGCCGGCGCCAGGTGTCGACGAAGCATTGCGCAAGCGCCTGGGTGAAGCGGCGGTGGCGGCTGCTCGCAGCATCGGCTACGTGGGCGCTGGAACCGTCGAGTTCATTGCCGAGGGTGGCGAGTTCTTCTTCATGGAGATGAACACGCGCCTGCAGGTCGAGCATCCGGTGACCGAGGCTGTCACTGGATTAGATCTTGTCGCGTGGCAGCTGCGCATCGCTGAAGGTGAGGCGCTGACCCTCGATCAGGACGATGTGCACGTGCAGGGGCACGCCGTCGAGGCTCGGGTGTATGCAGAGAATCCGCGCAAGCGCTTCCTGCCGTCGACCGGCAAACTGGCCCAGGTGCACTTTGCAGACGGTGTGCGGGTAGACAGCGGTGTGCGTACGGGCGATGTGGTGAGCGTGCACTACGACCCGATGCTGGCGAAGATCATTGCCCATGCGCCTACCCGGCAGCAAGCCATAGCGGCGCTCGCCGATGCGCTGGCAGCAAGCCGTGTGGTCGGCGTACAGCACAACGTGGGGTATCTTGTCAGAGCGCTGCGTAACCCGGTGTTTCTGGATGGCGGCTATACCACGGGTTTTGCCGATGCGGAGCACGAGTCTCTCACGCTGCTCGATGAGACCCCGTTTCTCATCAGTGCCGCCGCGGCTATCGTCGCGGGGCACGCTGATGCTGCCAGCCCCTGGGGTGGCGCGGATGGTTACGAGATGAATCTGCCGCGGCGAACCCGCTTGCGTGTCTCCGTCGGCCGGCAAGCGCACGAAGTGGTGCTGACCGACTCAGGTGCGATTGTAGACGGCGAAGAAGTGTCCGCCGCGATCCTGTCCGCGAGTGGTTCTGCGGTGACATTGGTCATCGACGGACGGCGCATGGGTGCAGCCATCGTTCGCATGGGCGCCGATCTCGGCGTGGTGATCGAAGGTGACCAGCTCGTGGTTCGCGACCTCGGCGCAGACACCGACCGTTTTTCCGTGCAGAGCGCCGGTGGTGGAGGCATTACCTCGCCGCTACCCGGTCAGGTGCTGGAGATGCGGGTGAAGGCGGGAGACAAGGTGAAGGCCGGCCAGACCATCGCAGTGGTAGAGGCGATGAAGATGGAGCATGCCATCAAGGCGCCAGCGAACTGTCTGGTGCGGGAGGTGTTCTACGCTGCCGGTGCCCGAGTGGAAGAGGGTGCTGCACTGGTAGCCCTGGAGGAGCTGTGACGATGATGGATTTTGATTTCGGCCTGGGCGAGACCGTGGATATGCTGCGCGAGTCGGTGGCTCAGTTTGCGGCCAAGGAAATCGCGCCGCGGGCAGAAGCCATCGACCGTGACAACGCCTTCCCGCTGGATCTCTGGCCGAAACTCGGCGACATGGGCCTCCTGGGCATGACCGTGGAAGAAACCTATGGCGGCTCCAACCTCGGCTACGTGGCGCATTGTGTGGCTATGGAGGAGATCAGCCGTGCGTCGGCGTCCGTCGGCTTGTCCTACGGCGCACACTCGAATCTCTGTGTGAACCAGCTCCGACGGTTCGGCACCGAGGAGCAGAAGTCCGAGTTTCTCCCCGGGCTCGTTGCCGGCACCGCACTCGGCGCTCTGGCCATGAGCGAGCCCGGTGCCGGCTCGGACGTCGTGAGTATGCGTTTGCGTGCCACCGAGGACGGCGACGACTACGTGCTCAACGGCAACAAGATGTGGATCACCAACGGCCCGCAGGCAGATACGCTAATCGTCTACGCCACGGTGGATCCGCAAGCCGGCAGCCGCGGCATCACCGCGTTCATCATCCAGAAGGGCCAGCAGGGCTTCACCACCGGCCAGAAGCTCGACAAGCTCGGCATGCGCGGCTCAGATACCTGTGAGCTGATCTTCGAGGATTGCCGGGTCTCCAAGAGCCGCATACTAGGCGAGGTGGGCAAGGGGGTTGGCATTCTCATGAGCGGCCTCGACTACGAGCGGGTGGTTCTGGCCGGCGGCCCGCTCGGCATCATGCGCGCCTGTATGGATGTGGTCATGCCCTACATGCACGACCGCCAGCAATTCGGCCAGCCCATCGGTCAGTTCCAGCTGATGCAGGGCAAGGTGGCGGACATGTATACGGTGATGAATGCGGCCCGTGCGTATGTTTACGCGGTGGCGGCTGCTTGCGATGCCGGCCGCACCACCCGCTTCGATGCCGCGGCTTGCATCCTCTATGCGGCGGAGCGTGCCACCGAGATGGCGAGCCAAGCCATTCAGGCGCTTGGTGGTATCGGCTACATCAACGATTTCCCCACCGGCCGGCTCCTGCGCGATGCCAAACTCTACGAGATTGGTGCCGGAACCAGCGAAATCCGGCGGATGTTGATCGGCCGTGAATTGTTCGATGCCACATAGCGGTGGCATAGGTATAATTCGCTCCCGCAAAAACCAGTTGAAGAGGATGCTAGCTTGACTGCCGAGAACAATGGCGTGAAAGCCGTGAAGAAAGCTACGCTTATCTTGTTCGCCGTCATGGCGCTCGCACCGTTGGCTTCTGCGGTCCCTCCCGGAACTTCGGACGAGATCCGCGAGCGCCTAAAGCCCGCCGGTACCCTGTGCCGGGCAGGCGATGACTGCGGCACGGCAACCGCAGCGGTGGCAAGCGGCCCGCTGTCCGGAGAACAGGTGTACAACCAGTTCTGTTTTGCCTGCCACGCCAGCGGCGTCAGCGGTGCACCCATCCTGGGTGATGCGGATCAGTGGGCGCCGCGGGTCGCGAAGGGTATGGAAGCGCTGATGGACAGCACCCTCAACGGGCTCAACGCCATGCCTGCCAAGGGTACGTGCGCTACCTGTTCTGACGAGGAGCTTCAGGCGGCTGTGGAGCACATGTTGCCGCCGGGCTGACGTTCAGCCGGTCACGCCCTGTTCCCAGTCCAGCGCCCGATAGCTGAGCGCCTCCGCCACATGGGGGCGCTCTACCAAGTCAGGCCCCTCCCGGTCCGCATCCAGATCAGCAATTGTGCGCCCCACCCTTAGCATCTTGTGATAACTGCGGGCGCTCAAACGGCCCTTGTCCACCGCTTGCGCGACCAGCGCGCTGGCATCTTCGGAACACTGCGCAAGCAGTAGCTTTGCCGGTAGATCGGCGTTGAGCATGCCTGAGCGGCTCAGCTGATGCTTGCGCGCTTGTGTGACGCGCTGGCGGGCACTTATCAACTGCCCTTCCGGCGGCGACTCTTTGAGCCGCTCGGCTGGCATCTCCGGCACCCGCACATGCAGGTCGATGCGGTCCAGTAGCGGGCCGGACAGCCGCGACTGGTATCGGTCGCGCTCGTTCGGCGTGCAGCGGCACTGGTTCTCTCGACAGGTGCGCCCCGCCGGACATGGGTTCATCGCCGCGATAAGTTGAAACGCGGCTGGATAGCGCACTGTGTATCGTGCCCGGGAGATAAGGATCTCGCGCGCCTGCATGGGTTCGCGCAAGTGGTCCAGCACGCTCGGTTTGAAGTGCGGCAGCTCATCGAGAAACAGCACTCCGCGGTGCGACAGCGTGATCTCACCCGGACGCGCCTGAGGGCCACCGCCGACCAGCGCCACCGCCGATGCGGAGTGATGCGGCGCACGCTGCGGCGGCCGGTGGCCAGGGGCAGGTTGTGCTGCGGCGCTGTAGATCGCTGCCACTTCGGTGGCGGTGGCGCTTGTCAGGTCCGGGAGCAGATCGCCGATAGCGTCTGCGAGCATGGTCTTGCCGGCCCCGGGCGGACCGATCATCAGCATGTGATGCCCACCGGCTGCGGCAATCATCAGAGCCCGCTTGGCGGCTTCCTGACCAATGATCTGATCGTAGGAGCTGTCGTTGCAGGTAGCTTTCCGGGGCGGGGTAACAGGTGTCGGCGATGGTTCCTGCCGATCCCGGAGCAGACTCACCACCTCTCTGAGATGACGCACGGCCACCGTGTTGTCCGTAAGCGTGCGGCACTCGGCGTAGTTGTCTGCTGGCAACACCAACCGCCGGTTCGTCGCGCGTGATGCGAGTGCCGCGCACAAACAGCCGCGTGTTGTGCGCACCTCTCCGAAGAGCCCCAGCTCGCCGAGAAATTCGTAGGCGGCGACATCACGCTCGTGCAGCACGCCGCAGGCCACCAGCAGCGCGACCGCTATAGCCAGGTCGTAACGGGTACCCTCCTTTGCGAGATCGGCTGGCGCCAGATTGACCACCACGCGTTGCTGAGGATAGGGGAAGCCACTGTTCTGAATGGCACTTTTTACTCGAATTCTCGACTCCCGCAGGGCGGATTCGGGTAGCCCTACGAGCACGAAGCCCGGCGAGCCAGCCTGCAGGTGTGCCTCGACGGTGACGGCCGGAGACTCCACGCCGATCTGGGCGCGGCTGCTGACGGTGGCAAGGGCCATGTCAGGGCGATTGCTCGAGACGGAGAATCCGTTCCTCCAATGCCTGCACCTGCCGCTGCAGGCGCTGAACATCTTCCCGCAGGGCATCGAATTCCCTTGCGGAAACGACATTCAGGCGCTCCAGCGGGTTGGCGGCAGCCAGCCCTTCGAGCGTGTCGCGGGCATGATTGAGCAAGCTGGCGAGTGGGTCTGTTGTGGTCATGTTCTGGTCGTTTCGCCTGAGATCAGAACCCCATGTTAGGTGCCTGACAGCTGCACGCCAATGGGTCGCCGGCTTCGCTGTGCCGCAGCGAAATCGCACGCGGCTTCGCTGTCTGCTCGAAATTGGTGCGAGTTGATGCACCATACAGGTGCGCATGGGGTGTGCTGGTGCGTGCAAACCCACGCTTCGTGGCGAAACGGCCTGGCACGGTTGCTGCTAGCACTTAACGACTACGTGCAACGCTTTGGGGTCAAGCAACATGAAACTACGATCAGCCGTGCTCTCTTGCTGGCTTTGTCTGGGTGCCGTCGGCACTGCTGCCGCGGCGGAGTTTGCCGCCAACGTTACCTATGCTACTGACTATCGCTTCCGCGGTATCTCTCAAGGCGATCGGTCGCAGGCCATTCAGGGTGGTTTCGATATTTCGGCCGAGAATGGCTTGTACTTTGGCACGTGGGCGTCGAATGTGACGTTTTCCGGTGCTTCCATCGAGGTGGACTACTACGCGGGCTGGTCTGGAGCGCTCACCGAAGACGTGGGTGTGGATGTGGGCGTGCTTTGGTACAACTACCCGGAGGACGATGCGCCGGTGGATCTCGACTACTACGAGCTCTATGGCTCCATATCCTATCGCGATGCCACCTTGGGCTTTGCCTACTCTCCAGACTACTTCGCCGAAACCGACGCGTTCGTGTACCTCTACGGTGATTACGCCATCGCGCTTGGCGATGACTGGTCGCTGGATCTGCACGTTGGTTACAACGCGTTCGACGACGACGCGGCGTTTGCCAGCTTCATCGGCCCGGCTGCAGGAGAAGACCCGGGCGATGATTATCTGGACTACAGCGTCGGCGTATCTACCGAGCGGCTTGGCGTAGAGTGGGCGCTGCGCTATGTCGGCACGGACCTGGACGATGAGGAGTGTTTCGGTGGAACCCGGCTTTGCGATGACAGCGCCGTGTTCTCTGTGTCGAAGAGCTTTTAGATTTCAATTACGATTCACCGGCCACGGGCCCCGAGTCGATGTAAGGAGTTGCTATGAAACTGATCTCCGCGATCATCAAGCCATTCAAGCTGGACGACGTGCGTGAAGCACTGTCGGAAATCGGTGTGCAGGGCATGACTGTTACCGAGGTGAAAGGCTTTGGCCGTCAAAAAGGCCACACGGAGCTCTACAGGGGCGCTGAATATGTGGTGGACTTTCTACCGAAGGTGAAGATCGAAGTGGCCATTGATGACAGCCTCATGGATCAGGTTATCGAGGCCATCACCAAGTCGGCCAATACCGGCAAAGTGGGCGACGGCAAGATCTTCGTTTCTTCGCTGGAAGAGGTGGTGCGTATCCGCACAGGTGAGCGCGGGCCGGACGCCGTTTAGGAGATTTCTTGCAGGATCGCAGATCTGTTCTATAACTACTGGCATCTTTTCAGTGGAGGCTGGAGTTGAGTATGGAACAGAGCACAGCAACGAACGATCCCAAGGCTTACACGTCCTACGCGCGCGCTACTACGCGCGATCAGCTCGCGGACGATGTCGAGCGGTTCCTGAAGCAGGGCGGCGGTATTAAAGAAGTGCCCAAGGACTTCCGTGCCGATCCGCCACGTAAGCCGGAGAGCAACTACGGGCGCGGCTCGATCTGACAGGACGCGGCGACTTCGCCGCGCTACCATACGCCGCTTTTGCACCAGGGGCCGAGTGCCATGAAATACTGCAGCACGCGCGGCGGCGTGAGCGGCGTATCGTTCAAAGATGCGGTCATCATGGGCCTGGCGGAAGACGGCGGGCTCCTGGTGCCCGAGTCGCTGCCGGACCTTACCCCGTTTCTGCCATCATGGCGTTCGATGAGCTTCACCGAGCTCGCCGAAGCTATTCTCGCGCACTTTGCAGATGACATCCCTGCCGCGGACCTGCACGGCCTCGTCGAGCGGGCATATGAAACGTTCGATATCCCCGAAGTGGTCAGATTGCAGGAGGTGGGCGACACCCACGTGCTCGAGCTCTTCCACGGCCCGACCTTGGCATTCAAGGATGTCGCGTTGCAGCTCCTGGGGCAGATCTTCGACTATGTGCTTGCGCAGCGCGGTGAGCATCTCAACATCCTGGGTGCTACATCCGGTGATACCGGCAGCGCTGCCATCGCCGGCGTGCGTGGCCGCGACAACATAGACATCTTCATTCTCTACCCGCTTGGTCGTGTCAGCGCGCTGCAGGAGCTGCAGATGACCACCGTGGCCGATGCAAACGTGCACTGCCTTGCCATTGAAGGCAGCTTCGACGACTGCCAGAACATCGTCAAAACCATCTTTGCCGATCTGCCCTTCAAGCATCGCTATCATCTCGGTGCGGTAAACTCGGTGAACTGGGCGCGGGTGCTCGCGCAGATCGTCTACTACGCCTATGCCAGCCTGCGTTTCGATGCGCCGGTTAATTTCTGCGTACCCACCGGCAACTTCGGAAACGTTTTCGCAGGATATCTCGCCAAGCGGCTCGGTTTTCCCATAGGCAAGCTGATCGTTGCCACCAACGAAAACGACATCCTTGCGCGCTTCTTTGCGACGGGCGAGTACGCCCGCGGCGATGTGCGATTCACCCATACGCCCGCCATGGATATCCAGGTAGCGAGCAACTTCGAACGTTACCTGTATTACTACTTTGGTGAAGACGCAGCGAAGGTGCGACGTTTCATGGAGGATTTCGGCAATCATGGTCGGGCAGCGCTGGACGGCGCACCTGCCGATGGCATTGTGGAATCCACGTCGGTGAGCAACGACGATACCGCGGGCGCCATAGGCACGGTCTTCGCCGAGAGTGGATATGTGGCAGATCCCCATACAGCGGTGGGCCTGGCCGCGGCGCGGCGATTTGCCGCCCTTCAACCCATGGTCTGCATTGCCACTGCAGAGCCGGCAAAATTTCCGGAAGTAGTCGATGCGGCGGTGGGGCGAGAGGTGGCAACCCATCCGAGGCTCGCGGCGCTGGTGGGCCAGCCTTCCCGACGCTCAGAGCTGCCTGCGAACGTAGACGCCGTGAAAGCTTTTGTCAGCGAGCGCGTTCGCGCCTGATCCGGTCGATCTCTCCAGGCAGATCGGCCAGCGAGCGGATGCTGGCGGTGGGCTGTGCTTCTAACGTTTGCTCGCGGCCGTCCAGATTCACGAGTACCGTGTGCATTCCCACGTCACTTGCGCCGCGAATGTCGTCTACAGGGTGGTCGCCCACATGCACCGCCTGATGGGGCTCAACTAACGCATGCGTCAGTGCGGCGCGAAAGATATTCGGTGCGGGTTTGCTTGCGCCCACATCGGCTGCGCAGTAGCCGAAGCTGAAGAAGCGGTCGAGACCGAGGCGGCGGAAATCCGCGTTTCCGTTTGTGAGCGCTGCCAGGGTGTAGCGGGCGGCGAGGTCTTCCAGCACGTCCAGCGCGTGATCGAAGTAACGCACCTGATGACGGCCCTCGTAGAACACGTCGAACGCTTGTTCAGCCAGGGCGGCGGCGTCGCGCTCGCTGTGACCGATGCTGATGATTGAACGCTTTACCACCTCCAGGCGAAAACGCGACAAGTCATGGCGCAGCTGGGGCATATCAGCGAGCACGGCGGTGCGGATGTTCGCGACCGCGCCGTCGTCGTAGAGCTGCACAACCTCCGGCACGTGGTCCCGCAGCCACGAACGCATGGCGGTCTCTGCATTGCGGATTACGGTGTCGACGTCCCATAACGTGTTATCGAGGTCGAACGTGACCAGTGTAATGCTCACTCACTGTCCCCATCTTTCGCCTGCGCTCTCGGGTGCGCTTTGTCGTACACCTGCGCGAGATGCTGAAAGTCGAGATGCGTATAGATCTGCGTGGTGGTGAGGTTTGCGTGCCCCAGCAGTTCCTGCACAGCACGCAGATCGCCGGAGGATTCGAGCAGATGGCTTGCAAAGCTGTGCCTGAGCATGTGCGGGTGCAGAGCATCCGAGCCGAGGGATTTCGTCGCCGCAGCCTTCACCCGGTTCTGCACCGTGCGGTGGCTGATGCGGGACTCACCGCGGCCGGTGAACAGTGGCGCCTCGCTGTCAACGCCGGGACGCGTGGCTAGCCAGGCACGCACCGCTCGGATGCTGTGTGAGCCGAGCGGCACGCGCCGTTCCTTATTTCCCTTGCCGAGTACCGTGACCATTGCGTCATCGAGGTCGAGATCGCCCACGTTCAGCGCTGCGAGCTCTGCAAGCCGCAAACCGCTGCCATAGAAGAGCTCAAGCATAGCCGCGTCGCGTTTGTCCTTCGCTGTTTCTGCAGTGTTGTCGAACAGTCGCGAGGATAGATCGGCGTCCAGCGCTTTCGGCAGGCGACGTGCCTGCTTGGGCCCCGACACCGCGGTGGCAGGATTAACTTCGATTTCGCCGTGCCGGCGCAGAAATTCGAAGAAACGGCGCACTGCCGATAGATGTCGCTGGATCGATCGCGCCCCGAGACCCTGGGCGCGCAGCGCGCCGATGTAGCCCCACACGTGCTGGTGGCGGCAGGCCGGCCAGTCGATGTCCTGCTGTGCCAGGTAGCGGGCAAAGCGTTCTAAGTCGCGACGGTAAGCGGCTGTCGTATGGGAGGAGTACGCCCGCTCGATGGCGAGATGTTCGATGTAGCGGTCGATCGGCGCTGCGGTCACAGCCTGTCGACGATTTTCGCCAGCACATCACCGATGTAGTTGACGAAGAGCGTGTCCATTTCCGGGCTGTAGCGACGGGGGTCCCGGCTGCCTACCGCCAGGCAGCCGCTGGCCTGCTCCAGGCGTAACGGAATCAGTACCACGCTGCCGGGTTCATCGTGTTTCTGCACCGGGAACAGCGTGCTCATCTCGTCGCCGCGCAAGGTCAGGCACACGGGTGAGGTGCCGCGGGTGAAACGGTCTGCCGGCAGCGCCTCGCGGTGGCTGACGATGTGATCAAGCGCCACCGTGCGGCCGTTGACATGGCAGCAAACGAAGTCGGCTTCGAAGTCCACCAGCATATTGGTGGCCAGCACCTCGTTCAGCTCGTGCCAGCTGCGCACATCGAGCATGGCCAGCGTCAGTGAGCGGGTCTTGGAAAACAGCGTGTCGTTGTCGCGTGCTGCCTGCAGCAGGTCGTTCATGCGGCGCCGCATGGACATGTTGCGGTCGCGCAACACCGCCACCTGGCGCTCAATCAGCGACACGGCGCGGCCGGATGCGTGCGGCAGGTCCAGCTCCGACAGAAGAGCCGCGTGCTGCTGGAAGAACGCCGGATTCTGGCGCAGGTAGTCGACGATGGCCTGGTCGTCCAACGGGCTCGGTTGCGTCATCTTCGCTTTCTGCTCCGGTTGCGCTTCTTATTCTTCTGCCCGCGCGATGGCGCGTCCAGGGTGCCTTCGTAAACGAGTGTCGCCGGCCCGGCCAGCAGTACCGAGGTGCCGTTGCCCGACCATTCGATACGTACCTTGCCTCCTGGCAGCGATACCTTGCTGTGACTGTCGAGCTTGCCGTGCTGTATGGCTGCAACCGCCGCGGCGCAGGCGCCGGTACCGCAGGCCTGCGTTTCTCCAACCCCGCGCTCGAACACGCGCAGGCGCAGGAAGGATCTGTCCACCACCTCGCAGAAGCCGATGTTGGCACCCTGTGGGAACACCGGGTGTGCGGTGAGCGCAGCGCCGATGCGTTGCACTGGCGCGTCGGCAACGCTGTCCACGAAGATTACGCCATGCGGATTGCCTATGCTCACGGGTTGCAGCTCGATCAGCGCCCCGTCCACGGTAACCTCGACAAGGCCACGGTTGTTGAGATCGGCTGCGTAGGGCACTTGCTCTGCTGCAAAAGCCGGTGGCCCCATGTCCACCTCTACACCGTCCGGCAGGCAGCGTGTGGAAATGCTGCCATTGGTCGTTTGCCAGGTGAGCGTTTCTTTGCTGGCGAGCTCATGCTTTCTGACAAACAGCGCCACGCATCGGGCACCGTTGCCGCACTGCTCGGCGGGCGAGCCGTCGGCGTTGAAGATACGGTAGAAAAAGTCTGCATCTGGGTCTTCCGGCGGCGCTACCAACAGCAGTTGGTCAAAGCCGATACCCGTGCGCCGGTCGGCGAGTGCTTTGATCTGCTCGGCGCTCATGTCGAACTTCTGGGTGATAGCGTCCACCACCATGAAGTCGTTGCCCAGCCCGTGCATCTTGCTGAAACGCAGGCTCACGACAGGGCCTCCTGCTCCAATGCGATCAGGTCACGAACCGTTTCGCGGCGCCGCACGATGCGGTAGCGGTCGTTCTCCACCAGTACTTCGGCTGGCTTCGGCCGGGAGTTGTAACTGGATGCCTGTACGAAACCGTATGCGCCTGCGGACGCCACGGCCAGCAGGTCCCCCTCCCGCAGCGCCAGGGATCTGCCGCTGGCCAGGAAGTCGCCGCTTTCGCACACCGGGCCGACGATTTCCCACCGTTCCTGACCTGCGTCGTGTTCCGCTACCGGCAGCACGTCGTGCCATGCCTGATAGAGCGCAGGGCGAATGAGATCGTTCATGGCGGCATCGACGATCGCGAAGTTTTTCTCGTGTCCGCGCTTGAGGTATTCCACCCGCGTCAACAGCACGCCGGCGTTGGCGGTGAGATAGCGCCCCGGCTCCAGGTGCACGACAACTGCACGGCCGGCCAGTCGCTCGGCGACGCTGCGGCCGTAGGCCTGCACGTCGAAGTCCGGCTCGTTCTGGTAGGCCACTCCCATGCCGCCGCCGAGGTCGAGGTGCTCGATCTCGATGCCCTCGCTTGCAAGTGCGTCGTGCAGGGTCAGCAGCGCGTCCAGGGCTTCGAGGAGTGGGCCTTTGTCGACGATCTGGGAGCCGATATGGCAGTCAATGCCGATGATGCGCAGCGACTCCTGTTCTCGCGCCCAGCGGTACAGGGCCATGGCTTCGTCGATTGGCACGCCGAACTTGTTGGCCTTCAAGCCGGTGGAGATGTACGGATGCGTTTTCGCGTCGATATCCGGATTGACGCGCAGGGCTACCGGTGCCGCTGTGCCGAGGTTGTGCGCCTGCCGGGCGATGCGCTCGAGCTCGCTGGCGCTTTCGACGTTGAAACAGCCGATGCCGGCCTTGAGGGCGAAATCGATCTCATCCGTTCGCTTGCCGACGCCGGAAAACACGACTCCGGATGGGTCGGCGCCGATGGCCAGCACCCGCTGCAGCTCGCCGCCTGAAACGATGTCGAAGCCTGCGCCGAGCTCTGCGAACAGAGACAGCACGGACAGGTTGGAGTTGGCCTTCACCGCGTAGCAGATACGTGTTTCTACGCCGCTGAACCCTTCTGCCAGATGGGCGTATCTCGAGCGCATATGGTTGGCGGAGTACACGTAGGTTGGCGTGCCAACCGCTTCAGCCAGCTGCGTAAGATCGACGCCATCCATCTGCAGGCGCCCGTGCGCCCGCGTCAGCGTGCTCATGATGCTGCGGTCAGCGTTTGCTCAGGCGGCAGCGTCAGCGGGCCCTTCTGCCCGCAGGTTGCCACCATCATGGTGAGGAGGACGATCATCACCCAGCGCATGGATGCTTCCAGTTTTTTTCAGCGGCGCAGTATATCAGGCTGCGATGTGCACGCCGCTGGCGGCGTTGGCTGGGTGCAGTACGGCGCTTGTGCGTCCGAACGGTACCTCCAGACTCTGGCCGTGTGAAAACGCATCGCGCGCCGCTGTGAGCAGCGCATCGATTCGGCGCACGAGGCGCATGTCTTCGATGTCAGCGGCGCAGACGCGTACCGGGAGGTCGCCCACCGCAAGGTCGCGAACGGCGGCGATTGCGAGTTGCGGGGTATTGTGGAGCGTTACCCGGGCGTCCTGGCCGTCGTGGGTAACGACGGCGGCCTGTCGCAACAGGTTGGTCGCCATACCGCCGTAGGACAGAGGGTCGTCCTGCGCGGACAGCAGCGTGCCTACGTCTTCCATGGGGTTGGGCAACGGGTTCAGGAAGAGCGTTGCGCACTGAGCGTCCAGCGCGGACACCAGCCGTTGGCTGGCCCGTTCCAGCCACGGCGTGGCGTAGCGCACGCTCACCTGCTCGAAACGCTGCAGCCAGAGCCACACCAGGGGCTCGACGTAGGTGTCTGCCTGCACGATGACGTGTTCGTCCTCGGCGAGCCGCCAACGGCCCTGGTGCAGGCTGAGCGTCAGGCTTGCGTGCACATTGCTGCGCAGCGCCGGGTCCAGAGCGCGTAACGGTCGCCGTTGCAGGGCGTCGATGCTCCAGCTCGGCTCGGCACCAAGGCGGCGGGCCGCGGTTACGCCGCGGCGAAGCAGCGACTGGGTCTTGTCGTACTCAGCGAGCGCCCGGTGCAGGCCGGCGCGTTGCGGATGACGGATCGTGTCCAATTGCGCCTCATCGTAACCCCAGCCTTGCAGCCTCTGCTGAAGGTTGTTGTGTGAAGAGAATAGCCGGGCGCGGGGCAGGATCCGCCGCACGAATAGGTCCCGCGCGTCCGCCACGGTGAAAGAGCCGCTGCCATATTCTTCGAGGTGCTCGTAGAGCATGGCGTATGTGTCGAGCCGGCTGGCGTCACTCTCGCCGGCAACAATGAGCTGCTGGTAGCGTTGCGACAGCAGGGGGTTGTGCGGTTCGTCCAGGTAACACTCCAGCAGCGCCAATTTCATCAGCGATTTGTACGGGGTAAACCGTGCCGCCTCGATCTCGCGGCCTGCGGCGGCGGCAAGCGCGTTCGTCGAGGGCCGCTGAACCGGCCCGAAGTCGATCACGTGATCGATGAACCGATAGTGCACGAGTTGCGCTGCCGTTTGGCGGTAGGTGTCGGCTGGTGCGCCGTCTACAAACCACCACACGGGCTCGTTGCCACCGAGCCAGATGCCGCTGCGGTAGAACTCGTCGAGCAGCATGGCGTCGTGCACGTGGTCGTTCGGGTCTTCGAAGAAGCACGGATCCACGAGAAATCCCTGCAGCTGCACGCCGAGGCTGCCGGCCCAGGCCGTGAGCGCTTCGAGTTTTGGGCGTAGTGCGGTGTGGTGGGTCGCTTCGCAGCACACCCACAGATCGATGTCGCTGTCACCGGTATGACCGATGCTGCCGCCTGAACCCATCAGGAAAACGGCTTGGAGATCCGTCTGTTGCCGCAGGGAGCGAAGCTCGGTACCTGGTGCGATGCGGCGCAGTGCTGCCTTGGTGATGCTGTCGGGTGTGTAGCCCGGCAAGCCAAACGGTGTGTCGGCTACGTAGCCCGGCAGCGTCACATGGTTAAGGTGAAACAACGCGGGCAGGGTAGCCACCACGTCCCGTCCGGCCTCGCTGAGTTTAGCCAGCGCTGCCAGATAGCGTTCGCGGTGGTGCCAGCGGAATCGCTCCGCGCGCGCACGGAGCGCACGTCGATCCAGATCGATCGGCTGTTGCTGCTGCGTGGACAGGGGTATGGCGGCCATACCCCAAGTGTAGAAGCTCTGCGGGTTTGGTCAGCCGTCGATGCGTTGCCGCGCCGCCGCTACTGCGGCGCTAACCGTGGCGGGCGCCGTGCCGCCCAGGTGTGCGCGCGCGGCGGCAGAACCTTCGGTGGTCAGCACCTCGTATACGTCTTCGGCAACTGGCACGTTGGTATCGCCGGCCAGTTCGAGCAGGCTCAGTTCGTGCAGGTGCTTACCCTCGGCAATGGCCAGGCCCACCGCAGCGCCCACCGCGTGGTGAGCATCCCGGAACGGCAGGCCGCGCTTGACGAGGTAGTCGGCGAGATCCGTAGCGGTGGTAAAGCCGTTGATGGCCGCGGCGGCCATGACCTCGAGGTTGGGTTCGATGTTCGGCACCAGGCCGCACAGCGCGGTCAATGAACCTTTCAGCGTATCGACGGCGTCAAACAAAGGCTCTTTGTCTTCCTGGTTGTCCTTGTTGTAGGCCAGTGGCTGGCTCTTCATCAAGGTCAGCAGAGATACCAAGTGGCCGTTCACACGGCCGGTCTTGCCGCGGATGAGCTCCGGCACGTCAGGGTTCTTCTTCTGCGGCATGATGCTGGAACCGGTGCAGAAGCGGTCCGGCAGGCGCACGAAGTTGAACTGCTGCGATGCCCACAGCACCAGCTCCTCACACCAGCGGGAGAAGTGCGTCATCGTCATGCTGGCTGTCGCCGTGAATTCGATGGCGAAGTCGCGGTCGCTGACGGCGTCCAGCGAGTTCTGGCACACGCCCTCGAAACCGAGCTCCTGGGCGACGAACTCGCGGTCCAGTGGAAATGTCGAGCCGGCCAGCGCCGCTGCGCCCAGCGGTAGCTGATTGGTTCGCTTGCGGCAGTCGCGCAGACGCGCCCGGTCACGCAGCAGCATCTCGAACCACGCCATCATGTGGTGGCCGAAGGTGATCGGCTGCGCCGGCTGCAGGTGCGTGTAGCCCGGCATGATGGTGTGCGCATGTGCGCCAGCCAGATCCGCGAGCGCGTGGAGCAGCTGGGTCATCTGCGCGTCGATCGCGTCGATCTCGTCGCGCAGGTAGAGACGGATGTCGGTGGCCACCTGATCGTTTCGCGAGCGGCCCGTGTGCAGCTTTTTACCGGTATCACCGATGAGCGCGGTGAGGCGGCTCTCGATGTTCATGTGCACGTCTTCCAGCGCGTCGCTCCAGGTGAAGGCGCCGTCGTCGATCTCTTTGTGAATTGTCTGCAACCCGGCTACGATGCGCTCCGACTCGTCGTCGGTGAGCACACCAGCGCGTGCAAGCATGCGGGCATGGGCTATGGAGCCGCGGATGTCCTGTCGGTACATGCGTTGGTCGAAAGCGACCGATGCGGTGAATGCAACGACGAATTCGTCGGTGGCTTCCTGCAAGCGGCCGACCAGTAGCGGGTTTCGTGTGTCGCCCATGGGATCTGACTTGAATCGGGCGGGCAAGTATACCTAATCAAGGCGACAACATACGGAGGCGCGGTTGGCGGATCGGCCGCAACAGTTCGTCGTACCCAACCTGTGTACCGCCACCGCGCTGTCGCTGGTGGTACTGTTTGCACAGCTTCTGGTGCTGGTCCTTTGGGTGGCTGGCTCCGACCTCTCCTGGTTGCGCTTTGCCTTGCTGTCCTTCTACGTGCAGTGGGTTGCGCTGACGTGTGCCGGGGCGCTGTGCCTGCTGCGCGGCTGGCTGGCAACGTTGCCTGTGGCTGCCGGCGCGCTGGTGGCGTTCGGCGTCGTCATGTTGGTGGCGTTTACCGAGAGCCTCCTGGCAGACCGACTGCTAGTTGGCTTCGATGGTGTAGCGGTGAACTGGCTGGATGTGGCGCGAAGCAGCCTCATCGCCGGCATCATCGGCGGCCTGGTGCTGCGTTACTTCTACGTGCAGCAGCGTCTGCGGGTGCAGGAGCAGGCGGAACTGCAGTCCCGTATTCAGGCGCTGCAATCGCGCATACGGCCGCACTTCCTGTTCAACAGCATGAACATCATTGCCAGCCTCATCGCCACGGACCCTGACACTGCGGAGACCGTGGTGGAGGACCTGAGTGACCTGTTTCGTGCCAGCCTCAACGACGCCGGTAATCAAGTGCCGCTGGCCGATGAACTGGACCTTTGTGAGCGCTACGTGCGCATCGAAGCCCTGCGTCTGGGTGATCGGCTGAAGATGGACTGGCAGATCGAAGGCGAGCTGGACAACGTTCGCATCCCGCTGCTGACGCTGCAGCCGCTTCTGGAAAACGCCATCTACCACGGCATACAACCGCGAGCCGACGGCGGTACCGTGCACGTTGGCGTGCAGGTGGATGACCAGCGGGTGCGGGTGCGTATCGACAATCCGCTGCCGCAGGAGGGTGAGCGCGGCGGTTCCAGCGGAAACCGCATGGCGCTGGATAACATCCGCAGCCGGCTGCAGGTGCTGTACGGTGAACGCGCCTGGCTGACGGCCGAGGAGGCGGAGCATCGCTTCGTCACCACGTTACAATTCCCCCTGAATGAGGGAGGTTTTGCAGACCGATGAAAGTCATGGTGGTGGATGACGAAGGCCTGGCGCGCGACCGCGTGCGAAGAATGCTCGATGGGCTGGAGGACCACGAATGTATCGCCGAAGCAGCGAACGGCAGCGAGGCGCTCGAGCGCATCGCCCAGACCCGGCCGGACGTGGTGCTCCTGGATATCCGTATGCCCGGCATGGATGGCCTGGAAGCAGCCGATCACATCGGCAAGCTCGAAGAGCCGCCGGCGGTGATTTTCTGCACCGCGTATGAAGAGCATGCCGTGGAGGCATTCAACCTGCAGGCCGTGGGATATCTTCTGAAGCCGGTGCGCAAGGAGCAGCTCGCTCAGGCACTGAGCAATGCGCAACGCGTCAATCGTGCGCAGCTGAGCGCCTTGTCCAACATTGACCAGGGGCGGCGCTCGCACATCAGCGCCCGTACCCGTCGCGGCCTCGAACTGATTCCGGTGGAGGATGTGCTGTACCTGCAGGCCGACCAGAAATATGTGACCGTGCGCCACATGGAAGGCGAGACCATCGTCGATGAAACGCTCAAAGAGCTGGAAGATGAGTTCGGCGATCTGTTCGTGCGCGTGCATCGCAGCGCGCTGGTCGCCGTGCGGCACATTGCGGGCCTCGAAAAAAGCAGCGATGGGCAAGCGCAGCTGGTGCTGCGCGGCACCGACGAGCGCCTGGATATCAGCCGCCGGCATGTCGCCCACGTGCGTAAGTTTGTGAGGGCGCTGTGAAGCTTGTACGTATCGCCACCCGCGAGAGCCCTCTGGCGCTGTGGCAGGCGGAGTTCATCAGCGCGCAGCTGCGCGCTCTGGAGCCTGGGATCGACGTTGAGCTCGTAAAGATGCGCACCCAGGGCGACCGCTGGCTCAGCTCGCCGCTTTCCGAAGTCGGCGGCAAGGGGCTCTTCATCAAGGAGCTGGAGCAGGCGATGCTCGATGGCCGTGCAGACGCCGCAGTGCATTCCATGAAGGACGTGCCCGCGGTCCTGCCAGACGGCTTTGTGCTGGGTGCTGTGGGGTTTCGCGATGACGTACGTGATGTGCTCGTAGGCACGAGCGACGGACTTGACGGCCTTCGTCAGGGCGCGGTGGTGGGTTCGTCCAGCCTGCGGCGGCAATCACAGCTCCTCAGCATCCGGCCCGATCTCGACGTGCGGCCCATACGTGGCAATGTCGGCACGCGGCTCGGCAAGCTCGAGGCGGGGGAGTTCGACGCCATCGTGCTCGCGGCGGCCGGGCTCCGACGGCTCGGTATCGTGCCGGATGCCTTTACAGCGCTTCCGGTGGAGCAGAGCCTACCAGCAGCCGGGCAGGCGGCGTTGGGCGTGGAGTGCCTGGCTGGGGCGAGCGGCGCGCTTGCACTCATCGAGCGGCTCAATGACCGCCTGGTATCGGAAGCAGTGCGAGCAGAGCGGTTGGTGAGCGAAGGCCTGGGCGCTGATTGCAGCATGCCCCTGGCCGCGCACGCAGAGCATACTGCCTCCGGTCTGCGGCTTCGCGCCCGTCTGGCGAGCCCCGACGGCAGCCGGGTGCTGGCGGCGGAGCACACCGCAGCCGATGCGCAGGCGGTGAGTGGCCAGGTGGTGCAGCGGCTCATTGACCAGGGGGCGAGGGACATTCTGGCAGCGCTGCAGTGAATGTCTGGGTCACCCGAACCGAACCGGGATCGACTCGGCTTTCGCAGCAGTTGGTAAAGGCGGGGTATGGCGTGTACCCGGCGCCCGTGCTCTCGGTGGAGGCGTTGCCTCTCGGTGACCTGGACGGATCAGACTTTGCGCTCTGCATAGTCCTCTCAGGGCACGCGCTGCACGCAGTGCCCAGGGATTGCGCCACGTATCTTGCGGTGGGTGAGGCCACACGACGGAGCCTCGAGGCGATGTTGGGCGTGGAAGTGCTGGTGCCTGAGGAGCAAAGCAGCGAAGGCGTGATTCGCTGGCTTTCCGCCCACAACGTACCCTCGGTGGTGCTGGTCACCGGCCGGGGCGGCCGGGGGCTCATCCAGGAAAAACTCCTAACGCTGGGTGTTCGCCATGTGGTGCGAGAGGCCTACGCGCGCAAGTTCCTGACTCCAGAGGTAAAAATTGCGCAAATCGGTGCGATAGAGGCGGCCAGTGGGGATGGTGTCAGACAGGCTGCGACGGTATGGTTCGCGGCTGGCGGCGATGCCGGTGTACCGGTGCTGGTGCCGTCCACGCGGGTCGGCGAGATCGCGGCGGATGCCGGGTTTCGCAAAGTCGTAATCTGCGCGGGCGCATCGCCGGAAGACGTATTGCAAGCGCTTGCTGCAACTGGGTTGGCGAATGACGGATAAGAAAGACAGCGACAATACCGGGCAACCTCTAGATGAGTCGCCCGCTGAGGCAGCGGCAAGGGAAGAGGGTACAGAGCCCGCCCCGGATGTGCCCGCCGAAGAAGAAGAGGCGTCCAAAGAGGCGGCAGTCGAGCCGGAGCCGGTTGTTGAAGCGGACACGGTGTCGCCGCCTCCGGAAAAAGAGCCACGCCGCAAAGGCGGCGTACTTGTGTGGTTGGTGCTGCTGATTGCTCTGGCGGCTTGCGGCGGTGTTGGCTACCTGTATTACGAGCTCGTGCACAAAGACCCGCACGCACCGCTTCTGGCCGAACTCGAAAGTACGGCGGCCCGTTCTGGCGACGACATCGCCGGTCTTGAGCGTAGTGTGAACGAACGGCTGGCTGCCCTGGATGGCCGGCAATCCGAAGCGCTCGACTCGGCGCTGGCGGAGTTCGACGAGCGTATGGCTGCAGCGGAACAGGGCTTCGCTAACTCGCTGAGCCAGGTGATGAATGCAGCCCCACCCTCCGAACGGGAATGGAAGCTTGCAGAGGCGGCATACCTGCTGCGGGTGGCGAACCATCGCCTGCTCATGGAGCAGGATGCGCGGTCTGCATTAGCCATGTTGGAAGCGGCGGATCAGATCCTCGCCGAGCTCGACGACTTTACGCTGCACGTGGTGCGCGCCGCGCTCGCCGACGAGAAGATGGCGTTGAAGCGGGTTCGTGGTGCCGATGTGCAGGGCCTGTACCTGACGATCGAGGCGATCAAGAGCCAGCTTGCGACACTGCCGATAGCGGTGCCGGAGTACCTCGCAGAAAAGCCGGAAACACCCGCTGCGCCTGCGGAAGCAGACTTCTGGCAGATCATCACCGATCGGTTTTTCTCGCTGTTCAGTTTCCGTGAAGTTGGCCGTGAAGGGCTGAGGCCGTTGCTCGCTCCGGAAGAGAGCGTGTACCTCGAGCAGAACATTCGCCTCACGTTGGAACAGGCGCAACTTGCGGTGCTCAAGCGGCATCAGGATGTGTTTGAGGCGAGTCTGACCAATGCTCGGGCATGGGTGGGTGCGTACCTCGCCGGCGATTCCCAGGATGTGCGTGACTTTGTCAGCGCCATCGATGAACTGCTGATGGTGGATCTGGAGCAGCCGTTGCCCGACATCAGCGCATCGTTTACTGCGCTGAATGACGTGCTCAGGGGCGTCGTACCATTGGACGCAGCACCGCAAGCGGCGCCCTCGCCACCTGCAGATGCGGCTGACCTGGCGCCAGCCGAGATCCCCGGGGAACAGGGATGAAGGTTGGTCTGATCGCGCTGCTGGCGGTTGTTCTGCTCGGCGGCCTGCTTGGTACCCTGATCGTGCAGGATCCGGGATACGTCCTCATTGCCTACGGCGACAAGGCCTGGGAGACCAGCTTGTGGTTTGCGCTGGCGGTGTTCGTGCTGATGTACGTGCTGGTGCGTCTGGTGTTTTTCACTGCTTCCCGTGTGACCGGCGGCTTTGGCGGCCTGGCGCAGTGGGCGCGTGAGCGCAAAGCACGCGCTGCGCGGAAGAAGACGGCGCAGGGATTGCTGCTGTGGGCGGAAGGCGACTGGCGTGAGTCCAGCCGATTGCTGGCAGATGCTGCACCGGCTGTGGAGTTCCCCCTGGTCAACTACCTGCACGCGGCACGTGCCGCCGATGCGCTTGGCGACGAAGCCAGGCGCGACGACATGCTCGCTGCTGCTGAGGAAAGCACGCCGGGCTCACGTTTTGCCGTAGGCCTCACCCATGCGGAACTGCTCTGCGGCCAGGGCCACTATGAGCAGGGGTTGGCGCGTTTGTTGAAGCTGCGCGGCGAAGCCAGCAGGCACCCGCTGGTACTCCGCCTTTTGCTGCAATGTTACGAAGCCCTTGGCGATTGGGAAGCGTTGCTCGAGTTGTTACCAGACGCGCAGGCGAGCAGTGCCTTGACCGAACAGGCGCTGGACAACCTGCTTGAGCGGGCCTGGACCGCGCACCTTGCCGCAGCACCCGCTGAGGAAGCGTGGAAAAATCTGCCGAAGGGCCTGAAAAAGCGGGCCGACGTTGTGGCGGTATATGCGCACGCCCTGATGCGCGACGACCAGGGAGCCCGCGCAGAGGCCATAGTGCGCCAGGCGCTCAAGGGCGACTGGTCGGAATCTCTGGTCGTTCTCTATGGCGAGATCGATGGCGGTACGCCTAAGGAGCAGCTTGCCCACGCGGAGCAGTGGCTGCGTAAACAACCGAATGATGCTGCGCTGCTGCTGACGCTCGGGCGACTTTCCATGCGCTGTGAGAGCTGGCCCAAGGCGCGCGAGTACTTTGAAACCAGCCTGCGACTGCGCCAGTCGGCGGACGTATACGGTGAGCTCGGCCGTCTGTGCATCCGTATGGGTGACGTGGAACGCGGCGGTGAGTACATGCTCAAAGCGCGTCCGGACCTGCCCGAGTTGCCGCTTCCCTCAGCGCGGAGCGTAGTCGAAGACGTCGCTGGCTAGATTCAGTGCGCTGTCGCCGTCACGCTGCAGCGCATCCACTGCTGCCCATACGAAGGCGGGACCGCCGCAGATCACCACTTTGCTTTGCTGGAGTTCGGCGGTGTGTCCACACAGCCAGGTCATACCCGCGTTGTCCTCGTTACGTCGCTCATCAACGAAAATCACGGGATCGAGAAAGTGCAGTCCATTCAGCCGTTCGCTTAGATACAGCAGGTTTGGCGCATCCACGCACCACACGAGCCCGACGCTGGGGCGTGTAGGCTGGCGGGCCAGGTGTTCCAGCATGCTCCAGGCCTGTGCGATGCCGCTGCCACCGCAGATGAAGAACACCTCTTTTTCCGTGCCGTCGAGAACCACATTGCCAGCCGGCGGTAGAAGCTGCACGGTTGTCCCGGTGACGAGCAAATCGAGCATGCGCTGCGCATCCTCGTTGCCTGCCAGTGGCTGAAAGTGAATCTCCAGCTCAGGCAGTCGATGTGGTGCCGAGGCTATGGAAAACGGGATGACAGAGCCGTCCGGGTGCGCGAAAGAC
>JAUIED010000015.1 GCA_030428905.1 Gammaproteobacteria bacterium
TGTCGAGGGTGTTCTTGCCTTCCGCCAGCACCAGGGCCGCCATGCCCGCCCGGCCGTCGGCGCCGGGCACTTCCACGCCGTAGACGTTGGAGATGCGCACGTCCGGGTGCACGTTGAGGATCTCGCCCACTTCGTTGGTGGAGACGTTTTCCGACTTCCAGCGGAATGTGTCCCCCACCCGGTCGACGAACTGGTAGTGGGTGAAGCCAAGGGAAAAGCCGACATCCACGGTGCGCAGCAGATCGCCTGTGTTGAACCAGCAGTCACCGTCTTCGAAGGCGCCGCGCAGCACTTTCTTCTCGGTGGCCTCGCTCGAGGTGTAGCCCTCGAAACGCGCGTTTTCGTCCACCTGAATGAGGCCGAGCCCCGGGTTGCCTGGAGCGACCTCGATGCAGCGACCGTTGGCGTCGCGCACGATTGCATCGTCGTGCACGTTGTACTCCACGAGCTTGACCGGAAACGTGGTGGTGCCGATCGTGCAGTCTTTGTTGAGGAAGTTCAGGAACCCGGCGTTGCCTTCGCTGGCGCCGTACAGCTCGGCGATGCGCTTCATCCCGAAGCGCTTTTTGAAGTCCATCCAGATATCCGGGCGCAGACCGTTGCCCATCATGGTGTGCAGCGGCGTATCTGCATCGCGGCCCACTTCCGGGGTGTGCATCAGATAGCGGCACAGCTCGCCGATGTAGATGAAGTGCGTGGCGTTCTGCTCGCGCAGTTCCCCCGCGAAGCTGCTGGCGGAAAACTTGCGGCGCACGAAGGTGGAAGCGCCCGAGATGATGCCGGCGCCGATGCCCACCACCAGGCCTGTGGCGTGATACAGCGGCAGGCAGTTGTACATCCGATGTTCCGGCTTCAGCCGCAGGCCGCCCCTGGCGGCGAGGGTGGCGGTGGTCAGGTAGCGACGGTTGGACATCACCGCGGCTTTCGGCAGGCCGGTGGTGCCGGAGGTAAAGATGTACATCGCAGTGTCGCCGAGGATGCTCTCATGCTGCGCCTGCGGGTCGTCGGTCGACGCGCCTTGTGCCTCTTCGGTCAGATCGCGAGCCCAGTTCGGTGCGGCTTGCGTACCCTGATCGGCCACGAAGAAGTAGTCTCGCCCTTCCGCCAGGCCAAGCTCCGACTTTACCTCGTTGAGTGCAGCCACCCGCTCCTCACCGACGATGCACAGTTTCGACTCTGTAGTGGTAATACAGTGGGTCAGCGGACGGCCGGTGAGATTGGTGTTGATCAGCCCCGCCACCGCGCCAAGCTTGTTCAGGGCGATGATGGCGGCGAGAAACTCAATGCGGTTCTCCATGAACAGACTCGCGGTATCGCCACGGCCCAGGCCATGTGCGGCGAAGGTGTGCGCGTAGCGGTTGGCGAGCGCGTTGAAGTCGCGCCAGTTGATGACGGTGCCTTCAAAGGAGTACGCGGGATGTTCCGGATGGTCGAGCGCGTTACGGGCCACCTCCGCCGCGATGCTGTGTTTCAGCTCCAGCGGTTTCGGCTCCAGCTCTTTTTTAAGCTTGAGCAGAAGCGGTACGTGGGCGAGTGTTCTAGCAACGTCTGCGATGGCCATCTCAAGTCTCTCTGCGTGTCCCCAGCCCCGGACGATACCCAGCCGCATTGACCTTGCGCAACCGGCGCTCGATCATGTGGCCAAAAGACTAGGGGAGTGACGATGCAGACCTGGCAGATCGGAGACGTGAAGATCACCCGCGTGGTGGAGCTCGAAGCCACCGGCGGCAGCAAGTTCATCCTGCCGGACGCCACCCGGGAAGCGTGCCAGGAGCTGTCCTGGATGTACCCGAACTTCATGGATGAGGCGGGCAATCTGAAGATGAGCGTGCACGCGCTGGTGGTGCAGACGCCCGACCGCTGCATCGTCGTCGATACCTGCATCGGTAACGACAAGGAGCGCAACGTGCCCACCTGGAACATGCTGCAGACCACGTTTCTCGCGGATCTGGAGGCGGCCGGGTTTGATCGGCTGAAAGTGGACACCGTCATGTGCACCCATCTGCACGTGGATCATGTGGGCTGGAACACCATGCTGGTGGATGGCGCCTGGGTGCCCACATTCCCCAATGCCCGTTACCTGGTTGCGGAGGAAGAATGGCGGTACTGGGACGCGAACGAGGAGGAGGGCTACGGGCCGATTCTCGACGACTCTGTGCGTCCCATCGTCGAAGCCGGTTTGATGGATTTCGTCGGCATGACCCACCAGGTGTGCGACGAGGTGCGGCTGGAACCCACGCCTGGCCACACGCCAGGCCACGTGAGCGTGCACATTACTTCTCAGGGCGCAGAAGCGCTCATCACGGGTGACTGTATCCACCACCCCTGCCAGATGAGCCGCACCGACTGGTGTTCCAGTGCCGACTACGATCAGGCACAAGGTGAGGCCACGCGAAACGCGCTGCTGCAACGCTACGTCGACTCCGACGTGCTCGTGATCGGCACGCACTTCGCGACACCCACCGCCGGGCACGTCAAGGTTCGGGGCGAGGGCGGTTACTGGTTCGATGTAGGCGCCTGAGCCGATGGACGCAAGCGACCTGCTTGCCGGCGTGCGCCTGCTGCCGGTGGTGACGGTGGATGGCGCGGAGCTTGGCGCGCGCCTCGGTCTGTGTCTGCAGGATGCGGGCTTCAATGCCGTGGAGGTGACGCTGCGCACCGAGCATGCGCTGGATGCCCTTGCCGCCATGGTGCAGGCATGCCCCAACCTGCTTGTGGGTGCCGGCAGCGTGCGCAGGACGGAACAGTTTGAGGCGGTGCGCAGTGCCGGAGCGGCCTTTGCTGTGAGCCCCGGTGCCACCGAAGCGCTGCTCGATGCCGCCAGCCTGCCGTACATTCCGGGTGCCGCCACCGCCTCAGAATGTCTGCGTCTGCTGGAGCGCGGCTATCGGTTGCAGAAGTTCTTTCCGGCGGAAGCGAACGGTGGCATCGCCGCGCTGCGCGCACTCGCAGCACCCCTGCCCGAGGTGCGTTTCTGTCCTACCGGCGGTGTCGATCAGCACAACGCCGCCGACTATCTGGCGCTCGGCTCGGTGGCTTGCGTGGGCGGTTCCTGGTTTGTGCCGACGGATCTGATCGCTGCCGGTCGGTTCGATGAGATCGCTCTGCACGCGCAGGCAGCGCGCATGGTGGCGGGCTGAGCGGTGCGCCTGGCCGCCATCGGCGAGTGCATGCTGGAGATGCGTGCGGATGCGAGCGGCAGCTTTCGCCTGTCCTACGGCGGTGATGTGTTCAACACTGCGGTCTATGCGCGGTATCTCGGCATGGACGTGTCGTTCGTTTCAGCGCTGGGCGATGACTATTACAGCGATTGGCTGCGCGAACGTTGGCAATCCCACGACCTCGATTGTTCGTGCCTTCGCGTGTTACCGGGTGCAGCACCGGCGTTGTACATCATTCGCAATGACGCAGCAGGGGAGCGCACGTTTCATTACTGGCGCGACGCGTCGCCGTTTCGCCGGCTGCTGGATGACAGCGGGTATTGCGCGACGTTGGAGGCGTTTCTGGCGGACCACGAAGCGGTGTATTGGTCGGGGATCACCCTGGCACTGCTGCCCGAAGACAGGCGACGCTGGTTGCTTGACCTGTTGGCGGCCCTGCGCGCGCGGGGTCTTCGGGTTGCCTTCGACTCGAACTATCGGCCCAGGTTGTGGCAGAGCGTGGACGAAGCACGCCGCTGGCTGGAGGCGGCGTGGGCGGTTGCGGACATTGCCTTGCCAAGCGGGGATGATGAACGCCTGCTGCACGGGGATGACGACGTGACCAGTAGATTGCAGGCGCTCGGCGCGCCCGAAGTGGTGCTCAAACTCGGTTCGGCGGGGTGTGTGGTGGACCATGTTTCCTACGCCCTGCAGACACCGGTGAAGGTGGTGGATGCCACGGCTGCCGGGGATTCTTTCAATGCCGCCTATCTGGCGGCGCGTTGGCGCGGCAGTGCGCAACCGGAGGCGGTTGCTGCAGCGCAGCGGCTCTCAGCGATCGTGGTGCAGCATCCTGGCGCGCTCGTTGACCGGGCCCTCGTCGTACCTTAAATTGGTCATACCAGTTGGCCAATTTCTGGCGGGTGGAGTGGGGAGAGACAGCAGATGGCAGCAACGAGAAGGCAACTCATCAGGGCGCTCGGCGCGCTCACGGCGGCGGCGCCGCTGGCGGCGTGCGTGAACCCACCCGCGCCCCGCCGGCTGGACCGCTTCGGGTTGCAGCTCTCCACACTGACGCCGCTGCTGCTGGCGGACTTCCCGGGCACGCTGCGCGCTGTGGCGGCGATCGGCTACCGGCAGGTGGAGTTTTCGGCGATGGGATTTCTTGGCCGGGAGGTAGCGGAGGTGCAAGCGCTTCTGCAGGAAACGGCGTTGGAGGCGCCCGTGGGACGGATATCCCCGGTGCTGCCGCCAGAGTTCTTCACCCTGGACCGCCCGGCGCAGATGCGATTGTTCGGCGAGCGAAGCGGCCCTGCGTATCTGCTCGACAACGTGCGGGCGGGCATCGCGTCGGCCAGGCGCCTCGGTCAGCGGGATCTGGTGCTGCCGGCAATGATGCCGGATCAGTTCGCAACACTTTCCGATGTCGATCGAAATATCGCTCTCATGCGCCAGGCCGGTGAGATCTGCGCGGCGGAAGGGTTGCGCTTCGGCTATCACAATCACGACTGGGAGCTGAAACCCATCGACGGTGTGGTGCCCTGGGAGCGCATGATCGAGGAGACCGATCCTGCGCAGGTGACGTTCCAGCTCGATGCCTACTGGGTCGTGAAAGGTGGCGGGGATCTGCAGGGCTATCTGCAGCGATATCCCGGCCGCTTCTCCAGCTGTCACATGAAAGACATCGATGAAGGGGGTGACTTTGCCGACGTGGGCGACGGCACCATCGACTTCCCGGCGTTCACCCGCGCAGCTATTGCCGCCGGCGCGCAGCACTTCTTCGTAGAGCGTGATCGGCCGCCGCAACCGATGCAATCCGCCCGGCGTTCGTATGCCTATCTGTCGCAGATGACGTTCTGATGCGCCGCCTGGCACTGGTTCCGTTGTGTCTTGCTGCTGTCGCTGTTTTTGCGCAGGAGGAGGCGCCGTTGTACTTGCGCATCGACACCCCGCCCGCACCGGTGCTCGACCCTGGGGCCGCGCTCGAGACCTTTCGCCTGGTGCCCGGCTACCGCATTGAGGCGGTGGCGCACGAACCGCTGGTTGAGGATCCGGTGGCGCTCACCTGGGATGCGGCGGGGCGGATGTATGTCGCCGAGATGCGTGGCTTCATGCAGGACACCTACGGTACGGATGAGGACGCGCCCATCGGTTCCGTGGTGCGCCTCAGCGATACGGATGGCGACGGCCGCATGGACCGTCGCGAAGTACTGCTCGACGGTCTCGTGCTGCCGCGGGCGGTTGCCATCGTCAATGAGGGGATGCTCGTCGGCGAGCCGCCGAACCTGTGGCTGTGCCCGTCGGCAAGCGGCCTGGCTGCTGACATCGATTGCGCTCACAAACAGCGGCTCGGCAGCTACGGAGATCAACCGGGGTCTGTGGAGCATGCCGAGAACGGGCTGCTGGCGGGCCTCGACAACTGGCTCTACAGCGCCAAGTCCGCGCGCCGCCTGAAAATCAGCGAAGGCGTTTTGACAGAGGAGCCAACGCTGTTTCGCGGCCAGTGGGGCATCGCTCAGGACGATGCGGGACGCTTGTTTTACAACACCAATTCGAACCTGCTGTCAGGCGACTATTACGACGCGCAGAACGTCGTGCGCGCCGGTGCTGGCCGAGCGCCGGGATTGAACGCGCGCATCAGCGCTGATGATGCGATGTACGCAGTGCGCGTGAACACAGGCGTCAACCGTGCCTATTTGCCGGGGGTGCTGCGCGAAGACGGCCGTCTGGATCAGCCGACATCGGCCAGCGGTATGGATGTCCAAGGCGACATCGCCTTCGTTGCCGAGCCCGCCGCCAATGCGGTGGCGCACCTCGAACTTTCGGAAGACGGGCTGGCAGTGACGGCACGTCACGTGCGCTATCCGGACGAGACCTGGGGGCAGCGGGAGTTTCTTGCCTCCACCGATGAACGGTTTCGACCCGTCAATGTCTACTTCGGCCCGGACGGCGCGCTGTACGTGGTGGATATGTATCGCGGCGTCATTCAGGACCACGTGTTCATCACCGAGCAGCTTCGGGAACAGGCCAAGGCGCGCGGTCTGGATCGGCCGCCGGGGCTTGGCCGCATCTGGCGGGTGAGCAGAGTGGAGGAGTCGTTCCAACCTGCAAGTCTCGAAGACGCCGACGTGCAGGAGTTGCTCGACCGCCTGGCTTCGGAAATCGCCTGGCAACGGCGCACGGCTCAGCGACTCCTGCTGGTGCGGACGGAGGACGGCATCGAGCGACGATTGCGTGCACTGGTGCGTGCCGCGGAAATGCCCCAGTCGGTGCATGCCTTGTGGGCGCTGGCTGGCCGCGACACGCTCGACCGCCGCACCGCGCTTGCTGCGGTGCGAAGCGCATCGTTGCCGCTGGCGCGTCAGGCGCTGATCGCCGGTGCGCCGCTATTCAATCGGCGCGACGTGGCGGCACTTGCGGAACTACACTCTGAAGACACGCGGTTTCAGATGGAACTGATTGCCGTACTCGCGCCGCACAACGCGCACGCTGCGGTGCGGCGTCTGGCGCAAAACACGCTGCTCGAGCACTGGCAGGATGATGCCCGTCGCACCGCGCTGGTGGCAGCCATGCGCGGTCAGGAGCAGGCATTCCTCGCGGAGCTTTCCGGCCGTTGGAGCGCCGAGCAGGAAGCCGCGAGCCAGCTTGTGCGCACGCTTGTGCACCAGCATGTGCGAAACACCAGCGACGGCGCGTTGGCTGCAGGCCTGCTGAATCTGGCGGCGACGCAACCGGTATGGATGCAGCGCGCTATGTTCGAGGGCGCGGCAGAAGTGACGCGCGCCGAGGGGTTTGAACGCATCGTACTGCAGGAGGCGCATACGCTTTTCACAACGCCACCGGCAGATGAGACCTTGTGGCCGGCGCTGGCGCGCGCCCGCAAGGCATTCACGTGGCCGGGCGACACTCTGGCCGCCGATGCGGTGCCGTTGTCGCCCGCACAACGCGCGCGCATGGAGGACGGTCGCCGCTACTACACCGCTCGTTGCGCTACTTGTCACGGCGCCGACGGCGAGGGTATCGGCGCGCTTGCACCGCCGCTGGTGAACTCCCCGTGGGTGACCGAAGCGCCGGAGCGCCTGGCGCGGATCGTGCTGCACGGGTTGCAGGGGCCCATCGAGGTTCTCGGCCAGACCTGGAACGGGGTGATGCCGGGCCATGCGTTGATGCCGGAGTTTGACGATCAGGTGGCCAGCGGCCTGCTGACCTACCTGAACCGCGCCTGGGGGCACTCCGGGCGGGCAATCGACCCGCCCTTCATGGCTGCCCTGCGTCAGATGACGCATGGCCGTGCGTTGCCCTGGACCGCTGATGAGTTGATGGCGGTTCCCGTAAACACGCACTTTACCGCCTACTCCGGACGCTACGGCGGCGGACCCTTCGAGCTGACATTCGTCTACGACGGCCAGAGCGCGCTGGAGATCCGCACCGGCCTGTTTTCCGGCCCGCTGGAGGCACGTGCCCCCGACCGCTTCTACTTCGCGCCGCGCGGCATGCATTTCGACTTCGTGCGGGATGACGTTGGCGGTGTGCAGGGCGTGACCATCCGATCGGGAGATGATGTAGGCAACACGCTGCCGCGCATCGGCGACGCTGATGGCTGACGTCTGCTTCGGTATCGTTGGTCTCGGCAACATCGGCGCCAAGCACGTGCGTAACCTTGTGGAAGGGCTGGTGCCCGGGGCGCGTCTTGCTGCCGTGGCCGCCCGTCGCGGTCTGCCTGATGAGCTGTCCTTGCCGACGGATGTCCGTGTGCACGAATCCGCCGAGGCACTCGCTGCTGATGCTGGTGTGGACGCCGTGCTCGTCGCCACGCCGACATTTGAGCATCTCCCCCAGGGTCTCTCGGTGCTCGGCGCCGGCAAGCACCTGCTGATGGAGAAACCGCTGGCGCTATGTACTGCAGATGCGAAAGCTCTGCTCTCGGCGGCCGGCGAACGCGTGTTCGGCGTGGTGCTCAACCAACGCCTGGACCCGGCCTACGCAATGATCCGCGCGCTCGTGCAGGCTGGTCGGCTCGGCCGTCTGCAGCGTGTGAGCTGGACCATGACGCAGTGGTACCGGCCGGATGTGTACTTCCGTGTGAGTTCCTGGCGCGGCACCTGGCGGGGCGAAGGCGGCGGCCTGCTGCTCAACCAGTGCATTCATAACCTGGACGTGCTGCAGTGGATTGCGGGCATGCCGGCGTCGATTCACGCGCAAGCGGACTTCGGACGTCATCACCACATCGAGGTGGAAGATGAGGTCAGCGCCTGGATGACGTGGCGGGACGGTGCCACCGGCGTGATCCAGGCATCCACCGGCGAGGCGCCGGGTATCAATCAGCTCGATCTGGTGGGCGACCGCGGTACGCTGCGTTACGACGGCAAGCGTATATGGCTGGCGACGAGCGATGACAGCGTCACTGATCACTGTCGAAACACGCGGGAGCTCTTTGGCATGCCCGATTTCGAACAGCAGGTGCTCGACGGCTTTGCGCCGGTTAACCAGCACGCGCTGTTGCTCGAGGATTTTGCCGCCGCGGTGCGGGGAGACGCGCCGCTGAGCTTTCCGGCAGCGGAGGGGCTCGGCTCGCTGATGCTGGCCAACGCCATGCTGTTGTCGGCGTGGCGTGGAGAGACGGTAACCCTGCCGCTGGATGACGATGCGTATGCGGCGCAACTGGCGGAGAAAATCGCCGCCTCGCAGCTGCGCCACCCGGAAAATCTGGAGGTACATATCGACATCGAGCAATCGTTCCGCTGATGGGCATGCTGCAACATATTCGTCAGGGCGGGCCGGGTTGGCTGCAGGGCGCGATGACGCTCGGCGGCGGCAGCGCTATCACTTCGCTCACCATCGGCGCGGCCTACGGCTACGAGTTTCTGTGGATACAACCGCTGAGCATGCTCATCGGCTGCATCATGCTGTTCGCGCTGTCGTATCAGACGCTGTCCACCGGCGAGCGGCCTTTCGCTGCCATGCGGCGGCACGTGTCCACGCCGCTCGCCTGGGCCTGGGCCATCGCCGCGCTCGCTTCCAGCGTGATCTGGGGGTTCAGCCACTATCCGCTGTCGGCAGGCATGCTGGAGATGGCGGTGGGTGTGACCACAGGATTTCGGCCGGAGGCAGACTCGGCGGCGCGCGAAATCTATCTGTTCGGCCTGGCGGTGCTTGTGTGGGCGGCTTGTGCCTACACCGTGTGGCATTACAACGATGGCCGCCGGGCGGTGACGCTGTTCGAGAACGGCATCAAAGTGCTCAGCGTCGGCGTGATTGTCAGCTTTGCCTGGGTGGTGGTGCTGGCAAGCGTGCGGGGAGACATCGACTGGGCGGCGGCGCTCGGTGGCCTGGTGCCCACATCTCTGCCCGATGACGCCGCGGGCGTCACCACGTTGATGGCCGCGCTCGGTACAGCGGTGGGCATCAACATGACTTTCGTGTACGGATACACGCTGCTGCGACGCGGCTGGGGCCGCGAGGAGCGTGAGCTTGCACGATACGACATCGTGCTCGGTCTGGTGCTGCCCTACATGCTCGTCACCTTGCTGATCTCCGTGGCGGCGGCGGGCCTTCTCTACGACGGTCAGGGGCTCGGCGGCAAACTGGCGCCGGACCGTGCCAGCGCACTGTTCGCCGGCGCTGGGCTGGGAGAGCTTGCCGGCCAGCTCGTGTTTCCGCTCGGCGTGCTGGGCATGGCCGTGGGCTCGCTCGTCATGCACATGCTCACCTGCGGCGCCGCGGCAGGCGAAATGTTCGGGCTCGAGGAGGGCAGCCGCGGCTACCGCCTGGCGTGCCTGCTGCCCACGCCGGCGGTGCTGGGCGTATTCGTGTGGACCACCATGGGGCCCTACGTGGTGCTGCCGACCTCGGCCATCTGCGGAATGCTGCTGCCGATCGCCTATGTTGGTTGGTTTGTCATGAATAACCGCGCGGACTTCCTCGGCGCGGATCGCCCCTCCGGAACACGCCGCACCGTTTACAATGCCCTCATGTTGCTCTGCATCGCCGCAGTTCTGGCGGGAGTGATGTATTCCACCGCCGTCGGGCTCGGCTGGCTGTGAGCGGTCTCGGGGATGGCGCCAACTACGCGCCGGAAACGAAGGCCAGCGCGGTAGTGGCGCCGGGCACCTTCCGCTTTGCGGCGGCGCACCTGGATCACGGCCACATCTACGGCATGGTGCAGGGGCTGGTGGCGGCGGGCGGCACGCTGGTGTCGGTGTACGATCCGTCGCCGGAGCGGGTTCAGCTATTCCTGGAGCGTTTCCCGCAGGCGCAGGTTGCGCCGACCTTCGACCATCTCCTGAACGACGCATCCATCCGCTTGATTGCAGCGGCAGCGGTGCCCTGTGACCGTGCGGGGATCGGGCTCCAGGTGATGCGTGCCGGCAAGGACTACTTCACTGACAAGTCGCCCTTCACCAGTCTGGCGCAGCTCGAGGAAGCACGGAGCGTCGTGGCGGAAACCGGCCGCAAGTACCTCGTGTACTACGCCGAGCGGCTGCACAACGAGGCCGCCTGGCATGCGGGAGAACTCATTGCTGGAGGTGCGGTCGGGCGGGTGTTGCAGGTTGTGAACCTGGCGCCGCATCGTCTGGCTGAGGCGACTAGGCCGGACTGGTTCTTCGACAAGTCAGCGGTGGGCGGCATCCTCACCGACATCGGCTCGCACCAGGTGGAGCAGTTCCTCACCTTCGCAGGCTGCGCCGGCGCCAGCATCAATCATGCCCGGGTGGCCAACTTCGGCCATCCTCACCGGCCGGGTTTCGAAGACTTCGGCGAGCTGTCGCTCACCGGCGACAACGGTGCATCGTTCTATGCGCGGGTGGACTGGTACACACCGGACGGCTCGCCGGTGTGGGGTGATGGACGCACGTTTATCCTCGGCAGCGAAGGCACCCTGGAGCTGCGCAAGTACACGGATCCCGGCCGTGCCACGCCGGCATCGCTTGCGATCCTGACCGATGCGCGCGGCGTGCACGAGATCGATTGCCAGGGGCAGGTGGGATTTCCGTTCTTCGGCCGTATGATGCTCGACTGCATTCATCGTACGGAACTGGCCATGACCCAGGAACACGCCTTTCTCGCCGCAGAACTGAGCATGCGTGCACAGGAGCTTGCCGATGGCTAAGGGCGGACTGCGTATCAATCCCATCGAGAGCACCGAGCGGTTGTACGTGCGCGTTGCCCGGCGTATCGCCGATCTGGTCGCACGCGGTGAGGTCAATCCCGGCGACAAGCTGCCCTCGGAGCGGGACCTGGCGGAAATGCTCCAGGTCAGTCGGCCGACCGTGCGGGAGGCGATGATTGCGCTCGAAGTGTCGGGGCTCATCGAGATACGTACAGGCAGCGGTATCTATGTGCTCGAGCGCCATGCCAACCCGGTGCTGGCGGATGGCGGCATGGGCCCGTTCGAGATTCTCGAGATGCGTATGCTGCTCGAACCCGAGGCGGCGGCGCTGGCGGCAAAGCGCATTAGCGATGCGCAGCTCGAAGCGTTGGGCCAGGTGCTTGCCGATATGCAGCGCAGCGAGATGACACCTGACGTCGAGCAGCACGACCGACGATTCCATACCCTGATTGCTCGTGCGACCGAGAACGGTGCCATCGAGGCAACGGTGGACTGGCTGTGGCAGCTGCGCGCCGGTGCGCAGCTCAACCAGGCCTTTCACCAGCGCATACTCGAAGAAGGCATCTACCCGGTGCTCGGTCAACACACGGAAATCTTCGAGGCGATCAAGGCCCGTGACTCCCAGAATGCGCGTCAGGCCATGCGGCGCCATCTGGGGGAATCCATCTCGGCGGCGGCGCTGTTCGGTAACCGCGACGGCTGATTTCGCGGAGTGACCTCGGGCGATGCTGGCGCAAATTGGTTATGCCTGTGGTGCGCTGGGCCGGTTGTGTGAAATCAAGTGGAAAACAAGAGAGGAATCAGCTGCTGACTCGACTACCCTGGCGTATCCGTGCGGTGCACGGATGACGATCAATGGAGATTCGTGCGAGGCGACCATCGGCGGTTGTGCTCGGCGGGCTCGACGTAGGCCTGTTCGGCGGCCTGTGGGGCGGCGCACCGGTGTACATCCAGCAGGTGCCCCGCGAGGCGCAGCGCTACGCGGGCGTGCGTTTGTCATTCGACTTCTGACGCTTGCTGATCGGCTAGCGGTGGCGGGCGTAAGCCGCCGCCACCGCTGCTGCAAAACCGGCATGCTGACCGAGCTCGCCGAATACCGGCTCCACGGCTAACAGGCCCATCGCCCCGCCGCTGGAAACCGCTGCGCGCAGACGTTCGAGCATAGGGTCGTTGAGCGTTTGCACGTGTTCGATGCAGGCGCACCACGCGCCGATTACCTCGGCGCAGAGGTCCACCGGTTGCCCTTCTGCCAGGCGCTGCGCAACCACCGGTAGCAGGCGTTGCGGCAGCTTCTGCGATCCGTCCGTGGCGACCTGAGCGGTGCGATAGGGCACCGCAGCGTTGCTGAACCGTTCGATGATCGCCGCGCGGTAGGCCGCAAGGTCCGTGTCCGGCAGCGGCGCGAGTGTGGGGGTAACCTCCCGCGCCATCAGCTCGAGGATGAATGCGTGGATAGCGGGGTCTGCGATAGCTTCGTGTACGTACTCGTGACCCGCCAGCAGGCCGAGATAGGCGCAGGCGGAGTGGCTGGCGTTCAACAGCCGCAGCTTGGCGACTTCATACGGCGTGACATCGTCGACCAGCTGCGCGCCGGCGGACTCCCATGCGGGCCGATCGGCGGCGAAGTCGTCTTCGATGACCCACTGCGACCAGGCTTCCCCGATTACCAGCGCCTCGTCGCGGTAGCCGAATGCCGCGGCAAACGCTGCAAGGTCGGCTTCTGTAACGGCGGGCACGATGCGGTCGACCATCGTCGAGGGAAAGGTCACGTTGTCATCGATCCACGCAAGCGCAGCGGGCGCCAGTGCGGCGGCGAGATCGCGGGTGACGGCTCGGGTCAGCGCACCGTTATCTGCCATGTTGTCGCAGCTGAGAACCGTGAGCGGCGCACCGCCGCCGGCTTTGCGCGCCGACAACCCCCGCACCAGGTAGCCGATGGCGGAGCGCGGTGCGGGCTGCGTGAGATCGGCGAGGATGTCCGGGTGCGTTTCATCAAGGGCGCCGGCCTGGTTCGCGCAGTACCCCTTTTCTGTGATCGTGAGCGAAACGATGCGCGTGGCCGGGTCGGCGATGGCGCCGATGATGGCGTCGGCGCCGTGGTGCGCCGTACTCAATACCGAATGCAGGCTGGCAATTACCTGTGCCTCGTTGCGATCCGTGCTGCGCGTCCAGTTGGTGTAGAGAAAGTCCTGTGCAGCAAGCCGCGTGCGCACCTCGTCGCTTCGGGTGCTCGCGCCGCGTATCAGCCAGTCGCCACCGTATCGCGCCAGCGCTTCGTGTGTGTACACCGCCTGATGCGCGCGATGAAACGCGCCGATGCCAAGGTGAAGGATACCTGGACCGTGGGCCCTGCGATCGATGGGCGGCGGTGGCCCCTGCCAGTTCATGACAGCTTGTAAGCCTGCCTAGCCAGGTTGCCGGCCAGATCCACCGCGAGTTCAGCGGCTTCGTCCTCCAGCAGGCGGTGCTCTGCCACCAGGCGGGCGAGAAAGGTGCAATCCACACGCCGCGCGACGTCATGTCGGGCGGGGATGGAGAGGAAGGCGCGCGTGTCGTCGTTGAAGCCGACGGTGTTGTAGAAGCCGGCGGTTTCAGTGGCCTGCTCGCGGAAACGCATCATGCCTTGCGGGCTGTCGTGAAACCACCAGGCGGGGCCCAGCCGCAGGCACGGGTAGTGCCCTGCCAGGGGGCTGAGCTCGCGGCTGTAGGTGGATTCGTCGAGCGTGAACAGGATGAGCGTGAAGTCGGACCGGTTGCCGAAGCGATCCAGCAGCGGCTTGAGGGCCTGCACGTAGCTCGTACGCACCGGTATGTCGGCGCCCTTGTCACGGCCGTAACGGCTGAATATGTTGGCGTTGTGATTGCGGAACGAGCCCGGATGCAGCTGCATGACCATGCCGTCGTGCACGCTCATGCGCGCCATCTCGGTGAGCATCTGCGCGCGGAACAGCTCCGCATCGGCAGCGCTCACCTCGCCGCGGCGCACGCGTTCGAACAGTCGCTGTGCCTCCGCAGGGGACAGATCCGCCGTCGCTGCGGTAGGGTGACCATGATCGGTGGCGGTGGCGCCGTGTGCGCGGAAGTAGGCGCGACGGTTTTCCAGTGCGGCGAGGTAGCCTGTCCAGGATTGCGTGTCTTCGCCTGTCAGTTCGCCAAGGGTTGCGAGGTTGTCGTCAAAGCCCTCGAACTCGGGGTCGAGCACCGGGTCCGGGCGGAAGGTGGTGATGACGCGTCCCGGCCAGGGGTCGGCCTGCAGGGCCGCGTGGTGGCGCAGGTCGTCGTTCGGCGCCTCGGTGGTGGCGAGCCAGTCGATGTTGAACCGTTCGTACAGCACCCGCGGGCGGAAGGCTTCGGTGCGCAGCGCTGTGTCGATGGTGGCGTAGTAGCGCGCCGCGCTCGCCGCCGTCAGCGGCTCCTCGATGCCGAACACCTCGCCGAACACGTGTCGCATCCACAGGTCTGTGGGGGTGCCGCGAAACAGGTGGTAGTGCTCCGCAAAGGTCTGCCACACCGCCTCCGGCGTGGCTACCGGCTCTGTTTCACCCTGTCCTGCCAGGCCAATGCTGTGCAGCGGTACGCCCTGGCTGTAGAGCATGCGAAATACATAGTGATCGGGTTGAATCAGCAATGCCGCTGGGTTGTCGAACGGCTGATTGCTGGCGAACCAGGCAGGGTCGGTGTGCCCGTGCGGGCTGACGATGGGCAGGTGCTCGACTTCGGCGAACAGGCGTCGCGCGATGGCGCGCTGCGCCGGCTCCGCAGGAAACAGGCGGTCGGGATGCAGCAGGCTCATCTGCGCAGCGTTTCGAGGGCGTGGATGACTCCGCGCAGCTCGGCGAGGCCCTTCAAACGGCCCGCGAAGGAATAGCCCGGACGCACGCGGGTATTGCCTTTCTCCTCGCCGAGGGTGTGGCCGTGGTCCGGTCGCATGGGAATGTGGCGGCCGCGGCGCTGCTCTTCGTCCAGCAGCGCGCCGACGATGCCGACGATGTCGTTGTCGCCGTCGAGATGTTCGCTCTCATAAAAGGAGCCGTCGGCTTCGCGGCGCACGTTGCGCAGGTGCACGAACTGAATGTGTTCGTGAAACTCACGGATCATGGCTACCAGATCGTTGTCGCCGCGGGCGCCGTAGGAGCCCGCGCACATGGTCAGGCCGTTGGCGTCGCTCGGAATGGCCTGCAGCAGTGTGCGCGCGTCGGCCGCGGTGGACAGGATGCGCGGCAGGCCGAACAGGGAGAACGGTGGGTCGTCCGGATGAATGGCCATCACGACGCCGGCTTCTTCCGCTACTGGTATGACTTCGCGCAGGAAATCGAACAGGTGGGCGCGGAACTGGTCGTTGCCGAGCGTTGCGAATGCCTCGATTGCGTTGCGTATGCCGTCGCGGTCGTAGGAGCCTTCGCCACCCGGCAGGCCGGCGATGATGTTCTTCTCGAGTGCTGCGATCTCGGCGCTGCTCATGGCGGCGTATCGCGTCTTGGCGCGCGCGACGATTTCCGCCGGATAGCTCGCTTGCGCGCCGCTGCGCTGCAGAACATGGATATCGTAGGCGGCGAAGTCGGTCATCTCGAAGCGCAGCGCCTGGCTGCGGTTGGGCAGGTCGTAGGTGAGATTGGTGCGGGTCCAGTCCACCACCGGCATGAAGTTGTAGCACACACAGCGCACACCGGCCTCGCCGAGGTTGCGCAGCGTCTGCTGGTAGTTGGCGATGTGCGTCTCAAACGGCCCTGTGCGGGATTTGATGGCATTGGATACCGGAACGCTTTCGACCACAGCCCAGGTGAGCCCGTAGGACTCAATGAGCTGCTTGCGCTCCGTGATGTCCGCCAGCGGCCAGACATCGCCGGTGGCGATGTGGTCGAGTGCCGTGACCACGCCGGTGGCCCCCGCCTGCACTACGTTTTCCAGAGTGACGGTGTCATCCGGCCCGAACCAGCGCCAGGTTTCCTGCATTGTCCGCTACTTCTTGATTGATTCGGGGATGGTAAACTGGTCAGGCCAATTCGCCAAGGGACTTGGGCGCGCAGGCGTGATCAGCTTTCGTCCTGTTTCAGGGGTGGGTAGTGCTCTCCCGGATAGGCGCGGGCGTGCAGCTTCTCCATCCAGCGGTGGATGCGGGCGCGCATGGGCGGTATGTCCAGGGCAATGAACGCAGCACCCAGCGGCAGCATCCAGAAACCCAGGATCGGCAGAAAGCCGAGCACGCCGCCGATCATGAACAGCAGGCCCACCACGGAGCGCACCACCGGCGGTACATGGTCGTTGGCCCAGCGCAGCAGTTTGAAGGTGATCTCCGCAATGCGGGCGCGCGCGTCCAGTTACTTACACCAACTGCGGCTCGGCGCTGGGGCCTGCGTGGGGGTGCGATCGCCTGGATAGCTTCGGGTCGATGCTGCGGAACCGGTAACGGCCGTCCTCGCTGAGGCTGCGCTCGATGCGGCTGCGGTGCATCAACAGGTGCAGGTGGGCGATGGCCTCTCCCAGCGCCATCATCATCTGCCGCGGGTCGAGTTTGCGGGAAAACAGCACGGGCAGCAGGTCTTTGGCCGTTTGCGGTGTCGTGCAGGCTTCCTCGATGGCGAGCATGCGGTCTTCGTGGTGATCCATCAGATCCCGCAGCCGGGTGCGCACGCCGTAGAATGGCAGGTTGTGGGCAGGCAGGATGAGGGTGTCGTCCGGGGTACGCAGGAATGCATCGCACGACTTCATCCACAGGTTCAGCGGGTTCGATTCCGGCTCGGTGGGGTGCACGCTGACGTTTGAGGTGATCACCGGCAGAATCTGATCGCCTGACAGCAGCACACGCAGCTCGGCACAGTAGAGACACGCATGTTCCGGTGAGTGGCCGCGGCCCACTGCCACACGCCAGGTACGCCCGCCAATGTTCAGCTCATCGCCGTGGCGCATCGCCACGAAGCCAGACGGCATTTCCTGCATGGACATGCCGTCCTTGGAGCGGTGCTGCCACAGCGACTGCAACTGTTGCACGTAGTCGTCGGGCATACCGGCGCGCTTGTAGAACTCCAGCCCTCGCCAGCTCGAGTGGCTGGAGCCCGGCCCGCCGCTGAAGGCGCGGGCCTGGTAGTACTCGCCGCGGGTCATGTAGAAATTGCAGCGGAAGTGGTCGGTGATCATGCCCGCCTGACCGGTGTGGTCCGGATGGAAGTGCGTGCAGATCACGCCGCGCACCGGCTTGCCGCCGAGCTCGTTTGCGAAGATCTCGTGCCACAGGTCGTGCACCGACTGCAGCGCAAGACCCGTGTCCACCACCCACCATGCGTCGTCGTCTTCGAGCAGGTAGAGGTTGATGTGGCTCAGCGAGCCGCCGCCCATGGGCATGGTGAGCCAGCGCACGCCAGGTGCGACCTCCACCGTCGTGCCGGCGGCGGGGTGCGCTGCGTGCGGGTACGTTATCTCTTGCATGGATCTGTCTTCTGCCTCTCAGGGGCAAGTATACGCAAGATTCGTCAGTTGCCCGATTGGCTGCGTCCGCGGGCCTGAATGTCCGAGCGGTTGGCTGCCACGAATTCGGCGCGTTGGCTTGTGCGCGCGTGCGCACGGCTGGCCTCAGCCTCGATGGCGAGACCTTCGCCAAGGCTCGTCGCCCAGCCGAGATCCATGATGCGCTTGATCTCGGCGCGGGTGACGGGCTCCGTGGTTGCGATGTCCGAGGCTAGTGCCGTGCAGGTGTCGATCAGCGCATCCGCCGGCACGACGCGGTTGACCAGGCCCCAGGCACAGGCGGTTTCTGCATCCAGATAGTTACCCGTGAGGCTCAGCTCCTTGGCGCGGTTGATACCGATCAGTCGTGGCAAACGCTGGGACAGGCCCCATCCGGGTACCACGCCAACCCGTGCGTGGGTGTCGGCGAAGCGTGCAGTGGGGCTGGCGATGAGAAAGTCGCACATCAGCGCAAGCTCGAAACCACCGGTGATGGCGAAGCCGTTCACCGCGCCGATGATGGGTTTCGGACAGGCCGCCATGGCGTCTGCTGGATCCGCCGAGAGCTTTGCGTCCGGGGCCACTTCGCCGCCCAGCTCTTTGAGGTCCAGCCCCACGGTGAAAGCCCGACCTGCGCCGGTGAGAACGATGGCCTGCGCACGCTCGTCGGCAGCAAGTTCGGCAAAGGTGTCGGCGATGGCGTTGCGCAGGCCGCTCGACAGTGCGTTCAGCGCGTCCGGCCGGTTGAGGGTGACGAGCGCCACGCCGTCTGCAGGGTAGTCCACCAGGACGAGGGGTTCGCTCATGTGCGAGGCTCCGTGATAGTCTTGCAGCCGTTCAGATTACCCGCGAATGCGTGGAACTTCCTGCGCAATCTCGGTCAAATGTTGGGTTAGATAGCCGGTAGGTACCGTGAGGTCTGCACTTTTTTTCGTTGTCCTGATGATCGCATCCCTCGCGCAGGCGGATGACTATGCGGATGCATGGGGGCCACCCATTGGCAGCTCGGTTGCGATCGCTGCTGCAGATCAGAACGGCCAGCCGCGCACGCTGAACGATCTCAGCGGCGAGAAGGGCCTGGTGCTGTTTCTCAATCGATCCGCAGACTGGTGACCCTTCTGCAAGCGCCAGTTCGTGCAACTGGAATCCCGTAGAGACGAATTCGAAGCCCTCGGCGTGCGTGTCGCCGGCATGACTTATGACAGCGATGCGCTGCGCGAGGGATTTCACGCGCAGGCGGGCCTCGGCTATCCGTTGCTGGGCGATGTGGAAGCGCGGCACGTGCAAGCGCTGGGTGTGCGCAATGAAGAATACGAGCCGGGCCACGCGGCCTACGGCATTCCGCATCCCGGTATTGTGGTGCTTAGCCCAAGCGGCGAGCTGCTCGCCAAGTTCGCGGTGCCGGGTTACCGGCAACGGCCGCCGTTGGATGACGTTCTGGAGGCGGTGCGCAAGGCCACCGGCGGCTGACCCGGCCCGACAGCCGCCTTTGTAATTGCGGTGCGCCGGCTGGCAAAATGCGCGGCCCAAAAGGCGCCTGAATAATCGGCACATTCGAATGATTCGAACCACGATCAAGCTGATCGCCCTGCTGGCGTTGCTTGCGCAAGGAGCTTGCGCAAGCCTGCTGTCCGGCACGGTGCAGGGACTCACCGACGATCTGTCGTCGGCCATCCTCGACAGCGAAGACATCGAGCTCGTGCGTGATGGTGCGCCCGCTTATCTGATCCTCATCGACGGACTGGTGAGCGGCAGCCCGGAAGACGCAGGTCTGCTGCAAACCGCCGCACAGCTCAACTCCGCGTACGCGTCCGCCTTCGTGGACGAGCCGGAGCGGGCCATGCGCATGCACGCCAAGGCCAGGGAGCTGTCATTTCGTGCAGTCTGCCTGTCGATCAAGGACGGTTGCGCGCTGGAGTCCCGGCCATACGATCGCTTCGAGGCATGGCTTGCCGAGCGCGACGCGGATGATGTGCCGCTGCTGTTTGGCCTCGGCGCCAGCTGGGCGGGCTGGATGCAGGCCAACAGCGCCGATTTCAACGCCATCGCCCAGCTCGGCCGGGTGAAGGCGCTCATGCAGCGTGTGCAGACACTGGACGATGGCTACGACGATGGCGGTGTGCATTTGTACCTGGGCGTGTTCGAAACCCTGTTTCCTCCTGCCATGGGCGGTAAACCGGATGTGGGTCGGGCGCACTTCGAACGCGCGGTGGCGTTGTCCGAAGGTCGCAACCTGCTGGCCAAGGTGATGTTTGCGGAAAGCTATGCACGTCTCGTTTTCGATCGTGATCTGCACGATACGCTGCTCAGTGAGGTGCTTTCAGCGCCAGTTCAGGCGCCTGGTCTAACCTTGATGAATACCGTGGCCAAAGGCCGCGCGCGCGAATTGCTGGAGAGCGCAGATGACTATTTCTAAACGGTGGGGCGCGCTTGTTGCGTTCTGTCTGATGGCGGCGCTGCCGGCGCACGCTGTGACGATCAAGATTGCTGCCGTATCGCCAGATGGCTCCGTGTGGATGAAGAAGCTGCGCGAGGCGGGCAACGAGGTGGCGAAGCGCACCGACGGGCGGGTGAAGTTCAAATTCTACCCAGGCGGCGTGATGGGCGACGACAAGGCGGTGCTGCGCAAGATACGTGTTGGCCAGCTGCACGGCGCGGTGCTCACCTCCGGCGGTCTGATTCCGGTAGACCAGAACATCCAACTCTACAGCCTGCCGCTGGCGTTTCGGTCGGCGCAGGAAGCGGCGGCTATACGCGCGCAGTTCGATCAGCGCCTGCTGGCAGGTCTCGAGTCGAACGGCTTCGTCAGCTTCGGTCTCGCCGAGGTGGGTTTCGCCTACGCCATGGCAAGCGTGCCTCTCTCCAGCGTTCAGCAGGTGCGCGAACAGAAAGTGTGGGTGCCTGATAACGACCCGGACGCCGTGCGTCTGCTGAATGGTTTTGAGATCAGCGCCATCCCGCTGTCTATTGCGGGTGTGCTGACAGGCCTGCAGACGGGGCTCATCAATGCCATCGCAGCGCCGCCGGTGGGCACCATTGCGCTGCAGTGGCACACGCAGGTCAAACACGGACTCGACCTGCCACTGATGTATGTCTACGGCTCGCTGGTGGTCAGCGACCGGCAGTTCAAAAAGCTCGCCGCCGAAGATGCGGCGCTCGTGCGCGAGGTGTTTGGGGCGGCGGTCGCCGAGGTGGATGCAAGCGCACGGCAGGACCATGAAAATGCCAAACAGGCGCTGGCGGCACAGGGCATTCAGTGGCATACCGCGAGCCCGGAACATGCCCAGGAGTGGCAGGCGTTGGCGCGAAAGTCCAGCGATGACTTCGCTGCCGGCGGACATATAGACGCGTCGCTGTACGAGGATTTTCAAAGCGCGCTGGCCGCTCTGCGCGGGGACTCCTGACGCTCATGCGCTGGATCCGCCTGCTGGAACACGCGGTGCTCGTGCTGCTGTTCAGCGGCATGATGAGCGTCGCGGCCTGGCAGGTGATTGCCCGCAACTTCTTTGATACCGGACTCCACTGGGGCGATGCCCTGGTGCGCGTACTGGTGCTATGGGTCGCTTTGTTCGGCGGCATGGTCGCCTCCCGAAAGGACGAACACATCCGCATCGATATCCTGAGCCGGCTCGCACCGCCGCGCTTGATGCCATGGCTGCAGCGTGTCGTTGCGCTGGCGACGGCGGTGCTGCTCGGCGCCTTTGCCTGGATCAGTTTTCGCACCGTGCGCGAATCCTACGAGTACGGCGACATCGCTTTCGCTGCAGTGCCGTTGTGGGTGACCGAAGCCATCATCCCATTCGGCGTTGCCGTCATGTGCCTGCGCTACATCGCGCATGTCATTCATCCACCATTGAGAGATCCTCTGTGATCTGGCTTGGTGCGGTAGGTCTCGTAGTCCTGGCGCTGGCGGGCATGCCGCTGTTTGTGGTGATGCTTGGCGCCACCATGCTCGGCTTCGTGGCCATGGAGATTCCGCTGGAGAGCATCGCCATCTCCGTGAGCGGCATCGCCAACACGCCACTGCTCATTACCTTGCCGCTGTTTACCTACGCGGGCTACGTGCTGAGCGAATCGCGCACCTCTGAGCGCCTGGTGAATCTCGTGCAGAGCCTGTTCGGCTTCTTGCCGAGCGGCCTGGCGGTGGTGGGCTTCGTTGCCTGCGCCGTGTTCACGGCGCTCACCGGCGCATCCGGAGTGACCATCGTTGCGTTAGGCGCTCTGTTGCTACCGGCGTTGATGAAAGGTGGGTTCAGCGAACGCTTCAGCCTGGGGCTGGTCACCTCTTCTGGTAGCCTCGGGCTCCTCATCGTGCCGTCGGTGCCGCTCATTCTCTACGGCGTGGTGGCGCAGCAGATGGAAGTGAGTATCGCCATCGTCGATCTGTTCAAAGCCGGCGTGCTGCCGGTGCTGGTGATGCTCGGCATGCTCACGGCCTGGACCTTGTGGAAGCATCGGGGTGGCGAGGTGCCGCGCACACCATTCCACTGGCCCGATGTGCGTGCAGCGTTCTGGGCGGCGCGCTACGAGCTGCCGTTGCCGCTGGTGGTGCTGGGTGGGGTGTTCGGCGGCTTCTTCGCAGTGTCTGACGCCGCTGCGGTCACCGCTGCCTACGTCACCATCGTCGAAGTGATGCTCTACCGGGACATTCGCTGGCGGGAGCTGCCGAAGATCATGGTGGACTCCATGGTCATGGTGGGTGGCATATTGCTGATTCTCGGTGTGGCGCTGGCGTTTACCAACTTCCTCGTCGACGCGGAAGTACCGCAGGCACTGTTCGAGTTCATGCAGACCCACGTGTCCAGCCCGCTGGGTTTCCTGTTGCTGCTGAACGTGCTCCTGCTGCTGTTGGGGGCGGTGCTCGACATCTTCGCCGCCATCGTCATCATGGTGCCGCTGCTCTTGCCGGTGGCCATGGGTTACGGCATCCACCCGGTGCACCTCGGCATCATCTTCCTCGCCAACATGCAGATTGGCTACTTCACACCGCCCGTGGGGATGAACCTGTTCATTGCCAGCTACCGCTTCAAGAAGCCGCTGCTGGAGCTTTACGCGGCGAGCCTGCCGTTCATGCTCGTGTTGCTCGCAGCGCTTGCGCTGATCACCTATGTTCCGTGGCTCAGCCTGGTGTTCGTGCAATGAGGATGCAGTGTGCAGCAATGCTGCTTGGCTTGTTGTTGTCCGGTGCTCTGGCGGCGGACGACGAAGGTGCCACCGCGCGTATTGAAGCGCTGCATAAGGCGCTGCTGGCGGCAATGCAGTGCGAGTGCGATACCCAAGCGCGCGCTGAAGGATTGCAGCCAGTGGTGCAGACGTTGTTCGATGTGAACAACATCGCCCGCATCAGCACCGGCCGTGCCTGGCGGGAATTCGACGAAGCGCAACGCGCCGATCTCGAGGGTGCCCTCGAACGGCTGATCGTTGCGACCTACGCAGATCGCTTCGACAGCTTTGCCGGCCAGCGTTTCGAAGTGCTGAGCGAAGAAACCTCGCGCACCGGTGCGGTGGTGAGGACAGAGATCGTTCGGTCGTCCGGCGAGCGCGTGCCTATCGACTACTACTTTCGCGGTGATAAGGTGTTCAACGTCGTGGCCAGCGGTGTGAGCGACCTGTCGTTGCGGCGTGCAGATTACAGCAGCATCCTCAAGGAGCAAGGATACGGTGCGCTATTGGCACACATCGAAGAGAACATCGCTGAGCTCGCTGCGCAGGCGGAGTAGCGTCTGTGCGCTGGTCGTGTTTGCCGTGTGCAGCGGTTGCAGCACGATCCCGAGCGGTGAAACGGTCGCTGCATACGAGCCCTACGATCCGCACGAATCCGTGAACCGTCCCGTGTACGGCGCCTTCGACGCCATCGACCGCCGCGTACTGCAGCCGGTAGCGCGCGGCTACCGCTGGATCATGCCCAACTGGGCGGAGCGGGGTGTTGCCAACTTCTTCGCCAACCTGCGGGATGTGGACGGCGCGCTGAATGCGCTGCTGCAGGGCAAGCCGGCGGCGGCGGCAGGTGACCTGACCCGCGTGGTGATCAACTCCACCATCGGCATCGGCGGCCTGATCGATGTGGCTTCCGACAGCGGCATCGACCCCTCCGGTGAGGACTTCGGGCAGACCCTGGCGGTGTGGGGCGTGACACGCTCCCGCTATCTCTACCTGCCGCCGGTAGGGCCGAGCACCGTGCGCGATGCGCCGGGACAGATTCTGCACGGTGCGACACCTGGCCTCCTGCTTGGCGGTGGTTATGTCTGGTGGGTAAGCCTTCTGGATCTCATGAGTACGCGGGCCGAGGCGCTGCCGGCCACGGATGCGCGTGATGCCGCTGCACTCGACCCGTATGCGTTCACCCGTGATGCCTACTACCAGCGGCGTAAGTACGTGATCTATGACGGCCACCCACCCATGGACGATTTCTTCGACGAATTCGACGATGAGTGAGGCGCTCGTTCGCTGGGTGCGGTGGGTGCATGCGCATGCCTGGTGGGTGCTGGTCACGGTGGTGCTGGCAACGGTCGCCAGCAGCGTCTATGTGGCAGACCGGTTTCGGCTCAACTCCGACCTCAACGGCCTGATCGACCAGACGTCCGACTGGCGCGTGCAGTTCGATGCTTTTCGCGATGCCTTTCCCGACATGGTCAAAACCATGGTGGTGGTCGTGCACGGCGATTCATTCGGGGCGGTGGAAGAAACGGCAAAGTCCATTGAGGCGCGGGTGCGTGCTGATGCCGCGTTCCGTGCGGTGAGTGCGCCGCAGAATGCTGCCTTCCTGCGTGATCATGCGCTGCTGTACCTGTCTCTCGACGATCTCGACGACATGGCCGACCGGTTGGCTGAGGCGCAGCCGGTGCTCACGGCTATCGCTGAGGACGCGAGCCTGCGGGAAGTGCTGCAGCTCCTCACCGACAGTTTTGAGCAGGGCGAGACGGTGGCCGGCCGTACGGCAATCATCGACCTGCTTGCCGGCAGCGCGGATGCGTTCCTCGCCGGCGGCGACGGTCGCATCCGTTGGGCGGATGAGCTTTTCGACGCCGAGGGTATGCACACCCGCGTGGTCACGCTCAAGGGGACCGAGCGCCTGGATGAGACGCTACCGGCCGCGGCACTCCTCGATCGCCTGCAGACGCATATCGATGCGGTGGCCCGTCCGCCTGGCGTGCAGGTGTTGACCACGGGTGAGATCGCGCTCACCCACGAAGAGATTGACGCTGCGCTCTCGGGGGTGCAGATCGCCGGCTGGTTGTCGCTGGTGTTTCTGGTGCTGATCATGGCGCTGGGCGTGCGTTCGCTGAAGATCGTCGTAGCGACCCTGCTCATGCTGGTGTGTGGAGTGGTGCTCACTGCCGCGTGGGCGATGCTGAGCGTGGGCGAGTTCAACACCCTGTCGTTGGTGTTCATCGTCATGTTTTTCGGCCTGGGAGTGGATTTTTCCCTGCACTTTTCTCTGCGATATCAGGAAGCGGTGAATGCAGATGTACCGGTGGCGGATGCGCTCACTACCACAGTGCGCAGCGTTGGCGTTGCCATCTTCATCTGCACGGTTACCACTGCACTTGGCTTCCTGAGCTTCTGGCCCACGGACTACCGCGGGGTTGCCGACCTCGGCGTGATCTCTGCCGGCGGCATGCTGGTGGCAGCAGCGCTCACATTCACGTTGCTGCCGGCGGTGTACGCGGTGGTGGGCGGCATCCGCCACCACGAAATCGATTTGCCCACGGGCGACAGACTGGTGCGCTGGCTCATCAGCCACCGGCTGTGGGTATTTCTCGTGCTCAGCGCGCTGGCAGTCGGCTCTGTGATCGTTGCCAGCCGCGCTTACTTCGACTACAGCGTGCTGGCGTTGCGCGATGAGGGCGCGCCCAGCATGCAGGGCCTGCGGCTGCTGCAGCGCGAGGGATTGGCGACAGACTATGCGCTGTACCTTGTGCACGACAATGACAGGGACTGGGCGGATGCCGTGACCGCTCTCGAAACGGTGGACGAGGTCATTCTGCCCGATCGTCTGGTACCCAAGGATCAGGATGACAAGCGCTTCGTGCTGGATGACCTGCGCCAGATGCTCGCCAGCGCCCTGGAACCGCAGCGGCAGGCGGCGGCGCCGGAAGCGCGTGAACTGACCGCGCTGCTGGAACGCACGGCAGAGGCGCTGGAGCGCTCCGGTGACTCGGCGGCAGCACATCTGGGACGGTTGCTCCTGCGCATCGCCAGTTCCGGAACAGCAGATGCCTGGCAACGGGCCGTCATTGACGATGCGGTGGAAGAGCTGGCCTGGCTGCGCCGCGCGCTCGATGTGGATACGGTGGGCTTCGATGACCTGCCGGCGGAGCTGCGTGACCGGGTGGTCAATGCGCAGGGTCGGCAACTGTCGGTGATACTGCCCGCGGGAGATGTGTCGAACACCGATGCGTTGACACGGTTTGTCGAAAGCGTGCGAGCGGTGGTGCCGGATGCCACCGGACGGCCGGTGATCGAGTGGGGCGTTGGAGAGATCGTGCGCACCGCGTTCGTACAGGCTATGACAGCGGCGGTGCTGGCGATCTTCCTGGTGCTGGCGCTGGTCTTCCGCAGCTTGCGCGATGCTGCGTTGATCATGCTGCCGCTGACGCTAGCGGCCCTCTTTACCCTCGCTTTCTGCGTGCTGGCCGGCCAGCCCATCAACATGGCGAGCGTGCTGGTCATTCCGCTGATCTTCGGGCTCGGCGTGGACAACGGCATTCATGTGTTCGACCGTTACCAGCGATCGGGGGATGTATCGCGGCTCCTGCATTCGAGCACGCCCCGGGCGGTGATGTTGAGCACGCTGACGACGGTGTTCGCTTTCTCCTCGCTGATGCTGTCGCCGCATGCAGGCACTGCCTCTATCGGGCTGTTGTTGAGCGTTGCGGTGTTGATGCTGTTAATCTTCACGATCTTCCTGTTGCCTGTCCTCCTGCACAAACATTGAACTCCTTTCTGCGGCGCTTTCTGCTGCTGTTTCTGGGCCTTGGCCTGGCGACGCGGCTGTACATCTGCTCGTCACTGGCTGAGGTGCCGCTGTGGGTGTGGGGGCTTGGTATGTGGAATGACCTCCTGGCGGCGGTCATGTTTCTGGGCATCACGAGTCCGGTGTTACTGGTGCCGCAGCGGTTTCTGCGTCGCGCGCTGGTGGCGGTGCTGGTTGCCGTAGTGCTCATCGTTGCCGCGGCGGAAGCGTTCTACTGGATCGAGTTTCAGGCTCGGCTGGATCGCCTGGTGTTTCACTATCTTGCGTATCCCATCGAGGTGCTGGTGTTCCTGGACGAGCAGTTTTACCTGCACTGGGTGGGTGTGCCTTTTCTGCTGCTGGCCTATGGCGTGGCGATGCTGCTGGATCCACCGCAAGCCGAACGTACGGGCAGCGTGCTGGCCGGCGTCGCCCTTGCCCTGGTGGTGGCGGCCACGGCGCGCCAGGACACCATCGATCCGTCACGTCACCTGAACCAGGCGGCGAGCAACGGCTATCTGGGTGTGCTGACCGCGGCGGTGCGCGACGTGGCCGATGTCGATGCCATCCTCCCGCCGGCGGGTACTGCACCGCCTGTCGTGGACAGTCACCGCAGCGCCGGTCTTGCAGGCTCTCACGTGGTGTTGATCGTCGAGGAGTCCATGGCCGGGCCGTACTGGGTGAATCCGCAAAGCCGCATGGGGGTATTCCCCAACCTCATGAAAGTGGCCGAAGGCGGCGTGCTGTTCGAACAGGCCTTTGCTACCGGCAGCCGCACCACCCGAGGGCTCGAAGCCATCCTCAACGGGTTTCCGCCGCTGCCGGGCATTTCAACCACCGAACGCGAAGGTTTCGAGCGGCTGCCATCGCTGGCGCGTGCCCTGGCAGGTGCGGGATACCATACTGTGTTCGCCTACGGCGGCTGGCCGCACTTTTCCAACTTCACCAACTACTGGCGGGGTATCGGATTCTCAGAAACCACGAGTCGCGACGATTTTGTCGATGCAGCGTTCATGACCAGCTGGGGGGCATCGGACGACGATCTCTTCCGTTTTGCGCTGGCGCGTATGGATGCCGAGGTCGCCGAGCACGATAAGGTGTTCCTCGCCATGTTGACGGTCAGCCACCACCGTCCCTTCGAGCTGCCGCCGCACAGCCCCTATGCCGGCGGCAGGTCGGCGACGGATGCATTGCGTTACGCCGATGCAGCACTTGGCCGCTTCTTCGATGCGGCACGCGCGAAGCCCTGGTTTGACGACACGCTGTTCGTCATCGTTGCCGACCACGGCCCGAAGACCACCGGCGAAACCCTGATACCGGTGGCCAGCTACCACGTGCCGTTGGTGCTGATGCACGCGAGCCGATTGCCGCCTGAGCGGATCCATCGTGCGGTCAGCACCATGAGCGTACCCCGCACCGTCACCAATCTTCTCGAGATCGAGCATTCAGAACCGTTCTGGGGCGCTGATCTGTTTGCCCCAAACGCCGGACCGCTACCGGTGGAGCACGACTACCACGTGGGATGGATTGTCAACGGTGGCTTGCGCGTGCTGACGCGCGACGGTGACGTGTGGGGTTGGCCGGCTGGCGCGGTGGAAGCGGCGTCTGTTCCGGAGGATGGTCTGGTCAGCTATTTCCGGGAGGCGCATCGCGCCTTCTACGGCGCCAACTGAATCAGCCTGCCGAGCGCAACGACTGCTGCGCACGTTCCGGCGCCAACAGCGCTCGGAACGCATCGTACGGTACCGGTTTGGCAAACAGGTAGCCTTGGCCGTAGTCGCACTGCTGCCGCTGCAGAAAGCGAAGCTGCTCTTCGGTTTCCACGCCTTCGGCTACCACTTCCATATTCAGGCGGTGTGCCATGGCGATTACGGCGGCGGAAATCTCCATGTCGTCCGGGTTGTGCGGGATGTCCATGATGAAGCTGCGGTCCACCTTGACGGTGTTGATCGGGAACTTCTTCAGGTAGTTCAGCGACGAGTAGCCGGTGCCGAAATCGTCGATGGCGAATCGCAGGCCCAGATCCGCCAGACGGTTCAGGGTTGCAAGTGCCACATCGATGTCCTGCATGAGCATGGTTTCGGTAATTTCCAGCTCAAGGAAGTTCGGGTTCAGTTTGGTCTGGCGCAGCGCCCGCTGGATGGTCTGCACGAGGTTCGGATCGCGGAACTGCCGCGGCGAGATGTTCACCGCCGTGTAGATCGGCATGCCGTTGATCTCCGACAGCGCACGACCCGCCTCGCAGGCGGCGCGGATCACCCAGCTACCGATGTCGATGATCGCACCGGTCTCCTCGGCCACCTCGATGAACTCGTGCGGGCCGATGAGGCCGCGGGTGGGGTGGTCCCAGCGGATCAGGCACTCCATGCCGACGATGCGTTGATCGGTCATGCGCACTTTCGGCTGGTAGTAGAGCTCGAACTCGTTGTTCTCCAGGGCGCTGCGAATCTCGTACTCCATGCGCAGGCGGTTGGTTGCGTTGGAGTTCATCTCGTCCGAGTAGAACTGGAAGTTGTTGCGGCCACGCTCTTTCGCCCGGTACATGGCGAGGTCCGCGTTCTTCATCAGCTCATTAGGTACCGTGCCATCGTTGGGGATGATGGTGATACCGATGCTGGTGGTCACCACCAGCGGATGGCCGTTGAGATCGATGGGCATGCGCAGCCGCTGCAGAATCTTCTCCGCCACGTTGCCGGCATCGTTCGGCGTTTTGATGTCGTAGAGCAGCACCGTGAACTCATCGCCGCCGTTGCGGCCCACGGTGTCTTCTTTGCGCACGCACTCTTTCAGCCGGGTGGCTACTTCACGCAGCAGCTTGTCACCGGCTTCATGGCCCAGGGTGTCATTGACGCGCTTGAACTGGTCGAGGTCGAGGTACATCAGCGCCGCGCAGGAGTTGCGGCGCTGTGCATGGTCTATCGCGTGCAGCAGGCGCTCGTGGAACAGGGTGCGGTTGGCGAGATTGGTGAGCGTGTCATAGAAGGCCAGACGCTCCATGCGCTTCTGGCTGTTCTTCATCTCGGTGATGTCGGCGATTTGCACGATGAGGTAGGTACTGTGGTCTTCCGATGCGCGCTGCGCCACCACATGGAAATTGGTCCAGATCTCCGTGCCGTCGTTGCACACCATGCGCCGCTCGGCGCGGGAGGTGCTTTCCACGCCGTGGATGAGCCGGTCCAGCGATTCCTTGAGGTAGATGCGGTCCTCTTCGGGCACCAGCTTTGCCAGGTGCGTGCCGGGAAGCTTGTCCTGTCGGTAGGCGAGCAGTTCGGCGGCGAACAGGTTGGCGTGAAAAATCCTACCGTCCGTGTCGGCAAGCAGAATGCCGATGGGCGCGTTTTCGAACGTGCCGCGGAAGCGTTCCTCGCTTTCGCGGAGGCGTTCTTCGGTCTTGCGCTGTTCACGAACGTCGCGGGCGATACACAGCGTGCATTGCTCGGAGCCGAGCTCCATGGACGTCGCCGACATCAGCACCGGCACTTCGACTCCGGATTTGGCGCGGAAGGAGATTTCCAGGTTTGCCTGGCTGCCCTCCTGTGAGAGCAGCTTCTCCACGTCATGCGCTTGGTCGGAGTTTGCGAAGATCGGCAGGTCGGCCAGCCGACGATCGAGCAACTCGCTGCGTCGGTAACCGGCGGCCGTGGCCATGGCTTCGTTGATGTCGAGCACCGTGCCGTCCCGTTGCCGCAGAATGACGATGCCATCGGGACTATGGGTGAACACGCGGGCGAACTTCGCCTGGCTGTCGCGCAGCGCCTCCTGCGCCATCACCTGTTCGGTGATGTCGCGGCAGATGCTCATGACGCACAGCTCGTTGTCGATCTCGATGTGGCGCAGCGAAAGCTCCACGTGCAGCTCTCGATTCTGTGCGGTCACCAGTTTGGTGACGCCTTGTGTGCTGTCGCCGTCTTCGTCGAGCGCTGCGTAGAAGCGCTGGTAGTCGTTGCTGTCGACCCACACCTTCGGCAACAGGTTTTGCGTGCCGATGGCCTGCTCGCGGGTGTAGCCGAGCAGGTTGGTGAAGCCGTGGTTGAAATCGAGCACGGTGCCGTCGGATTTGCGGGCTATGAGGATGGCGTCCGGGCTCGCATGAAAGATGCGTGAGAAACGGGCTTCGGAGGCGCGCACGCGGTTCATCGTGGTCAGCTGTTCGGTAATCTCGTGGCCGGTGAGTACCGTGCCGTCGAAGTCCGCCAGGGTGATGAACTGGGCATCGATGACCGTCGCCGTGCTCGTGTTCAGGCGCAGCTGGCTGATGCGGTGCGGCTTACCGGGGTGCGCCTGGGCGCGTTTGAGCGCTTCCTCGAGCAGGAAGGTGTCGTCGCCGTGTACCAGGGAAATCGCCTCTGTGCCGATAATCGATTCGGCACTCTGCTCGTAGATGCTGCAGGCCTGTGGGTTCACGCTGGTGACGGCGCCGTTGGCGTCGATGGTCAGGATCAGGTCGTGAGAATGCTCGCAGAGCTGCTCGAACCGGTTCTCGGCGCTGGTCAGCGCGCGCTCGCGGTCCACCGCTTCGGACAGGTCCAGAAGCTGCACTACGTAATGACTCGGGTCGTTGCTGGCATTGGTGAGGCGACGAACATAGCCGGATGCGAACACCGAAGCCCCGTCCGGGCGGGTGAGTTCGCAACCCAGCCGCAGGGAGTGGCCTTTGGCCAGATCTTCGGCGCGTTCCTCGATGTTGCGCCAGAGATCACCGCAGGGCAGCGATGCCAGCGGTTGGCCTGACAGATCTTCATCGCGGCTGCCGATCAGGTCACGGAAAGTGTCGTTGGTGCGCACGATCTGACCTTTGATGGTGACGATGACCATGCCGGTAGGGGCGGTGGCGAATGCATGGTTGAGTGCATCGACCGTCAGCGAGCGGCGGCGCGGGTCCCATACGAGCAGTGCCGTGCAGGTCCAGATGGCGCCAAGGGCAATCACCAGATCCGGTGGCATGGAAACCGCGGATGGCTCCATCACCCAGGTGTACAACTGGCTCTTGAACGGACGCAGCAGAATGGCCGTCGCGATGGTGGCGATGAGCACCGTCAGGCCGCGATGGGTGGCAAGGTTCGATGCCATGAGTGCGAGCAGGAACACCGCCACGGCGATGGGCGTAGCCGGGTAGAGAGACTGCAATGCGAGTCCCACACCGAGTATGGTGCTGGCACCCGCTGCGATGAGCCACCTGTAGATCGGCATTCCTGTTCCGGATGTTGTCATTGGTTGTTGTCCGAACGAACCGAACGGTTATCCTCGGCATTCCTCCAGCGTAAACCGCGTGACCGAGGGACAACCGATATGCATCTGCAGCTAAAGCTATCCGTGCGCGGCCAGGGGCTCTATGACATTACGCACAGGGTCGCTCAGGCGGTAAGCGAAAGTGGGATAAGTGAGGGGTTGGTCACAGTGTTCGTGCGACACACGTCCGCCAGCTTACTGATTCAGGAGAATGCGGACCCCTCTGCGCGTCAAGATCTCGAACATTGGTTGAACCGTCTGGTGCCCGAAAACGATCCGCTCTACACCCACACCCAGGAGGGCCCTGACGACATGCCGGCGCATATCAAGGCCGCACTCACGGCAACGTCCCTCGGCATTCCGCTGATGGATGGGCGCATGGCGCTCGGCACCTGGCAGGGGATATTTCTGTGGGAGCATCGACACTCCCGCGGCGAACGGGAAGTGCTGGTAACGGTGATGCAGGCGTAATCCGGATTCCCGGTTCCGGGCTCTTGAAAGCCGCCGCACTCGGCCGCACTTAACAGAGCATGGAAGGCTTCAACGACTATTACGCCATCCTCGGCGTCGCCGAGGACGCCAGCGACGAGGAGATCAAGCGCGCCTACCGGCGGTTGGCGCGTAAGTATCACCCGGACGTGAGCGATGAGGAGGATGCCGAGGCGCGTTTCAAAGAGGTCGGTGAAGCCTACGAAGTGCTCAAAGACCCTGAAAAACGTGCGCACTACGATCAGGTGAAAGCCTATGGCGGCTCGCCACCCCCGGGAGCCGGTGGCGATTGGCAGTTCAGCGGCGGCGGCTTCACTGACGCCGATGCAGCGCAATTCAGCGAGTTTTTCCACGACCTGTTCGGCGGCGGTTTCGAAGGTGGCGCGCGCCGCAGCTACCGGTCCTACCAGTCCCGCGGTGAAGACCTGCGCGCACACCTTGCGCTGACCCTCGAAGAAGCCTATCGCGGCGGCGAGCACGTGGTGCATTTGCGCGTGCCGCAGTTCGAAGGCGATCGCTTCGTGCAGCGGGACAAGAAACTCAAGGTAAAGGTGCCGGCCGGGGTCACCGACGGCCGCGAGCTGCGGCTGCGCGGCCAGGGCGCGCCGGGCCTCGGCGGCGGTGCGGCGGGTGATCTCTACCTGACGATTCGCCTGGCACCGCACCCGGCGTATGTGGTGGAAGGCAAAGACGTCCACCTCACGGTGCCTGTGGCGCCGTGGGAGGTGGTGCTCGGTGGCAAAATCGAAGTTCCGACGCTGGGCGGCCGGGTGAAGGTGAGCGTGCCTCGGGGCGAGCGCAACCTGCGGCTGAAGGGCCGTGGCCTGCCGGGTGACCCGCCAGGGGATCAGTATCTTCATTTCGACGTGACGCTGCCGTCGCAGGTGGGCGATGCGGAGCTTGCGCACTGGCAGGCGTTGGCGGCGGCAAGCCGGGAAGACGTGCGTGCGGGGTGGCGGGTATGAACGAGCAGTGGCTGACCGATGAAGTGGAAATCACCCTGCGCGAGATGTGCGAGGCATGCGCCATGCCGGCGGAGTTTATCGAGGCACTGGTGCGGCACGGGGTGCTGGAGCCTCGGGTAGGCAGGCCGAGAACGGGTCACGCTGCGCAGTGGCGCTTCGCGCCCCCGGCCTTGGCGCGGGCGCGCAAGGCTGCGCGGCTGAATCGCGATCTCGGCATCAATCTGGCGGGTGTTGCGCTGGCGCTGGATCTTCTGGATGAGCTGGAGCAGACCCGCGCGGAGCTCATGCGGATCAGCCGCCTGCAGCGGCGCTGACGGGCAGGTTCAGGTATCCAGCTTGCTGCGGATGCTGTCCGTCCAGCGCTGGTGGCCTTCCGGGTCGAGAATCATGGAAGCGAAGTAGAGCAGCAGATCTTTGTGGTTCTGTGTCAGCCGCGCGGCTGCCATGGCTTTCTCCCCGGGCTTGCTGGAGATGTAGCGGAAGCACTCGGTCAGTGTGTTGCCGCCGCCGAGAACGTCTGCCACCTGCTCGTTGACCACATCATGCAGATCTTCCAGCTCCGCCTCGCTGATGCCCACGGCGTCCGGGTCCAGCACCACATTGGCCCATACGGTGGTGACCAGCACCCGGTAGAGGTCGCGGTCGATGAGGCGCTCGGCGATGGTGGCGCGTTCGATCACATCTTCCAGCAGGGGCGCGAAACGCGCCCGCAAAGTGTCTGCCGTCATGGTGCGTCGCGCAGGTGCTTGAGGTCGTCGAGGGTGTCGGTGAGCCGATCCAGGCGATCGGCGAGTTCTTTGAGCAGTGCCTCGTCTGCATCTTCACCGTCATCGCCAGCGCACAGGCTTTCGTAGCAGGCCCGCAGCCTGCGGCCGCTGTCTCGCTCCTCAGCGATGAAACGGCCGAGCAGCGCGCCGGTTTGCGGGTCGATGGTTTCGTCGTCGAAGAAGTGGCCGAATACGTCCTCTGACGGTGTATCGCCGCCATAACCCAACACCTTCTCGAACTTTTTGCGGTCCGATGCCTTGGAGCCGGCTTTTTTCAGACGCTTGGCAAAGCCCGCATCGTCGCGCTCGCGTACGTTGAAGCCAAGCTCCTTGATGCGCTTGGCGAACGCGGCGGCGTGTTCCCGTTCGCGCACCGCAACGAATTCCAGCGTCTGCCGCACGGCGTCGGATGGCGTCGCCGCCGCCCAGGCACAAAGGAGCGCCTGGCCACGGGCTTCGGCCACCGAGATGGCGTTGAGAAGGCCGAGGTAGGAAGGTTTGCTGGTGGTCATATCCGGCTCCTCGTGAGTTCACGCGGAAATCATATCCTATCTAGTAGAATGGCCGCCTTCCCACAGAAGTAGAGCAGGTCATGAGCAGCTTGAAGCTGGATCGTGTGGGGCTGCCGGAGTCGAGCGAGGCGTTGCGTACCGAGGTGCGCGGGTTTCTCGAGGCAAACCGCGACAGCCTGCCGCATCCCAACAGCGATTTTTCCTCCGGCCACGACCCGGAATTTTCCGCCAAACTCGGCGCGCAAGGCTGGATCGGCATGACCTGGCCAAAGGCCTACGGTGGTGGCGAGCGCACGTTTTTCGACCGCTACGTGGTCACGGAGGAACTGCTGGCGGCTGGCGCGCCGGTGAGCGCGCACTGGATTGCCGACCGGCAGAGCGGCCCCTTACTGCTGCGCTTTGGCAGTGAAGCGCAGCGCGCCGAGTACCTGCCGGCTATTGCCCGAGGCGAGAGCTACTTCTCCATCGGCATGAGCGAACCCAACACGGGTTCCGACCTCGCGAGCGTGCGCACTGCGGCCAGAAAGGTAGATGGCGGCTGGGTCATCAACGGCACGAAGATCTGGACCACGGATGCGCATCGCAACCACTTCATGATCACGCTGGTGCGCACGGAGCCCGGCAGCGAGCGCCACGCGGGGCTGTCGCAGCTCATTGTCGACCTGCGAAACGACGGCGCGCAGGTGCGGCCGATCCGCAACATGTCGGGTGGTGAGGATTTCAACGAGGTGGTGTTCGTGGACGTGTTTGTGCCGGACGACCGCGTGGTTGGTGAGCCCGGCAACGGCTGGCAGCAGGTCACCTCGGAGCTGGCGTACGAGCGCAGCGGCCCGGAGCGCTTTCTGTCGGCCTTCCGGGTGTTCGTGGAGCTGGTGCGTGCGGTTGGTGATAACCCCACGGACAGCGAGCTTGCCGCCGTGGGCAGGATAGCCGCACAGCTCATGACGTTGCGCCGCATGTCCGTGTCTGTGGCCGGCATGCTGGAAGCGGGCAAGGAGGTGGCGGTGGAAGCGGCGCTGGTGAAAGAGCTTGGTAACAACTTCGAGAAGTTGATGCCCGATATGGCGCGCCTGGCCGCCAGCGATCGGCGCTCCTCGGCGTTTCGCCGCTGCTATGAAGAAACCATGTTGCTGTCGCCGTCGTTCACGCTGCGCGGCGGCACCCGGGAAATTTTGCGCGGGGTCATCGCGCGGGGGTTGGGTCTACGATGAGCGAGCAGAGAGATTTGATCGTTGACACTGCCGAGCGGTTGTTTGGCGACCTGGTAGACAAGGCGATGCTCGACAGTGCCGAGCGCGGTGACTGGCAGCAGGGCCTGCACGCGTCCCTGGTGGAGAATGGATTTCATGAGCTCGGCAGTGCCGGTAGCGGCACGGGTGCGGATGAGCTCTTCGCTTTCCTCGAGGTGGCAGGCCAACACGCCGCGCCGCTGCCGCTGGCGGATACGCTGATCGCCAACGCCTGGCTCGGTACGATCGAGGGCGCCAGCGGGATCGGCGAGGTGGACGGCGACGTGGTGCGCGACGTGCCTTGGGGGCGTGCGGTGCGACGGGTGGTTGGTATCACGCAGGGATCGCGTGAGGTGGTGGTGATCACCGCCCCCGAGGTCGTGCGCCAGGGGGCGAACATGGCTGGAGAGCCGCGGGACGATATCGCCCTGACCGCGGACGCACAGCGCCTGCAGGTACCGGTGGATCCGGGACATTGGCTGGCGCTCAGCCGTGTGGCACTCATGGCTGGCGGGTTGCGCAGCGCGCTTGCCCAGGCCATTCGCTATGCCACTGAGCGCGAGCAGTTTGGTCGGCCCATCAGCAAGTTCCAGGCCATTCAGCATACGCTCGCGGTTATGGCGGCAGAGGTTGCCGCTGCGGGACGTGCAGCGGATGCGGCGGTGAGCGCGGTGGGCAGCGAGCGCGAAGAAGCGGAGCTGGCGGCGGCCAAGAGTCGTTGCGGCGAGGCGGTGGCGGTGGTGGCCGAAGCGGCCCATCAGGTGCACGGTGCTATCGGCTTTACCCATGAGCATCGCCTGCACCACACCACGCGCCGCCTTTGGGCCTGGCGGGACGAGTTCGGCAACGAGGTTGCCTGGCAGCGCAAGCTCGGTGCGATCGTGGTGGCGCAGGGCGCCGATGGTGTCTGGGATTTTGTTACGAGCGGGCGTTGAACGCACCTATACCTGAGCGACCCGCCGGGCCGGTGTCGATAGCGAGTTCCGCCTGTCTGACCGGTGCCGAGGTGCGCTACGACGGCAGCGGTGCGCGATCGTCCTACCCGCACGACCGGCTGGACGGTTTGTTGCAGCTTCGGCCGGTGTGCCCTGAGATGGGTATCGGCATGGGCACGCCGCGGCCGCCTATACGGCTGGTGGGTCACCTCGATGCGCCCCGTGCCGTCGGTGTGACCGAGCCGGATCGGGACTACACCGCCGAACTCGTCGAGTACGCACAGGATCAGGTGCGTACCCTGCGCGCTGCGGGCATCGCCGGCTTCGTGTTCATGAAGAACTCGCCGAGCTGCGGCATGCACCGGGTGAAGGTGTATGGCGATACCGGCATGGCGGTGCGCCGCGGTCGCGGCATCTTCGCCGCAGCGTTGCTCGATGCCTGGCCGGAACTGCCCGGAGAAGATTGCGGCCGCCTGTTCGATGCGGTGTTGTGCGAAAACTTCGTGCTACGGGTGTTTGCCTACGCGCACTGGTTGGCTTGTGAGGAGGAAGGCCTGTCGCCCGCGGCGCTCGTCACCTTTCACTCCCGCTACAAGTACCTGCTGATGGCCCACTCCATCGTTGCCTACAAGGAGGCGGGCCGATTGCTGGCGGACCTCAGCGGCGACTGGCAGTCGGTAGCGGCACGCTACATTCGTATTCTCTCGGCAGGGCTTGCGCGACCGGCGAGCCGCGGCGGCCACGCCAATGTGCTGTCGCACCTGCAGGGCTACTTCAAGAACGTGCTGCCCTCTGAGGCGCGCCAGGAGCTGGCGACCCTCATTGAGGATTATCGAACGGGGCAGCAGCCGCTTCTGGCGGTGCTGGCACTGTTGCGACACCACCTGTCGCGCTACCCGGAGCAGTACCTGGCCTGCCAGGTGTATCTGGAACCTACGCCAGCAGCCGCGGGATTGCGCTTAACCCTCTGATGCGCGCTGCTATCCGCAGCGCAGGCGTGCGTTGTCCAGCCGACGCTCGCGAAGCCTGAAGTGCTGCCCGTCGGCGTCTTGTGACACGGGCTCCGCCAATGCGCCGTTCGCCAACATCAGGCTGCACGCCCCACTTGCCGTCACGGTGAGCTGCAACGGCTCGTAGGCTTCCAGTGTCATGTCGAAGCCGTCTGGGTGAATCGTCCACTGCAGAATCCGGCCGTTGGCCGATACGAGCCTTGGTGCACCGCCCGAGCCACCCGGCACGATGATCGCGTGGTCGGCGCTGAGGTGCACATAGGTTCCGCTTTCCGTGCGACGCCAACCGGCGACATTCTGCGAACGATTGAGGTCCGGTAACGACAGCGATGCCGGCAACCGCAGGGTGCGCAGAGCGCCCAGGTTGTCGATGTGCCAGTGCCCTTCAGCGGTGCGCGCGATGCGCGCGCTGTGGTATCCGGCCACACGCTCGGAATACTGGCTCGCATACAGCGGCGTGTGCGGCTGTTTGCGCGCGTAGTCGTACACATCGAGCAGCGCCTGCAGGGCACCGGGTTTGGTGCCGGAGTAGAAGTGGTAGTAGATCGCCATGGGCTTGAGGCGGCGTGCGCCGTCCGTGCGCTGGAATGTTTCAATGACACGCCGGAAGCCGTGGAATGGCCCTGTCCAGTCGTTGGTGTAGACGTTTTCGTTCATGATCGGCGCATACACCTGCCAACCTCCGTCGGTCCAGCGCGACTGAGGCGAAACATTGGTGAGCGACGGCAGCGCGTCGCGGATCTGCGTGTTGCCGCCATTGAGGTTGGCCAGCCCGCGCTCGGCGGTGAGCGCCACCGCCTCGCCGCCTGGCAGAGCATCGCCGGACCACAGAAAGATCTTAGTGCGCTTGCCGGCGGGCGCGAGCGACCTATCGATGTAATCGCTTGAACCGACCACCTCGCGGGCGAGATCCGTGCGGTAGCCCTCGATGGGCAAACCGAGCCCGTACAGCGTGTCGGTGGTATCTATGGCGTGGCGACGGGCCCAGAAGAAGGGATGGCTGTAGGTGTGGCTGGCGATCTCGACGTTGGGCAGCGCGAAGATCTTCCGCGCCAGGGGTTCGAGCTCGGCCGCGAGGTCGGGGTACACGCCGGTCTCGGCAATCTCGCCTTCAATGATGCTCACCGTGTGCGGCAGGTCGATGGCGGCGAACACCGTATCGTGCAGCACCTCGGCGCTGAACGGCGTGCCCGGCATTTCCGCACGGCTGGGAAAACCGTCGCCGTCCACGTAAGAGATGAGGATGCGCCTGCCGTTTTCCGTGGTGGTGTCAGGTATCGGCGCTTGGATACCACCGAGGGCGCGCTCGATGAAGGCAAACGGGTCCAGCAGCCAGCGGCGCTGCCCGGCGAAGCCTTCCTGCAGAAGGTAGGGATGCTGCGCGTAGCCGCCCCACGCCCCGGTGGCGACGGGCACGACGGTTTCGTCTTCGAGGGCCATGCTGATCCACGCCGTATTTCCATGGCCCGTGAGCTTCAGCGGTGCGGGCACGAATTCCCGCTCCGGCGCCGGTGCTTCGAAGTCGCCGTAGCCGGGCAGCGTGCTTTTCAGCGTTGCCCGGTGTTGACGGCTTGTGGCCAGGCGCGCCACGCCGAGCGTGGCGAGTGTGCTTGCGCTGAGGGGGGGCAGGCTGCCGAACATGGCGATGGGAATGTGGTGTGTGCGTGCAGATTCGAGCAACGCGCGCCAGTCGTCTTCCGAGGGGCCGAGGCCTGCGGCGTCGCCGTCGAACCAGGTGATCACCCCGGCATGGTGGCCGCGCACCGGCGCTGGCAATCCGGTGGACACGTCGTGGGGGCGCACGATGTAGCCGTAGTAGTCGAGCACCGCGCCAAGCAGAATGTGCGCATCGTGGCCGGCGAAATCGCTGCTGCCCGGGTGGTACAGAAGCGCCACTTCGCGAGGCTGGTGCGCAAACCTGCCCACGCCCAGATGCATGAGCGACACGTCGGTGACCCAGGGCGTAAAGCCATGTGCGCTGATGCGCGCTGCCAACGCCGCCCGTTGCGCATCCGTTGCCGTCGGTGGCAGATAGTCGATGACCACCACCTCGCCGCCTGCATCTGTCACGCGCCTGAGCGATTCGATGAGCCATCGCCGCTCCTCGTCGCCGATGTCCTTGTAGCGTTGCGCCTGGCTGTCCCAGCCGTTGTACAGGCCTTCCACCGTCATGCCGACGGTAGCAGACGCCACGCGCTCGTAGATCTCGAAGCCGCGGTTCAGGAGGATCTGCAGGTCTGGCAGCGCTTCGCTCAGCGAGGTGACGATCCGTGCGAGTCCGTCTTCTGCTTCGCCCCAGCGGGCGTCGTCGAATGCCAGTTGGTAGCTGTCCAGGGTGTCGAGGAACAGGCCCTCGCATCCGCGCTCGGCAAGTGCTCGGGCTTCATCCAGCAGTACTTGCCGCCAGGCGGTGCTGGTGACGTCCATTACCTCCGATTGCCAGCCTTCGTTGCGGCCCACCGCAAGATGACGATGCGTGCGGGCCCGCTCGCCTTGTGCTTCGCCGACGCTCAGATAGCAGAACACCTGCGCCTGTGCGGTCAGTGGCTGCCAGGGCGCGTTCGCGGCGTTGCCTGCGTCGATCACCACCCAGTCGTAGAGCGCAAGGCTCGGCACCGGCGGCGTGCTGCCGTAGAAGAATGCAGCGCTCGGTTGCGCGCTGACAGCCGTGCAGGACAAGCTGGCTGCCAGCAATGCCAACAGCGTGTGGCGACTGATCAAAGCTCGTGTTCTCTCGGGCACAGGCCAGTGTACCGGATACCGCAGCGCACAGCTTCACGCGGGCGCCGCATCGAGCCGGGCGGTGGCCCCCTGCAGGCTCTGTTGCCGGTAGAGCGCGTAGTAGTGTCCCTGCTGCTTCATCAGTGCTTCGTGCGTGCCGAGCTCGGTGATGCGTCCACCGTCGATCACGCAGATGCGATCGGCGTTCCTGATGGTCGAGAGCCGGTGCGCGATCACCAGGCACACGCGGTCGGCGAGCACGTGGTGCATGCCGGCCTGAATGAGCTGCTCGGTCTCGGTGTCCACCGACGAGGTGGCTTCGTCCATCACCAGAATCTGCGGGTCCTTGAGAATGGCGCGGGCGAACGAGATGAGCTGCTTCTGGCCTGCAGACAAGCGGCTGCCGCCTTCGCCCACCTCGGTGTCGAAGCCGTGCTCGAAGCGTTCGATCAGCGGCCGGGCGCCGGCCAGCTCAGCGGCGCGCAGCACCTCGGCATCGCTTGCCTGCAGGCGCCCGTAGCGGATGTTCTCCATGACGCTGCCGGAGAACACGTGCGCGCTCTGCAACACCATGCCGATGTTGCTCTGCAGCCAGTGCAGCCCGCGGTTGCGATAGTCCACGCCGTCGATCAGCACCTGTCCCGAGGTCGGCTCGTAAAAGCGGCAGATGAGGTTCACCAGCGTGCTCTTGCCGCCGCCGGTGGGGCCGACGATGGCCAGCGTTTCGCCGCGGCGAAGCGTCAGGTTGATGTCGTCGAGCACCGGATGCTCCGGGTCGTAGGCGAACGAGACGTGCTTCAGCTCGATGCGATCGATGCGCGCCTGTCCGCCATCTTCCGCAACAGAACGACGCGACGGCGCCCCCTGCTGTGCCGCCTGTGCACGCAGCACGTCCTCGGAGTCGCGGATGTCCGGCACCGCGTGCACGAGGCTCAGGATCCGCTCCGCGGAGGCCTGCGCCATCTGCATCTCGGCAAACCAGTGCCCGAGCTGCTCCACCGGCTCGAAGAAGTGCCGGGTGTAGGCCATGAACGCTACCAGCGTACCGGCGGTGATGGCGCCGGCCAGCAGATCCATGCCGCCGATCGCGAGCGCAAGGCCGGTGGCAAGGCTTGCGAGTGTCACGACGATGGGCACGTAGATGGCCGCCTGCGTCAGATTGCGCACGGAGGCGTCGTGCATGGTGCCGGTCAACCCGCCGAATTCCTGCTGATTGGCCTCTTCGCGTACGAACGCTTTGCTGGTGAGCACCCCCATGATGGCCTCGTTGTAAGAGCCGGTAATGCGCGAGTTGGTGGCTCGCACCTGCCGCGCGCTCCCCAGTATGCGGCGCTGAAAGCCGGTGCTGATCCACCACAGCACAGGCAGGATGGCGAGCACCGCAAGAGCCAGCTTCCAGTTCATGACCAGCATGGCGATGCTGATGCCGGTCATCATCGTCAGCCCCCAGATGAGGTCCAGAAAGCCCCAGGCAAGGATGTTTGACAGGCGTTCGCAGTCGGAGGTCATGCGTGCCATGAGCCAACCCACCGGGCGATGGTCGTAGAACGAGAACGACAGGCGCTGCAGGTTCTCGAAACCGTCCCGCCGGATGTCGTGAGAGATGTGGGTGCGCACCTTGCCGCCCATCCAGATGAAGCCGCCGATGCACACCGCGATGACGATCGTGCAGGCAATGTAGCCTGCGATGTAATGCGCGAGATCGAGGGTCGTCACCGCGTCGTCGTTCAGATAGGTATCCACCGAGTCGATCACACCCCGGGTGAGGAGCGGATAAAAGATCTCCATGAGCGCGGTGAGAAACGCGAACACACCCAGCCACTTGAGCTCGGTGGGGTAACGGCGCGCGTAGGCAAACAGGCGCCTCCATAGCGTTGCGTCGAAGCGTTTGGCCAGGGCCTCGTCGTCGAAGCCGTCGGAGTAATTTTCATCGTCGAAGTGGCTCATGACCTCGCTCCTTCCGGGGTGACGAGAACGGTGTCGGAGACTATGGCGCGATCCAGCGCCCCCTGGATGTCGCATAGCCGCCGGTACGGCCCGTCCTCGCGCGCAAGCTGCGCGTGGCTGCCGAGCTGGCAGATGCTTCCTTCGTGCAGCACGGCAATGCGATCGGCGTCGATCACCGATGACAGGCGGTGGGCGATGATGATGGTGGTCTGGCGTCCCTTGCGGCGCTTGAGCGCCTCGAGGATCTGCCGCTCGGTGCCGGTATCCACCGCGGAGAGCGAGTCGTCCAGCACCAACACCGGCGGCTCCTTGAGAAGCGCCCGCGCCAGCGCCAGCCGCTGCCGCTGACCGCCGGACAGGGTGACGCCGCGCTCGCCCACCATCTCCTCGAAGCCACGCGGAAAGCGTTGGATGGAGGTGGCGATGGCTGCATCGTTCACCGCCCGTTGCAGGTCCGCTTCCGGCGCCTGCTCGCGGCCGATGGTGAGGTTGGCGCGAATGCTCTTCGAATACAGAAAAGGCTCCTGCAGCACCACGGCGATCTGCTGACGCAGCCAGTGGCGATCCAGGTCCGATACCTCTTCGCCGTCGAGCGTGAGCGAGCCGTTCGTGTAGGGGTAGAGCTTCAGCAGGGCGCGAATCAGCGTCGACTTGCCGCTGCCGGGCGGGCCGACGATGCCGAGGCTCTCACCGGCGGCAATGTGCAGGTCGATGTCACGGAGCACCGGCGTGTCGTCGTAACCGAGCGTCAGGCCGGCGAGCTGAATCTCACCGCGCGCGCGGCCGTTGGAGACTACGCGCGCCGGTGCTTCTTCGGTTTCGGTCAGCACTTCGTTGATGCGGCCGAGCGACACCACCGCCTTGCCGGAGTCGGTGAGCACACGGCCGAGGTGGCGAACCGGCCAGATCACCATGGACTCGCAGGTCATGAAGGTGAACAGCTCGCCGATGCTCAGGGAGCCGGCAACGATGAAATAGCCACCAGCAAACAGCACCACGCCGATCTGCGACATGGCGAACAGATCGCTGGTGCCCCAGTAGATACCCATGAGCCGGATGAGCCGGTTGTTGTGGTCGCGAAACTCGGCGTTTTTCGCCCCGAACTTCTCGATTTCTTACTGCTGACGGGCAAACGCACGCACCACGCGGATGCCGGTGAGGTTTTCCTGCAGCGTGGCGGTCATGGCAGCCTCCGCCTCGTCGGTGATCTGAAACACGGCTTTCACGCGGCTGAAAAAGATGTAGGCGCCGATGATGAGAAACGGCATCAGCACCAGCGACAGCCAGGCGAGCGGCGCGTGTATGAGGAACAAGACCGGCACGACGCAGACCACCAGCATGATGGCGCGGCCGATCTCGATGACATCGGTGGCGAGAAACACGCGCACGGTTTCCACATCGGAGCTGCACCGCTGCACCAGATCACCGGTGTCGGCGCCGTCGTAGTAGCGGGCCGTCACATCGTGCAGGCGTCGGTAGAGCGCTTCGCGCAGGCGTTGCGCCACCGCTTCGGATGCCAGTGCCGCCAGGCGTCCGCGGCCGTAGAGAAAAACGCCGCCGACCGCGGTCAGCAGCAGCACCAGCGCCGCGGCGACCAGCAGATAGCTGGCGGTCGTCGGCGCGCCGAACAGGTGGGCGATGGCGCGAACCGCACCATGGCCTGCGTCCAGACCCTGATCGACGACGTCGATGGCCGCCCCACCGACCACCGGCGCGCTGAAAAAGAAAGCGTTCGTGCCAACCATGGCCAGCGTCGCACCGGCGTACTTCAGCCGTTCGCCGCGGGTGATCTGCCAGAGATTTTTTGCCTGCATGAGTCCATATCCGTTCGTTTTAACGATCGGTGGGCGCAAGTGCCTGGAAAAGGAAACAACGAGAACCCACCTCGCGGTGAGCGCATTCCTCCTTGGGTGCTGGTACCGGTGAAAGTACCGCGTGTGTCGTGCCGCCGGCGCTCAGCCGGCGAAGGAGGGGCTAACCTCAGCCGCATCGGCCAGTAGCGCGCCGTATAGCGCGGGCTGGTGGAGGCGGCGATAGCCACTGCAGCGATGAGCAGCGTGACGGTCTGCTTGATCGTGTTATGCATGCCTGCCTCCTGGAGGTAGTGATGGGTTTGTGAGCAAAAAGTCGGGCGATACTACTCCGACTTCGAATCCAGCACAAACCGGTAGACGAATCGGCTGGTCTTGCCGCGCACCGCGGGGTCGAACACCAGTACGTTCAGGTCGTCTTCCGGGTTCTCCAGCATGCTGCTGCTGCGGCTCAAACGGAAGCCGTGTGACGCTATGTCACGCCCGGCATATTCCGCATCGATACGGTGCAACGTTTGCGCGTCCTGCATGCCCCGGCCGGCATTGCCATGGTGGTCGACGATGCCGAGCACGCCGCCGGGTTTGAGCACCCGCCTGATCTCCGCGAAGAGCTGATCGCCGTCCAGACGCCAGCCGTCTGTGACGTAGTAGATATCGTGATAGGTGAGAATCATCAGCACCAGATCCACGGAATCGTCTGCAAGGTCCAGCGCATCCATCTCGCGGTCGTAGCGCAGCAGATTGTCGGCGCGGCTGGCGGCGAGCCGTTTTTCCAGCCCTTCACCGGCGAACTCCAGGTAGGCGGCGTTGTTGTGTGCGTAAACGCGACCCTCCGGGCCCACGGCCGCGGCGGCAATCTCGCTGTAGTAGGCGGTGCCGGAAAACAGATCCAGAACGGTGTCGCCCTGCTTGAGACCGAAGAAGCGTAAAACATCCACCGGCTTGCTCGATGCATCGCGCGTCTTATCGGCAGCGCTGCGTTCGGAATCGTCCAGTAGCGATGCAATGGCTGTTTGATCCAGCGTTGCGCAGCTGCCCAGCAGTAGCGCGCAGATGAGGAAGCTCAAGCGAAGAAACATGGTCGGCTCCCGGCAGAAAGACTGCTGCTATTGTCTATGAGCTGCCTTGCTTTGAACAAGACGGTTACACTTACCGGCATGAAAGCGTCGAATGAAAATGCAGCGCTCGAACGCGCCCGGGAATTGCTCGACATCCTCGATCTCGAGGCCGTGGAGCGGAACCTGTTCCTGGGCCGCAATGAACAGCACGGCCGGCACGCCCTGTTCGGCGGCCAGGTGCTCTCACAGTCGCTGAACGCCGCCTGCCGAACGCTGGAAGCGGATTCCGGCAAGAAGCCGCACTCGCTGCACGGCTACTTCATGCGCTCGGGCGATGTGCAACGGCCGGTGCTGTATGAGGTGGAACGCATTCGCGATGGCCGAAGTTTTGCCACCCGGCGGGTGGTGGCCATCCAGAACGGCGAGGCGATCTTCAATCTGGACGTGTCCTTCCATGTGGACGAGACGGGTATGGAGCACAGCGAGGCGATTCCCAACGTGCCGCGGCCCAAGCAGCTCGAGGACGACATGGCACGCGTTCAGGCACTTGTTGAGGCGGGCGTGGAAGACCGGCGTCTGAGCCCCATGGCCGGGCGGCCAAGGCCCTTCGAGATGCGCAGCGTTTTTCCGCTGGGCAGCGAGGTATGGGGCCAGCCGCGCTACTGGAACCCGGTGTGGGTGCGCTTTCGTCTGCCGGTGGATCCCGCGGATCAGATGCTGGCACGCAGCCTGCTCGCCTACGCATCGGACATGGGCCTGGTGGGCGCTTCCATCCTGCCGCACTTCGACCAGGTAGCGCAGCGCGATCTGCAGCTCATCAGCTTGGACCACGCTATGTGGCTGCACACCGACGTGGACATCAACGAGTGGCTGCTGTTTCACCGCACCACCACCTGGGCCGACTCGGCGCGGGCATTGTGTCACGGCAGCTTCTTCAGCCGCGCCGGAGACCTGGTGGCCAGCGTCTCTCAGGAAGGTCTGGTGCGGCTGCCTCAGTCGGAGTAGCGGATCTCCACTGCGTGCGCTTGCAGGCCGCGGTTGCCCTGCAGAAACTTGAGCTGGGCCATGGTGCTGTCGGCGAGTGCGATGTGGGTCGCGTCGATGATTGCCTGATTGAAGGTGGCGTCCACCGCTCGCCAGGCGCCATCCACCATCACTTCGTTCCAGGCATGCATGCCGAGCCCTGGAGGGTCTGCACCGTCATACGCAAAACCGTACACCGTGCGCGCCTGCCAGCCGAGGGTCAGTGCGAGTGTGGTAAGCACGTCAGCAAAATCCGTGCACTCACCGTAACCGCGCTCCAGGGCGCCACGTACCGATACGGTCGGCGCACCGGCGCGATAGGTGAGCCGGTGGTGCACCCACGAAACGAGCGCTGCCAGAGGGTCGCGGGCATCCGCGGTTTCGCGACGCGCGATGTCGGCGAGCGTCGGGTCGTTCACCGGCAGGGTCCGCGCTGGATCGCGCCGGTCACCGCTGCCGCTGACGCTCCCACGCTGGCCGGTGAGCGTAAGGTCTGCGCCATCAATGCGAATGACCAGGCGTTCTATGCCGGAGATGTTGCTGAGCGGGGCGCTCAGCGGAATTTTGTAGCTCGACTTGAATGCCGGGTTCGCCGGCGCCAGAGCGTCGGCGAATGTGGTGCGCTGAAACTCGAACAGGCCGCTGGCATGGATGCGCAAGGGCACGAAGTCCTGGTCGAGCTCAATGCGGGTGGCGCTCAGGGGCGCTCCGTAGCTCAGCACCGTGGGACCGCTGGATTCCAGCGTGTAGGTGCGCCGCTTTGCGTCGAGCTGGCTCAAGTCCAGCACGCGGGCGCGGATGCTGGATGCGGTCGGGTCGCTGAGGAGTGCAAGCTCCACCCCCAGATAGTCCGCGAGCTGATAGCGCCATGCCAGCGGTTGCCGGCGCCCGTCCTCGAAATGCGCGGCGAGCCCGTCGCCCTCGGCAAGAATGCTCAAGGCTTCTTCTGTGGTGTCTCCCTGGCGCACCAGGTGCACGGCCTCGATCAGACCGTGCGGGAAGGCGTGTGCAAACCTCAGGGACTTTTCGATGTTCAACGGTTGGCCAGGCTGCATGAGGATGTGAGTCTGCGAGTTGTAGGTCCAACTGCCGGCGGCATCGAAGCGTGCTCGGGTGCGGAAGTATCCAACATGGCGTCCATCGGCGCGCAGGCCATACCAATGTTCGCCGGTCATGCGGGTGGCGAGCTGCAGCTCCGGCGCCAGCATTGCGTGCAGGCGCGCGCATACAGCGGCAAGGGCGGCGGCGATGAGCAGCGATAGAAAGGCGCGGATAATCACCGCGCCAGTGTACGTGAAAGGTCAGTCCGGCGGGTTCAGGTACCGCTTGACGATACTCACCAGCTCGTCGTTGTCGTCGTACGGCTGGCTGCGCAGAATCTTCCAGTGGTGTCGGGTGATCGGCTCGGCAACATGCGCCGAGAACACACCGCTATAGGACACGAAGATGCCGTGCGCACCATCCGCCGGAGCGTAGTTCGGCGCGATGACCACGTCGAATGCCGGCAGACCTTCCCGATGCGGCACGATCTCCAGCGGCTTGCTGCCGGGTTGGCTGCCGCGCAGGCCGAGGGTATAGATGCGGCTCAGGCGCTCGCCGAGACCGTTCTCGTCCAGCAACATCATGAGTTCGTTGCGAATGGCGAAGGCCGGATCGAGGTTGTCCACCTCGTCTACCCCGTCCACGCGCTGCACCTGCTCGCCTTCGGAGAGCTTCGACAACGCCTCGTGCACGCCGTCGAGCTTGGCGACCTCTTCTGCGTCGTGGGCGCGCAGTTTGTCGAAGTCCACAGCCTCGATGATCTCGTGGGTGCGTTGCGCCTGGCGGATCAGATCGGCAAGGCTCTCGCCGTCGTCCTGGTGGTTTGATGTATCCAT